>NZ_JBDIWA010000007.1:0-126276 GCF_039794105.1 Candidatus Kuenenia sp.
AATGCTGGTAAATTACGTTTAACTCGGCATTGATTATACCACCTAACTTATTGTTAATCAAGATGATATATCGTTTTTTTGTGATGCTTTTCTTAACTTAATGACATTGGGTTGCAACCTGAACCAAACGTTTTATACTTTCAATCCAGCCTTCTATTAGGAGAACAAATGGCAAATAAATTCAAGATTCCAAACAGGGATTTTGGAATTTTACCGCAGTACATAGTCCCATTATACGCATAAACTCATAGGTTCAGGTTGCAAACCTGAACCCGCCGGGAGTCGTGTAATGTTTATGCGGAATAGTTGTCATTATTAACTTATTTGCGGAGGAAATGCTTGAACAGGCAAGAAAGAAACGCCGTCAGAAAAAGCCTTAATGTTTCAATCAGGGATGGCATTGCAGCCGCGGCGACATCGGGATTTGGAAACAACTATGTTAACCCCTTTGCCGTTGCCCTTGGCGGGACAAATATCCAGATAGGCGTATTAAATTCCATAATACACTTTATCCCCGCGCTTATGCAGCTTAAGGCTGCGGATATAACCGAATACTTCGGCAGCCGGAAAAAGATCATCGTAATTTCCGTTCTTTTGCAGGCCAGCATGCTCATTCCCATTGCCTTCATTCCCTTTTTCCCGAAGCATCTTCGTATTATTGCGCTTATTTGTTTTTGTACCTTCTATATGTCTTTTGAGTCCCTTGCTACCCCTGCCTGGGGATCACTTATGGCCAACCTTGTGCCCAAAAAAAGGCTGGGACGGTATTTCAGCAGACGTTCAAGGATTGTCAGCCTTGTCACTTTAGTAACAACATTTTTAGCAGGTTTTTTGCTGGATGTTTTCAATAATCCCTCACTTACTGGTTTTACGATTATATTTTTGCTTGCAATGGTTTCCCGGTACATTTCGTGTTACTTTCTCAGCAGAATGTATGAACCGCCTCTGGAAATAAAGCGGGAACATTACTTTTCATTTGTGGATTTTCTAAAAAGATTAAATATTGGAAACTTCGGGAAATACGTAATCTTTCAAAGTTCTTTTAATCTGTCGGTGCATATAGCATCGCCGTTTTTTGCCGTATATATGCTCCGCAATCTTGGATTTTCGTACCTTACCTACACCATTGTCATAACAGTAGTACCCCTCGCTGCTATATTATCGATGAGTTACTGGGGGCGATACGCCGATAGGACGGGGAATAGGAAGGTGCTTACCCTATGCAGTTTTATTATATCAAGCCTTCCTGCATGGTGGCTTATTTCGCATGATGTATTTTTTCTGATAGGGGTTCAGGCGTTATCGGGATTTTTCTGGGGCGGTTTTAATTTATGTTCTTCAAATTTTATCTACGAATCGGCAATCCCGGAAAAACGCACCCGCTGCATTTCATACTTTAATACCATAAACGGTTTTGCAATATGCCTTGGAAATTTACTTGGCGGTTTTCTCGCCGTACATTTGCCGCCGGTCTTCGGCCACCGATTACTTGCCGTCTTTGCAATTTCAGCTTTTCTGAGATGCCTTGCAGCGCTTGTTTTATTGAGACGGGTAAAGGCTGCCGGAAATGCTACATTGTGCCAAAAAGTGTAAGGTCTGTTGCTTCATTTATAGTTATATCCACAAGTGTGCCCACCAGCGCTGGTTGTCCTTTGAACACAATAATATTGTTCTGCCGCGTCCTGCCGGAGAGTTTGTTGGGGTCTGATTTGCTTGCGCCTTCGACAAGCGCCTGCAGCTTCCTGCCAATCAGTTTTTTATTTTCTTCCAGACTGATCTTCTTTTGCAGGTCCAGGAGCGTTGCATTTCTTTTTTTCTTTATTTCATCAGGCACGTCGTCTGTCAGTTCTGCAGCTTTAGTGCCTGTACGGGTTGAATACTTGAATATGAAGCAGTTTTGAAAGCGAAGGTCTTCCATTAAACACACGGTTTCCTGAAAATCTTCTTCCGTTTCTCCCGGAAAACCTACAATGAAATCGCTTGCCACTTTGATAGTGGGCATGAGGTCCCTAGCGTATTGTATGAGTTCACGGTAATAACCTGCCGTATAACCGCGATGCATTTTTTTTAGTATCCGGTCGGATCCGGACTGTGCAGGCATGTGTAAATATTCACAGACTTTATCAAGTTGGCTCATGGTGCGGATAAGGTCGCGGGACATGTCTTTTGGGTGTGAAGTGACGAATCGTAACCGTTCGAGTTTTTCGACGCCATTCAATTCAATAAGGAGGTCTCCAAGGGTAATGTTCCCCGGCAAACTCTTTCCGTAGGAATTTATGTTTTGCCCGAGGAGGGTAATTTCCCGGCAACCGTTTGAAACAAGCTCCATCACTTCCTGTTTAACGTCAGCAATTGTCCTGCTGACCTCCCTGCCCCGCACATAAGGAACAATACAGTAGGAACAGTAATTATCGCATCCCCTCATAACGGTAACGAATGCCTGATAGACGTTTGGCCGGTATGCGGCGATTCTTTTTACATCAACAATTTCATCCTCATCTACAGCAAGAACGTGGTTGCCATGGTTCCTGATCTTCAAAAGCAATTCAGGCAGCCGGGAAAACATCCTGGTGCCGCAGACCAGATCAACGTGTGGCATGCGCTTGAAAATAGATTGTGCGTCCTTTTGCGCCATGCAGCCAAGTACGCCTACGATTACATCGGGATGTTTTTTCTTGAGGGTTCTCAAGGCGCCAAGATGTGAATATACCTTGTCCTCGGCGTGCTGGCGCACACTGCATGTATTGTATAAAATAACGTCCGCCTCTTCGACCTTGTCAACAATGCTATAACCATCTTCCTGTAAAAGCCCCAATGACAATTCCGCATCGAGTTTGTTCATCTGGCATCCGAATGTTTCAAAGAAAACCGTCTTATACTGACGTTCGTTTTTATAATCGGCAAGGTTAATCATGACAGATAAATAGTGTGCAAAATTGATTAAATGTATAAAGATTTCAAACCATTTTCATGGGGGCGTATCGCAATACGTCCTTACGTTGGTAAAGACAAAAGTTGCGATTCAATTTTAACTCACTTTAAAAAGGAATCCAAACAGATTTCCAGTAACACTTTAGTTTTTTGAAAAAGGAGGGGCGAAGCATTTGCCCGTTTGGATATGAACGCATTTATGACTATTTACAGCAAATGCTTCGCCCCTACATTGCGATTATCGAAATTCTTCAAAAAACTAAAGTGTTATGATTTCCCCCATTTCATTCATTATATTTGACTTTTATTCTTTCATTGGCGATAATCAGGCCAAATGAGCAAACCCACCCCTACCCCTCCCAGGAGGGGAATTATCAAATTCCCCTCCTGGGAGGGGATTGAGGGGTGGGTAAAAATGAATGCCTTCGGGTGTTTGTCTTTTAAAAACCCAGCCTGATTCAACAAAGGCGCTTCAATAACTCTCCTCGCGAAAAAGGTCAAAGTTAATGGTTAAAGCAAAAAATCTTAACACTGTTAATACCGTACTGCTTATTTGTGATATGCTCAATGATTTCGTTAAAAAAGGAGCCCCGCTTGAAGTGCCGGCAGCAAGAGACATTATTCCCGGAATAAAAAAGGAAATGCTGTCGGCGAGAAAATCAGGTATTCCGGTTATTTATTGCTGTGACGCTCACAGAAAAAATGATCCGGAGTTTTCCTTATGGCCGCAACATGCCGTTGAAGGAACAGAAGGGGCGTGTATTGTTAAGGAACTGGCGCCGGAAAAAGATGATTTCCTCGTTACCAAGAAGCGCTATTCATGTTTTTACAAAACATCATTGCAAAAAGTATTAAAACAGTTTGGCACAACGCATTTGATAATTACAGGGGTGGTTACTAATATTTGCGTGTTGTACACAGTTTATGATGCATATATGAGGGGCTACGCAGTTACTGTTCCGCAAAATTGCGTAGCTGCGCTTACTAAAAAAGATCATGTATATGCACTGCAACAAATGAAGCGTATTTTTAACGCGAAGATACGATGATGTGCAACACTTGTAAATTAATTGCAGAAAGATTAACACTATGGGAATGTTTAGCCTTATCGCAATCCTGATCAGCCTTGCGGCTATTTTCAGCTACATAAACTTTCGCCTCATAAAGCTTCCCACCACTATCGGTATTTTGCTGATAACAATTCTCACTTCTTTGGTCATTGTCATATTAGGGCTGTTCGGGTTGGGAGAAATCCATGTGAAAGCGGCATATGCTTTGAACCGGATGGACTTTAATAAGACGCTTATGAACGGCATGCTCAGTTTTCTCCTTTTTGCGGGGGCGTTACATGTCAACATGGAAGACCTCTCAAAACATAAGTATATCATTATTATTTTGGCGACATTTGGAATTGTAGCAAATACTTTTATTGTGGGCAGTCTGGCATGGCTGGTATTTGCGCTGGTGAATATCAAGTTATCCTACATTTACTGCCTTTTGTTTGGAGCGCTCATCGCCCCGACAGACCCTATCGCAGTTATTGGCATACTGAAGAAAGCGGGGATTTCCAAGAGCCTTGAAACAAAAATCACAGGCGAGAGCCTTTTCAATGACGGAGTTGCGGTAGTTGTATTTTTAATCCTTTTGGAAATTGCAACCGGTGGGCACGAAGTGACCTTTCAGCACATCTCCTTTCTTTTTCTCGAGGAAGCGGTCGGAGGAATCGTTTTTGGATTTGTGACTGGCATGATCGCTTTTTTTATGCTTAGGGCAGTTGATAACTATCAGGTAGAGATACTTGTTACCCTTGCGCTGGTCATGGGAGGATATGCCCTTGCGAACATGCTTCATGTTTCCGGCCCTATTGCGGTAGTTGTCGCGGGGCTACTCATTGGCAATAAGGGAAGACTTCTTGCGATGAGCGAGAAAACACGTGGTCACCTGGATTCTTTTTGGGAGTTGATCGATGAAGTATTAAACGCGGTTCTTTTCCTCATGATCGGGATGGAAGTGCTGGTAGTTACCATGAAAATAAATTACCTGATTGCCGGGCTTATAATGATTCCTATCGTGTTAATAGCCCGTTTTATAAGCGTGGGTGTGCCGGTTACACTTATGCGTTTTCTGAAGGAATTCAGTCCGAATGCCATAAAAATCCTCACATGGGGCGGATTGCGCGGCGGTATATCCGTAGCGCTTGCCCTGTCGCTTCCCTCAGGGGAATCGAGGGAGGTCTTACTGGCAATAACTTACATAATCGTAGTGTTTTCAATAGTAGCCCAGGGGCTAACCATTGGGCGTTATGTATCTTCACTGAAAACAACGGAGTAATTTTCAGGACGCCTGAACTGTACAGTCGGCAGTCGGCAAATTGCCGATTGCCGATTGTGGACTGTGGATTGTGAAAGATAGTTGCGGATATTCGTTACTCTTTCTTAACACTCGAAATACTTACCGGCGGATTAAGTGTTGGTGTAAAATTGTCGGGGAGGAGGTATTTTTCAGGCAATTTTATTTTTTTTACCAATTCTTCAAGATTATTCACGCCGAGTTCATTGTATGCATGGAGCAGGATTTTTGCGCATGCTACGGCGTCTTCTTCCGCGTCATGGTGTTTGAACTCAATTTCCAGATATCGGGAAATTTTATTAAGTGCGTATCCAAGAAGTCCCGGCCAAACACGTTTGGCTATTGCAAGGGTGCAAAAATAATTGAGAGGCGGGTAAGGTATTTTGTACACATCGAGAATGCAGCACAATACACTCATATCAAAACTTGCATTATGGGCGACGAGATAACCGCCTTCCAGGAACGGGAATATTTCGTCCCACAATTGATAAAATTCCGGTTTGTCTTCTACGTCTTTTGCTGAAATCCCGTGGATATATGTACTAAACGGATCAAAATAAAGCTCCGGCGGCCTGATGAGCCATGACGTCCTTTTTACAATCGTTTGTCCTTCAATTATAGCCAATCCCAAAGAACAAACACTGGAACGCTTTGCATTCGCCGTCTCAAAATCTATCGCAACACATTTCATTTGTTTTCTAAAGAAGCAAAAATAGCACTGTATCCTTCAAAAGGTTTTTATAAAAGATAAAATCATAACACACAACAGAATCAAAAATCTATTACGTTCTTAAAAAAAAGTATCTGGCAATAAATGTAGCGGACACCAAATGGATTGCCCAGTGGGTATTGCGTGCTTTTCCAGTAATGAGTTTTAAAATGGAATATGAAATAAAACCAAACGAGAGTCCCTCGGTAATGCTCAGGGAAAACGGCATAACGGTGAAAGTGAGAAATGCGGGCAGTGCTTCCGTGGGATCTTCCCATTTGATATTTTTTACATTGAAGACCATCATGCTTCCGACAATTATCAATGAGGGCGCAACAATGGGGTAAAGGTAATTACCTTGCGGAGTCTGATAACCGCCGCCCACCATCTTTATTACCGGATAAAATAATAAGGATAGAAGCAAAAGGCAGGCGGTAACAATGTTTGACAACCCCGTTCTACCTCCCGATTGAATTCCAGCAGCGCTTTCAATATAGCTGGTGACTGTTGAAGTGCCTAGTATTGCGCCGCTTATTGTTCCCATCGCGTCCGACAGAAACACCTGTTTTATCCGTGGGATTTTTCCGTTTTTATAGAATCCCCCTTGTTCCCCTATGCCGACTACCGTTCCTACAGTATCAAAAAGGTCTAAAAAGAAAAAAATAAAAACGATGGAAATAAGTCCGGGGTGTGTCAGTATTTTAACGGGATCGCATTTTAATAATGTCGGTTCTAATGAGGGAGGCATGCTGACAATACCCTGATAATTTACCAGCCCGAGGGGGACCCCTATGAATGCGGTTCCCATAATTCCATATAAGATTGCTCCCCGAATTTTAAGAGCCACCATTGTTCCTATTGCCATGACGCCAAACAGCGATAACCACATCTCCGGTGATTTAGGGTCTCCGAGTCCAACAAGGGCGCCAGGTTTGTCAACGATTATTCCGCCATATTCAAACCCTACCAGCGCAATCAATAATCCGATTCCAACGGCAATGGCGCTCTTTAACGAATCGGGTATGATAGATATTACCAGTTCACGTGCTCCGAAAAACGACAGAACAAGTAATAAAGCGCCGGCGATAAGGTTTGCGCCAAGCGCAATTTGCCAGGAATATCCAAGCCCTCCTGCTATCACAGGCCCGCAAATTGTGAAGGCAAAATAAAAATTATGTCCCATTGCCGGCGCCAGGGCGATGGGATAATTGGCAAGAAGCGCCATGAGTATGCACGCAAATGCGCTGGAAATGCACGTTGCCGTCATGACAGCGCCAAAATCCATCCCGCAACCGGAAAGTACCGCAGGCTGGACGAATATGATGTATGACATTGTCAGAAACGTAGTCGAGCCTGCAACCATCTCCGTGCGGATGTTCGTGCCGTTTTGCCGGAGTTTAAATATTTTTTCGAGCATTCATTTTTACCTTGTTCCAGAGGGCGTCCAATTCTTCTATCGAACACTGTTCAATATCTTTTCCGCAGGAAGCAAGTTCTTTTTCTATTTTTTTAAAGCGGTCTACAAATTTATATATGGTTTTATGAAGTATATTTTCTGTGTCAAACTGTAAAAAACGGGAAAGGTTTACCACGGAAAACAAAAGATCTCCTATTTCTTCCTCCATGTCTTTTGTTTCTTTCTTTGCGATAGCCTCTTTAACCTCCTCCATTTCTTCTTCCACTTTCGCTATGACATCGTTTATATCTTTCCAGTCAAATCCCACTTTTGCCGCCTTCTTCTGCACTTTTTGCGCTTTTTGAAGCGCGGGAAGATGCTTTGGCAGTCCATCGACAGCAGATTTTCGTTCTTCGTATCCCTTCTCCTGTTTTTTAATTGCCTCCCACTGCTGAACCACTTCTTCGGAAGTAGATGCTGTCGAATCGCCAAAAACATGGGGATGACGGCGCATCATTTTGTCCAGACATAATTTAATTACATCGTTGATATCGAACTCTTTTTTTTCCCTTGCGATTTGACAGTGGAAGATAATTTGCAGAAACAGGTCCGCCAGTTCTTCTTTAAGTTTGTCCGGCATGCCTGAATCTATTGCATCGATTACTTCGTATGTCTCTTCCACCAAATAGGGTTTTAAGGTTACATGGTTTTGTTCTTTATCCCACGGGCAGCCGTCCTTGCCGCGTAACTTTTCCATCAGTTCCACCATGTCATAGAATAAAGAAATAGAGGTATCCTTTTTCACGCTCATTTCATCCCTTCCGGAAAATATCAGTAAAAATTCCATTTTTCAAGGTGGTTATAATAACCTTTTAATTAATGTATAGTCAAACAAATCGTAACACTTTAGTTTTTTGAAAAATTCCAATAATCGCAGTGTAGGGGCGAAGCATTTGCTGTATATTGTCATAAATAAGTTCATACCCAAAGGGGCAAATGCTTCGCCCCTACTTTTCCTTTTTCAAAAAACTAAAGTGTCACTTTGAAATAGATTTGTATATTGAGTAAAGTTGATCAATCTTAGCTTGTCATATGGGAACAACTTTACATTATTCTATTGCCTTTTACAAGAAACGGGCTTTTTATTTAAACTTTTAATAAATAACACATATGTTGCGTATTTTTAGATGAAGAGGTAATTTGTCCATGAAATATAGTGAAAAACTAGGCAAATATCACCCAAAAAGCCTGAAAAATAAGGGTTGAGAACAGCATAAAATATGGTATCTTTGCAGAATCCTCGTGGATACCATACTTAATCTTTGAATATTCCCATTTTTTAGATGCCCACTTTCTATGAAATTTTATTTGACTACATTTTTCATAGTTCTTCCCTTCATTTTATTTACCTGTATAGTTTATGCGGAAATGGATGAAAAAGAAGCTACGGCATCCGCGCCATTGAGTCTCCAGAAAGAAAGACGTAGCTTTTTCCCGCAGGATTTTTATTTTGACGTTGACGCCATTCCCCCGGAAAAAGATGAGGGGAAGAAGTTTGAGTTTCATGGTTTTTTTGCAATCACCTCCCCTGTAAAAGGAAGAGATGATGATTCCCAGCAGCCTTCTTCAAAGTTTTTGGAGGGGAATGAACTCGTTCTCTGGTTTGGCAAACGTATAACAAAAAAACTCTCTTTTGTATCAGAACTTGAGATTGAAGAGGGATTCAATCAATTTGAATTGGAAACGTTTTTCTTTAATTATGAAGTTGTAAGCGATGTACTGCAAATACGTGCAGGCAGGTTTTTGTATCCGTTCGGTATTGAGCGGTTTGCGGAAGAAGGCCCTTTTAACAAGCTTGTGGACCGCCCTTTGCCTTCTATCAGGATTATTCCCGGAACATATTCAGACAATGGGGGCATGTTTTTCGGAACACTTCCTTTCTTTTTAAATACACGGTTTAAATATGAATTTGCGATAACAACCGGACTCAAGGGACCGGAACCAAATGATGTGCAGAAGTTATGGGATAATAATAGCAGCAAGACCCTGGGGGGAAGAATAGCCCTTGAGTGTTTTCCGGGATTTGAAGTGGGCAGCTCATATTCAAGGGGGAAATATGATGAAAACAACAAACGGGATATAGATTTTTTAGGCGCTGATTTTCAGTTGAAAAGGGGAAATCTGGAAATCCGGGGAGAATATATTACTAGCAGGGTAGAACAAAAGGCAGAAGAGGGAGGGGATTATCACAGAAGCGGCTACTACATTCAAACTACTTACCGGTATCCCTTCGATCTGGATTATTTAAAATATCTTGAAGGGGTTTTACGTTTCGATTCAGTGGATCCAAACAAAGATATTACCGACGGAAACGAAGCCGACCGCATTGCATTTGGAATAAACTATTCACCCATAAAACAGGTACTATTTAAATTTGAATATGAAGTTGAAAATGAGCCGGGAGAAGGTATTCATGGCAAATCTTTTGTTCAGGCAATAGTTAAATGGTAATCAGAGGTCAGAAGTCAGGGGTCGGAGGTTAGAAGCCAGAAGTCGGAGGTCAGAGGTCAGATGTCAGATGTCAGATGTCAGATTTTTGAAACAGCACCCTTGCAATGAATTTTATTTAAAATGTATAAATCCTTATTATTCATCTTTCGAAAACCTTATTTGCTTAACGATAAAGACCCAGCGCTATTTTCTGGTCGCCTGTTCGTCCTTGCTTTACCTTTTTCAACTACATAAAATAAAGTATGCCAAAATTTAAAAAAATACTACATCCTGAGAAATTTAATTTAATTTTATACTACACCCTCACAAGTTTTGTAATCATTGTCATATTGAGTTTTGTTATCGGAAAGGTATTTGCCAGACTTGAAACCCAGGAATTGGTTAAGCGAAGCGAAAAGTACGCGCATAATTTCTGCACACACTTAAATTATGAACTTTATAAAGACTTTCTTATTCCCACCCTGAAAAGATCGGGGAAAATCGATTTGGAAAATAATAGAAGGCAATTGAGAAAGTTAGACAATGCCGTAAGAGAGAATTTATACGGCTTGAATATAAAAAAACTGTATTTGTACGACCTTGAGGGAAATATTATTTATAGCACCCTGTCGGAACATATCGGGTTTGCCATAAACCGGGGTGAAAATAAAAAATTAGATGCTGCCATTAACGGCATTCCGGCTTCGGCTCTGCGTCTCTCTGGCACCGTGGATTCAAAAGGCGCTTACGTTCCGGAAACCTTGCTTGAAAGTTATTACCCCTTTTATGAAATGGATGCGGAGGGGACGAAAAAGGCGCAGGTTGGGGTATTGGAAATCTACCAGGATATGTCTGCGTTAAAGAAGCAAATCGCAAAGGCACATCAAAAGGCCACCCTCATGACAGGGTCTGCAATGGGAGGGTTATTCATTGCTCTTTATTTGATAGTTCTGAAGGCTTCGAGGATTATTAATGCCAGAACACGGCAGTTAACAGAGGCACGCAATACCCTGGAACAGAACGTTGAAGAACGAACCCTTGAAATAAGAGAGGCATATAAAAAATTGCAGCATACTCAGCGCAGGTTAGTACAATCTGAAAAATTGGCAAGCATCGGAACCCTTGCCACAGGACTTGCCCATGAAATAAATAATCCGCTTGCTTCCGTTGCGGGTTGTGCGGAAGGACTGAACGAAAGACTTATCTCAATCCTCAACCATCCGGGAAAATATACTGAAAAAGAAGAACTGGAAATTTTCTCTGAATATTTAAAAATAATATCGAATGAAACGTACCGTTGCAAATCGATAATCTCAAACTTACTCAATTTTTCCAGACAATCGGAACCTCATTTTGAGCGAATTGATATAAACAATATTATCAAAGACACAATCGCCTCCCTTCAGTATCACCAACCTGAAAACAAGGCAAAACAGAAAATCCAGGTCAATCTGTCAGAAATGCCTTGCGAAATAATCGGAGACCCCCAACAAATAAAACAGGTTTTTATAAACTTAATCACAAACTCCTTTCATGCAACAGAAGCCGGCGGTGAAATTATTATTGCAACTCTACCGAAAGAAACAACCGTACAGATACTCTTCAGGGATACCGGTGTTGGCATTAAGCCCGAATATTTGAACAGGATATTCGACCCTTTTTTTACCACCAAACCAACGGGAAAAGGCACAGGAATCGGATTATCCATATGTTATGGTATCGTCGATATGCATAACGGGAGAATTGATGTGTTCAGCGAAGGTGAAGGAAAAGGCGCCGTCTTTGAAATTACCTTTCCATTAGCGGGAAAACAAGACAATGCAGAAAGGACAGGATAATAGCCCTATGAGTAAAAAACCTACCATTTTATTTACCGACGATGAAGGCACCTTTAGAAACATCATGTCCAAGGAACTCGACCGAATGGGATATAATGTGACGTGTTGCGCCAGTGGACAGGAAACGATAAAGAATATGCAGGAACGGGATTACGATGTGGCGATACTCGATATGAATATGCCTGTCATGAACGGCATTGAAACCTTAAAAAAAATAAAAACCATTGAACCCACCACCGAAGTAATAATACTGACAGGACAAGGTTCTATCGAGAATGCCGTTCAGGCCATAAAGCTGGGCGCATATGACTACCTGACAAAACCATGCCAGCTTAAAGAGCTTGATTTATTATTGCAAAGGGCATTGGAAAAAAGAAAACTCAGCAGGGAAAATTTTCATCTCAAGACACTGGTACATGACGTACAAAAACCTTCTTCTATGATAGGAAACAGCCCGGCAATAAAAGCGGTATTTAAAATGATCGATAAAACTGCGCCATCTGACGTTACCGTGTTGATCCAAGGAGAAAGCGGCACGGGAAAAGAGCTTGCCGCAAAAATGATACACCAATACAGCAAAAGAGCGGACAAACCGTTTGTAATAGTAAATTGCGCCACCCTACAGGAATCCTTATTGGAGAGCGAACTCTTCGGGCACGTGAAAGGCGCCTTTACCGGTGCGGCGGAATTCAGGGTAGGATTATTCGAAATTGCAGAAGGGGGCACACTCTTCCTTGATGAAATCGGCGAATTAACCGTTAACACGCAGGCAAAACTGCTCCGTGTAATACAATCTGGCGAAATACGGCGTGTTGGTGATAACCGGGTTATCACCGTAGATGCAAGAATTATTGCGGCTACGCATAAAAATCTGCCCCTTGAGGTTAAGGAAGGTCGATTCAGAGAAGACTTGTATTTTCGTTTAAACGTTATCACCTTGCGCCTGCCTTCTTTACGCGAAAGGAAAGAGGACTTAACGTCTCTAATTCAGCATTTTCTCCAAAAATTTTGCAAAAGGGAACGAACCATGGATATGCACCCGGAAGCGTTACACGCTATGACGCTCTACGACTGGCCGGGAAACATTAGGGAACTGGAAAATACTATTGAACGCGCTGTTGTGCTCGCAGACGGAAATACTATCACCATAGAAGAATTGCCTGACAATATCCGCGGGAGGACGTATGATCACTATAGTAAAAATGGGGAAATCGCACTTTCTGAAGTGGAAAAGAATCATATTACACAAGTATTGAAAGAAAAAAACTGGCACAAACCCCTTGCGGCTAAGACGCTGGGCATCTCCCTGAAAACCTTATATAACAAAATGAAAATGTATAATATTGATTTGTAAATTACCTTTTAAGCAACACTTTAGTTTTTTGAAAAATTTTAATAAAAGCGATGTTTTGCCGCACAGTGTTACGCAGATGATAGTACAGAGTGCATAGTAAAAGGTATAAAACACGGGATCCTTAATTTTATTGACTTTTTTCAAAAGACTAAAGTGTTACAGATTATTTAGATTTGACAAAATATTTTTCAACTATTAGGATACGTTGTACCTTTAAAACGGCATGCCTTTTCCGATTTCTCCTTCGCAATCAGGGAAAAGGGCGATGGAAAAAACTTGCGAAAAAGAATTTTTTACCGGGCAACACTATAAATACCAATGAATATACTATCAGTAAAAACGCGGACAAAAACCGAACTTATTGAGATCACCGCTGAAGTTCATGCTATTGTGCATAAAACCGGCATTGTGGAAGGAATGTGTTTTGTTTACGTACCACACACTACCGCCGCTGTTACCATCAATGAAAACGCCGACCCCTCCGTAAGAAAAGACATTGTTGATGAGATAAATAAAATAGTGCCATGGAATGATCACTACACCCATTTGGAAGGGAATTCAGCCGCACATATCAAGTCTTCACTTTTCGGCGCAACTTCCGCCATACCCATTTCTAATGGAAGGTTAGCGCTTGGGACATGGCAGGGGATTTACTTCTGTGAATTTGATGGCCCAAGGAACAGAGAGGTATTGGTACAAACGGTTAAAAGTGAGTAATATACAAACAAAACAAAGAATCCCCCTGGAATACCGCTGGAGCATAAAGGATGCAATTAAGGTACTCACAGCCTACATGGTCTTTACGTTCGCCGGAATGCCGGTACTCATCCGCTTTATCCAAACTGTTTTTGGTTTCGAGATACAAACCGCTTCCCCTTCGTTTCGCACGATGATCTTGTTTGTCTCCCTCCTTGCCAACCTGTTAATATGTCTCTATATATGCTACATCGTTCGTTTTGAGTATGGACAATCTATTGTCAATTTAGGGCTGACGCTGGTAAATATTTCAGACAATATTAAAATAGGGTTGAAAAGATATCTTGTCACAATACCCGTAATAATGCTGGCCGGTTTCATCATAAACGTGGTGTTTACCTATTATGGCATAATGCCAGAGATACAAGACGTGGTACAGTGGGTATTGGATGAGGATTCGACCATCGTTTTGGCATGTCTCATATTTTTTGGCATTATTGTCGCGCCAATTATGGAAGAAATCATATTCCGTGGATTTTTAATCCCTGCGCTGAAAAGTTACTTTGGAATGCGATACGCCATTTTTATAAGCGCTGCCGTTTTTGCCGCGGTGCACATGGATATATTTGCTTTTTTGCAAATATTTATCCTTGGAATTCTTTTGGGATATTTATATGAGAAAACACAATCCCTTGCCGCCTCCATCGTGGTACATATTTTACATAATTCCTTAACACTGGCTCTTTTGATGTACTTTAAATTCTTTATGAACGGCAAAGTGCCGGTGTTTTAAAAAATTGTAATAAATTAATTTTATCGTTTAATTATACTGCCCGCTAAAAAACGGTAGTATATTTTCCAATAGGAGATGCACCGGAGGACCTATGCTGAAAGACGTAAATGAACAAATGGAAATCTTGCTGCGCGGAGCAGTAGATATTGTTTCTAAAGGCGAGCTGATAAAAAAAATAGAACGCTCAATGCAAGAAAAAAGGCCGCTTCGCGTAAAACTGGGACTCGATCCCACTGCGCCGGATATCCATATAGGGAATGCCATCCCAATTCACAAGTTACGGGCGTTCCAGTCGCTGGGGCACACCGCCATCCTCATCATCGGCGACTATACGGCCGTCGTGGGCGACCCTTCAGGAGTAAACAAGACACGACCAATGATAACGCACGATAAGGTTCTGGAAAACGCGCAAACGTACCTCACCCAGGCGGGGAAAATACTCGATATGGATAAGACAGAGGTCGTTTATAACAGCAAATGGTTCCAATCAATGACCTTTAACGACGTCATCCAACTCGTCTCAAAAATGACCGTTGCGCGAATGATGGAACGGGACGACTTTTCGAAACGTTATAAGGCAGGTTCTCCCATCAGTCTGCATGAATTTATCTATCCGCTGATGCAGGGATACGACTCCATTATGGTAAAGAGCGACGTTGAACTTGGGGGTACCGACCAATTATTCAGTCTGCTTGTGGGAAGGGATTTACAGAAGGATGCCGGCATGGAACCGCAGGTAGTGCTTACTACCTCGCTCCTGGAAGGAATCGATGGCAATAAGAAGATGAGTAAAAGCCTAAACAACTACATCGGCGTCACAGAGCCTCCGCGTGAAATGTTCGGCAAGGTAATGTCCATCCCCGATAATTTAATGCGCAAATACTTTGAGCTTGCGACGGATGTAAGCATTGGAGAGATACAGCAGTTGCTTGACGAGAAAACCCATCCACGCGCGGCAAAGGTTGCGCTCGCAAAGGCCATAGTAAGTCGTTACCACAATCTCCAGGCAGCGGAAGCCGCCGCGGAAGAATTTGACCGTGTTTTTAAAGAAGGCGCCCTTCCGGATGAAATACCCATTATCTCCATACCTGCCGGTGAACTTGAAAACGGCAAAATATGGATCGCGAAACTCATCGTATGCTGTAAATTTGCCGCTACAAACGGCGAGGCGCGCCGGTTGATCCAGCAGGGCGGTGTATCTGTAAACAGTGAAACAATTAATGACCCCACGCTAAATATAGAAATTACGCCGGGTATGACCCTTAAAGTGGGAAAACGCAGATTTGCAAAAATAGTGTTGCAATAGTAATTGCGCAGGGTGCATTTCCCCGTTTTTCGGTAAAGCATTAAACACAGAGACTTGAATGAGAGCCAAAGGTTAGTGGATGTTTCACCTAAATCCTGTAAACAAGGCTTTGCCTTGTTTACAGGATTTAGGTTTTTGTTTAAAAAGGAATTGTATATAATGCTTCTTCGCGCATGCACTCGGCTGAGAAGGCAAATACAGCACGCAAACTTTCCTTTGTTAATGTTGGATAGTTTTCAATTATTTGCTGCTCTGTCCAGCCGTTTGCAAAAAGACCCAGAATGAATTCCACGGATAATCTCGTTCCTTTTACCACTGGCTTACCAAGCAAAATTTCCTGACCTGAATGTATAAAATTTCTCCAATCAATCTCAGGCATTTTAACCCCCTTTATCCCCCTTTTTTAAGGGGAACTTTTATGGCAGGCTGCTTAACTTAATGACATTGGGTTGCAAACCTGAACCCATGAGTTTATGCGCATAATGGGGCAATGTACTCCGGCAAAATTCCAATGCCCAAATCACAAAATCCCTGTTTGGAAGCTGGAATTTATTTGTCATTTGTTCTCCTAATAAAAAGCTGGATTGAACGTATAAAACGTTTGGTTCAGGTTACAAACCTGAACCCGCGCATGTAGTTTCCAGCGCCATTACGTTTCCGAAAAGGAATTTGGGAGCGAGTTGTGCTCCGGTAGTTTAATAGATTACGCTGAATAGTTACCTTATTTATCAAGGTTTTACAAGTAATCCAGGTCTTTAGTGATAGCAAAACAAAAAACACGTCGCTAATCGTGTCTATTTAGAATGTAATTTGTCAATTTGAAAGATTCGACCCTTTTGCCCCATTCTTTGTGTCCAAGTCTCGTGGATGTTTCCTTTGTGTTAAAACTGATAACTTAATCCTACAAAATACGTCCTCCCCGGCCTTGGCAAATCCTCTGCTATGGAAACAGGTCCGGGGTCTTTATAGTCTTTATCAAACACATTAAATATCGTGCCCTGCACGTTCATTGTTCTAAAGAAATTTCTCCCGGTAATAGAAAGGTTTACCAATGCATATGAGGACATATCGTCCCTGCTATCATCTTCCTCCCGGTATCGTTTCCCGCTAAAAAATGCGCTTACATTTGTGTTTATGTATCTGCATGGCTGCGCATTGATCCCAATATTGCCTTTATGCTTCGCCACAAAGGGCAGTTCATTTCCGTGGTCATCCTCCGGGTCCTGAAACGTGTAATTAAAAAACACATAATTGCCAGGCGATACATTTATCTTCGTCTCTACCTCAAATCCCTGAACATGCGCATCGCCGAAATTATCATACTGCCAGGTCTCACTGGCAGAATCCAGGGCGCGGAGCATTATAAGATTTTTGATATTATTGTTAAAGTAATTAATGCTGCTCGTGACATGTTTGTTGAAGGTATACATCAATCCCATTTCCATTGTGCGGATAATCTCCGGGTCCAAATCCTCATTCCCCAATCTTGCAGGCTGATTCACGGTAAACATCTCCAGAAAACTTGGCGCGCGAAATGCCTCGCCATATAAAAACTTCAACGTAGCGTTCTCCATAAACTTCCAGGTCAAACCGGAGCGGGGACTCGTTGCATTGCCAAAATCATTATATTCATCATGTCTGGCGCCTAAAGTAAGGCTTATATCATCGGTAATGTCCCATGTATCCTGTATATAAACAGACCAGATATGCCTCGTCGTTTCTTTCAGAAAAGGATAGGTATCCGTAAAATCTTCCATCGATTCCAGCGGGTCCATGGTTAACGGGTCAAAATTCGCCGAATACTGGATATCTGATTGCTGAATACGCCTGTATTCAAAACCCACTGTAATGATATTGCCGTCAAATAGTTCATAGTCGAAAGGCATCTCTGCGCCAACAATTCTCTGTATCACCTTACCGTCGCCGACAAGGCCGTCCGGATATGTTTTAAAAGCATCATAGACGCCGTCGTTGTTTGTGTCAAAGGACAGGGTTGCTCCTTCCGGAAAAGATTCAACATAGGAATCGTTATCAAATTGGTCGTAATAAACCCTCGGTTTTATCGTAAAGATTTCCTCAAATGTTTTTTTGTATCCAACCTCGGCAAATACATAATTGCCCTCAATATCTGATTCATCGGCCAGCGCGTGCTGAGGGCCTACAAAAGGCCCCCGGTTTTTATTGTTATACCATCCCAGCAGGTAAACATCCTTATACGCCATTTTTAAATGCAGACTATACTCCCTTCTCCAGTCCTTTACCTCTCCGGGGGCTTGCGATACTGCTGGAAATCCATAAGGGGACAACGATTTATCCAGCACAGACTGGCTGTCGCTTTCTATAATGCCGTCATAACCATTCGTGTCTCTGTAATGCATCATGCCGGAAACTTCAATGTTTCCATATCGCTTGCCAAAGACAACATTCCCCTCTAACGTGTCATAGCTTCCAAAACCGCTGTCCACCACTATGCCGTCTATATCTGCCCCGTCTTTTGTAATAATATTAATCACTGACAAAAAGGCATTTTCTCCGTACAATGCGGAACCCGGTCCGCGTATAATCTCTATTTTCTTAATATTTTTTAACGGGAAATCGTCAAAATTGCCAAAAGCGCTGCCGTCTAAGGGATTATTCACAAAGTGGCCATCAATCATTACCCGCACCCTGTTTGCGCCGTCAAGGCCCCTCACCGCAGGGAATATTCCGCCAAAATTCCCCGATTTTAGTATTTCATAGCCCGGCACAGTCCGCAATAATTCCGAGAAGGTACGATATCCGGAATGATGAATCTCCTCCTCATTTAATACCGTTACTATGCCCGGCGCCTTGCTTAAGCGCACCCCATGCCTGGTCGATATGGCAACTTCGGTTTCCGCCAGTAACCACCTGATCTCCTCATGAATTGCATCGGTAATTTCAACCGGTTCCGTATTTTCGTGGTAGGGGAAATCTTCCGCCAAGGCAGGCATTATAGTGAAACTTGTGTAAATTGCGCAAAAGGCTGTAATAATCAATCTTTTCATTTTAACGCCTGAATTTGCCAGAGAATGGTTATTAAGCATTTGTTATTAAGGGTGAAAAAATTGCGCAGAAAAAATACAAGGCACATTGTCTCATATTTATGAGCCGGGCAGGTTTTTATTCTCAACGTGAGAATTTCCGGGATTATACAAATAAGATTTTCTCAAAGCAACTCCATAAACCTTATTCGTTCATAAAAATACTTGACACACACAGATATTCATATATATTTTCCGTGCATATTGTTTATTTGTAATTTATTTGCGACAACCTTCCCGTCTTTGTCTTTATAAAATGTGTATGGGGATGTACAGAAAAATAAAATGTATTTTGTCTCATACCCGTAACCATACAATTCCGTATTTTTATAAATCAGTTTTTTACAAAAGATGCACGTATGCAATATTGTTTCCCACCTTTCTCTGCATCTTTTTATTCACGAATACCCTGGCGCCATGCGCTGAATATAAATACACCATCTATTTTTATAATCCGGAAACTAATATTAACAATTTTGCCTCACTCAAAAAGGAGTTTGATCTCTACCTTTCCAGATTTGGCGGGTATCAATTTCAACCGTTTAGCGAACGCGAAATATTTGAAAAACTTATCTCCGAGAAAAAAGACGGTATCTTCATTATTTCAAGCTGGCATTATAAACAACTAAGAGAAAATATTTCTATCGAACCAATCCTGGTTGCCGTATCCAAAAATAAATCTACGTGCAGGAGAATTTTTTCAACAAGCAGGATCATTAACGACATAAGCATGTTAAGCGGCATGAACGTAGCTTCCGCCAGCAGTGAAGATTACACGAAAAACGTCCTTATTCAAATGTTCGGGGAAAACAAAGGCGCTGTTGCTTCCTCTATAAAAATACTCTCTGTTCCGAAAGAAATAGACGCATTGATGTCCGTAGGGTTTGGAATGGCAGACGCCGCCGTTACTACAGATAGCAGCCTCGCGAAGCTTTCTGCAATCAACAGGAAACTGCATGACACATTAAAGCAATTATTGATCAGCAATGAAACACTGCTCCCTATTGTAGCGGTACCAAAACCCCAGGACGAAAATCACAAAAAACTGGCAAAAATAATTAAAGATATGGAAGCCGCTGTGGAAGGGAAAAACAAACTCAGTATGCTGGGGTTTGACGGATGGAAAATACTCAACGCATCGGAAAAAGAATACCTGGAAAAACAATGACTAATTACAAAAACAACCTAATAAATAACATCCCGATACTTGCCGCAATTCTGCGCAAACAAAGCAGAAAACGCACATCCCTGGCATTCTTTTTTATACTATTTTCATTTCTGTCAGGCTACACAAATACGTCATACCCGGATACTACTGAAAATGTACTCATTATAAATTCAGACATATCCATCAAAAATTATTCCCTGGCGCATACGGGATTCAAAACCGTCATTCCAAACCCGAAAGGTGAAATAAACCTTGGCAATAAATGGAAAGAGAAATCCGAAACAGAGAAAATTATTCGGGAATCTGGTCCGGCTATCATATATTGCATAGGAATTAAGGCATATCTCTTCGCACAGGAAGTGACGAACGATGCCACTGTAATATTTTCTTCAATCATCAATTGGCGACGTCTCACCATAAAAGAAAATACCTACGGTATATCCTCCGAACTGCTTCCGAGCATGCAATTAACGATGTACCGGTACCTCTTCCCGAAAACAAACAAAATCGGCGTTCTTTATAGTAAGGAGTATAATGAAGAATGGATGCAGCAGGCAAGGGAAGACGCCAAAGATATTGGCATCAGCCTTGTGGGAATACCCATAAACAAAAAGACAAACATAACCTCTGCCCTGAAAAAACTTCTTAAAAACGTCGACGCCATTTGGCTGACTTCAGACCCGGTTGTGCTATCAAAAACAGATGCCGTCAGCAATATATTCCAGCAATGCAATGCGGCAAATATTCCTGTGTTTACATACAGCGAGGCCTTTATTGATGCGGGAGCGACCCTGGTTATTTCGGCTGACATTCCCACTACCGGCAAACAAGCCGCAAGGTTGACGCTCGACCTGCTCTCCCGGCAAGAAAAGATCGAAAAAATTAACACCCCTGCCGGTTCACACATAAGCATCAACTTAAAAAAAGTTGCAGAAAACAAATTGATGTTAAACGCAGAAGCATTAGATTCGGTGAATCAGATTATTCAATAAAACAGGGATTTTACTGTGAATGTAACGCTTTGGTTTTTTTAAAAATCCATCCATGCGTTACCCCCATGCTGAATCCGGTTTTTTAGGAATGCCTCCGCACTAAATCAGAGACGCACGGCTGTACGTCTGTGTAATGGAGGTGAAACGTGTTCCCGGCGCCGGATTAGGAATGTGTGTTCTAATCATAAAAATTGAAATTTTTTTCAAAAGACTAAAGTGTTACTAAAAATCGTATTTTATTATGCATGGAGATCCGCTTTTAATACGTCTTCTACGTTACCCGATACCACAATAAAACACTTGCAATAAAATACATAGTTTAGTATATTTGAAATTTCTCACCTTATGAGAATCGATATGGAGATTTCAGTAAATATACCGGGGAGGTTCGCTTGATAATAGCGATTGACGGGCCTGCCGGATCCGGCAAAAGCACGGTTGCAAAGATATTGGCAAAACACCTGGGTATTCGTTATCTTGATACGGGCGCCATGTATCGGGCATTAACATGGAAGGCTATGCAACATAATGTAAACCTCGATGATGAAAATGCTTTGTGCAGGGTTATGGAACAGACACAGATTTATTTTCAGAGTGAAGAAAAAGGGTTACAGGTATTTGTAGATGGCAGAAATGTAACCAAAGAAATTCGCTCACCATCGGTTACAAACAACACGCATCATATATCGGGCAAACCTGGCGTTAGGGCGATGCTGGTAAACCTGCAGAGAAAAATTGTCTCAAAGGGAAATACCGTTGCGGAGGGAAGAGACATCGGAACGGTTGTGTTTCCTCACGCGGAAAAAAAGTTTTTTCTTGACGCCAGAATTGAAACACGGGCAAAAAGACGTTTTCGCGAGAGAGAAACCCCGGACAACGAAAACTCGTTTGATAGTGTAATAAAAGAAATAGCATTACGCGACCAGCGTGATACAACAAGAAAGGATTCTCCTTTAAAAATCAGCGACGATTCAATTTACATTGATACGACAAACCTAACGATAAACGAGGTGATTCACAGGATTATAAAAGAAGTGACTCCCCTTATAAAAAATAAAGTGTGATTTATTTTATTTCTTTGTCCTTTTTTCATTTTTATTTCGGAGAAGTTATTAAATTATGGGTCTCGAAACTTTAAAACGTGATTATTTAAAGGAATATAATGTTAATGTTACAGATATAGAAAATGACGTGGAATCAATAATGGCATCCGAAGATGCCAAGGACAACGTCCAGTCCGCTTATTATGATTCTGTCCTGCATTTTGAGGTCAACTCGATACTAAAAGGCCGCATCATCAGTTCTATCGGCGATAACGTCATCATAGATTGCGGTTATAAATCCGAGGGCATGGTGCCCAAATACGAGTTCGACGACCCTTCCGAAATAAGAATTGGCGAAGAAATTGAAGTTTTATTAGAGGCCGTTGAAGACGATTCCGGACTCATCAAATTATCAAAACGCAAGGCCGACCGCATCCGTGGCTGGGAAACAGTTATTGCAAAATATAAAGAAGGGGACATTATTACCGGTCGTATTATTCGTAAGATTAAAGGGGGGCTGCTTGTAGATATTGGGGTACCTATTTTCCTGCCTGCCTCACAAATTGACGTAAAACCGCCGGGAGACATAGCACAATATGTTGGACAGGAACTTACCTGCAGAATCCTTAAAATTGACGAAGAACGGCAAAATATCGTTGTTTCACGAAGGAAACTGATTGAAGAAGAGCGGGAAAAGAAGAAAAAACTATTATTAATGGAAATAGAAGCAGGGCAGACAAGAAAGGGCGTAGTGAAGAACATTGCCGATTTCGGTGCTTTTATCGATTTGGGAGGCATGGACGGACTGCTACATATTACAGACATGAGTTGGGGCAGGATAAGTCATCCATCAGAAATGCTTGCAATTGACGACGAAGTTGAGGTAAAAATACTTGATGTTGACAAAGAGAAGGAAAAGGTGGCTTTAGGGTTAAAACAAAAAACCGATAATCCATGGTTTAATATAGAGGAAAAATATCCGGTAGGTTCCAGGGTAAAAGGCCAGGTAGTTAATATCATGTCCTATGGGGCATTTGTTAAATTGGAGACGGGAATAGAAGGCCTAGTCCATATTTCAGAAATGTCGTGGACACGTCGTATTAATCATCCTTCAGAGATTGTTGCCATCGGGGATATGGTAGAGGTCGTGGTGCTTAAAATCGATAGAGAAAAAGAAGAAATATCTTTAAGCATTAAACAAACAGAGGTCAACCCATGGACAATAATCGAGGAAAAATACCCGGCAGGAACGAAGATTAAAGGGCGGGTACGTAATCTGACAAACTATGGGGCATTTATAGAAATTGAAGAAGGCGTTGACGGTTTATTGCACATTTCCGATATGTCCTGGGCTAAAAAGGTAGCACATCCTTCAGAAATTGTTAAAAAGGGCGACAAAATAGAGGCGGTTGTTCTCTCTGTCGACAGGGAAAAGAAACGTGTTGCGCTTGGATTAAAGCAACTGCAAGACGATCCATGGGAGAAAGAAATTCCTGAAAAATATAAGGTTGGCGATATTGTGAAAGGACACGTAACGAAACTTGCAAATTTTGGAGCCTTTTTAGAACTAGGACAAGGAATTGAAGGATTGTTACATGTTTCTGAATTTTCAGATAAAAAAGTCAGTAACCCTGCCGATGCGGTAAATGTAGGAGACGAACTAGAGGTGAAAGTAATTCGCATAGAGCCTGAAGCAAGAAAAATCGGACTTAGTTTGAGGAAAATAGCGGCAAATCTTGAGGAAAAGAATAACTCTTCCGATGACTCTTCCTCGGAAAAAATAGTTCCAGAAGAAAAGGCGGAACCTTCCAGTGTCGCTGAATCCATTTAAATACAAGGAGATGGCACTACGGACTCTGCATTACAAGCCTACTTAAAAGAAATACAGAACATCCCTTTGCTTACTTTTGAAGAGGAACTGGAAATTGCCAGTAAAGTAGCAAAGGGCGATGCAGATGCACGGGAAAAACTAATAAAGGCAAATTTACGACTGGTGGTAAGCATTGCAAAGGAATTTGTGAATCGCGGGCTTTCCTTTCTTGATCTCATAGAAGAAGGCAATTTGGGACTAATACGTGCCGTTAGGGATTTTGATCCAACAACCGGTAATAAATTCAGCACTTACGCTACATGGTGGATTAAGCAGGCAATTCAAAGAGCTATTGCAAACAAAGCAAGAACAATACGTATTCCCTCTTACATGCTTCAAAGAATTTCACGGTTGAAACATACTTCTTCCGGTTTACTGGAAAAATACGAAAGACCGCCAAGCGAGCAAGAAATAGCATCAGAAATGGACATAACTGCGCAAAATGTGAAAAACATTGAACTTTCTCTACAGTCGATGAGTTCTCTCGATGCTCCACTTGTTTCCGGCGCTGACATTATTTGGGCGCTAAGCGATATTACCCCAAATGGAAAAACGCTTTCTCCGGAGGAAGAACTGGAGGAAACATATGAAAAAGAAACATTTGAAAACCTTTTGAAGACCCTTGATAAACGCGCGGCAACAGTCATAACTATGCGCTACGGACTGATTGACGGAGAGCCAAGAACACTGGAAGACATAAGCAAAATGCTTAAAATAAGCCGGGAGCGTGTACGGCAGATCGAAAAAGAAACGATTCAAAAATTACACTATCTCATAACAAAAGAGGAAGATTCATAATGGAATATTTAAAAAATTTAATTCGTGATGTACCAGATTTTCCGAAAGCAGGAATACTATTTAAAGACATAACGCCTCTTCTTCAAGACGCAAAGGGTTTGAGAGATTCGATAGAGTGTATTACCCGCCACTTTGAAAACAAAAAGATAGATATTGTTGTCGGCGCAGAGGCGAGGGGTTTCATACTGGCTCCAACGGTTGCTTTTTCAATCGGTGCAGGATTTGTTCCTATCAGAAAACCAGGGAAGCTCCCTTATGAAAAAGCAAGCATGACGTACATCCTTGAATACGGGACAGATACACTGGAAATACACAAAGACGGTATTAAAAAAGGACAACAGGTTCTCATGGTAGACGACCTTTTGGCTACTGGCGGCACAATGAGTGCATGCTGCAAGCTGGTTGAGTCGCTTGGCGGCAATATTGTTGGTTGTGCTTTTTTAATTGAATTAGGTTTTTTGAACGGAAGGGATGTTTTGAATAAATATGATCTGTTTTCATTAATAAAATACTGATATCATCAATTGATTGGGGGGACAAAGCCGCATCCGGCGTAATTTAATGGTAAAATCGTTTCATGCCAGTGTACTTTAAAATTACCGCCAAAGAATTATATTGCTGGAAAAACCTTGTAATAATTTCTGATTTTAAAACGTAGATACAAATTTACCTTTCTAAAATCAAATGCATCAGACTATACCAGTTAGCGCTTGCTTCCCGACAACCTGCCAAAATAAAACATTACGACCCCGATAAGCAGCATAAGCATTTCCATTTTCATAGAATCTTTTACTATTCCAAAATAAAGTGCATGTAATGCCACAATAATTCCTGCTATCTGCAAAATCCTTGAAAAACCCATTCGAACGGTCTCCATGCTAAGTGTTACCAAACACATCTAAACTATTACCTGCAATATCTCCACGAAATGAACATTAAGCACACCACACATTACTTCATGTTTTCCGCTATTTCAATTGCCAGCATCATCCCCTTTGCCTTATTTACTGTTTCATCAAACTCCCTTTCCGGTATTGAATCTGCAACGATTCCTGCTCCGGCCTGAATATATGCATGTTTATCCTTTAACACTATCGTTCGGATTGTAATGCATGTATTTATATTACCGAAGAAATCAAAATATCCTACAGCGCCACCATACGGCCCTCTTTTAGTGGGTTCCAGTTCGTCGATAATCTGCATTGCTCTAATTTTCGGAGCGCCGGAAAGTGTCCCCGCCGGCAAGCATGTCCTTAACGCATCAAATGCATTTTTATTATCGTCTAGTTCGCCGCAGATACTGGAGGTAATGTGCATTACATGTGAATATTTCTCGATGACCATTTTTTCTTCAATGCGAACAGTATTATACCGGGAAACCCTCCCGACATCATTCCTTCCCAAATCAAGAAGCATTATATGCTCCGCTCTTTCTTTGGGATCTTCAATTAATTCGCCTGCAAGCTTCTGATCTTCATCATCAGACAGTCCTCTTTTTCTGGTGCCAGCAATAGGTCGTACAATAACTTTTTTACCATCTACCTTTACCATTACTTCGGGAGAAGAGCCTATAAGATGTAAATCATTCATTTTAAGATAAAACATATATGGAGAAGGATTGATTACCCGCAAAACCCTGTAAATATTAAAAGGTTCCGCCTTCGTCTCAGTCTGAAATCTCTGTGAAATTACCACTTGAAAAATATCTCCCGCACGAATGTATTCTTTGCATCGGTCAACTGCAGATAAAAAATCTTTTCTTTCAAAATTTGAACAAAAAGACCGGCTCGTTTCTTTATCAGTCGTTATATCATCGCTTAATGACATAACAGGCGTTCTCAGCTTTTCAATAACACAATCAATTCTCTTAATAGATTCTTTATACAAAGCTTCCAACTCGTTATCATCAACATATGCAGAACAGACAATCTTTATTGTTTTTGTCAGATGATCAAAAACAATGATTGTGTCATAAAACAAAATCCTGATATCTGCCAGAAAAAGATCATCTTTAGGCATATCAGGAAGGTTTTCATAATAACGAATCGCATCGTAACCAATGTATCCCACGGCGCAGCAAAAGAAATCAGGAAGTTCTTTTATTTTTACAGGACGCAACCTACTCATCTCTCTTTCAAGAATATACAAGGGGTCAGTAGTTTGAATTTTTTCATTATTTCCATTTTTCCTCAAAATTTCTACATTCGTACCCCTCGTAGTAAATTCAAGAAATGGGTTAGACCCAAGGATGGAATATCTCGAAATCTTTTCTCCTCCGGCAGCGCTTTCAAGTAAGAAGGCATGTTTAGAATCTGATATTTTTTGAAATGCAGAAACAGGGGTAAGTGAATCCGCAAACAGTTGCCTGTATACCGGCACAATATTGTTGGCCGAGGCAAGTTGTTTAAACTCTTCCAGGGAAGGATAGTAATTATTCATGTATTAAAATTCTTGTTAAATAGAGAAAGTCTCCGGTTCTATATCTTCAACATAGCTATACACTAATATGCCTGCGTCTTTTGCAAATTCCATAGCCTTTTTATCTGCCATTGGCGAGATCACAATAAGCCTCTGGGCCTTTCTGTTATGTTTTTTTTGATAGAAATCTGCTTTTTTCTGGAATATATACATATCTGATTTGCTAATAGATGACTTTATCTCACATATCATAAAATGCCCGTTTTTTATCACTAAATCCAACTCTATCTGTTCAGGACGTCCAAAAATTATCCCCTCCTCATCATATTCAATGACATTAATTACATCTAAACCGGAAACTTCTCTCAATATTCCCTTCAAGGCATTCCGGAATGATTGTTCAGTCCTCAATCCCCACCGGGCGCCTAATGCGCCGATAGTGCTCTCATATTTCCGGTCCATCTTTTTGATAGACTCCATGATATCGCGAATAACCTTCTGGTTTTCTTCCCATTTACTTTCCTGTTTGTCCCACCGCTCAGCCTGTTCCTGCCAGCGTTTATCTTGTTCTTTCCACTTCCCAGCCTGCTCCCACCACCGATTGGTATCCTCCAACCATTTCCTGTTTTGTGTCTCTCTGTCTTCTGCAAGTTCTCTCAGTATCTTGTCAAACCGGTCTTCTGTCGTATCTTTATCAGCAAAACATTCTTTGGAAAGGTGCAAGATAAAATCTTGTATCTCTTTGTCATGCTTAATAATATCCGGCAGTTCTTTGAGGATTATCTCGCGGATTTCTTTGGTTTTCATAATAAATACTCAAAATATTACTTAACTCATTTAACTTAAAGGAAATTTAAAGTTGTAGTAACGGTTAAATAAAAGTTTAACGAATATTTGACCTTTTTCCATGCAAAAAAAATGGGTGTTGCCTGAGCAACACCCATTTCCAACCTATTTCAGCAATACAAATATTCAAGTAAATACTACCGTATTAGAATGTGACAGTTGTCTGTATATATCCCCAATGGGTATCAAAATCACCGATGTTATCCTCGATCCAGTCCCCAGGAGTGAACCAGGAATATCCCGCAAGGATAGCTACATTTTTATACAATTGATAGCTTGCCGTAAAATCAACCTCCTGCGCTAGCTCGTCATCGTCAGAATAACCGCCGACTGGACGGCTAGCAACAAGACCGGCGCCCGCATTGTACCAACCATCTTCTTCTTCATCTAATAGGAAATAATGATAGTCAACCTGTACCATTAATTTATTGGTTGGGTTAACCTTTAAATTAGTCCTGAAGTCATGCATGTTCTGCCATGCGACTAAATCAACAAAACCGTAGTTACCCTGCCAGTGGTTTGTAGGATAGAGATTATCAAAGGTGTCATGATCCCCATCCGCTGAATCATCGTCGCCAGAAGCAAAGGCATATTCAAACCCTATACGAGGTGTCCATGCCACATCCTTAAAGGTATATCCAATCCTGCCTGCAAATGCCCATGCCTCATGATCAAGATCACCGACATCACCGGTCTGACCGTGGGATTCCAACGTATAATCTACGGCATCCATGTTTGGCAATTTACCGTCAATCCTTATGCCGAAATCATGAATAATGGTGTTTCCACTCCCAGCCCCTGTATGAGCACTAACAGCAGCGGTGTCGTCCTGATTATTCTTCTGTATATACATAAGCTCAATCAAAGCGCCCGGTAGGAGCTTTTTAAACGCCAACATACCCGCATATATATTTTCATCAGAATTGCCACTGCCATCAACGGAGGAGGAAAGGTAACCATCCTCATCGACCTTTATTGCAAAGGCCTCTGCGTGGATGGTATCCGTATCCCACATGAACCTGCCGCCATCAAATACACGTCCCTGATTAGACCAAACAAGGTTACCGATAACCCTGTGATCGCCCCAGATGATTTCCTGACGCCCCACCCTTACCGTTAACGGAAGGTCGAAGAGATTCTTTAAGTCAAAATAACCCTGGTGGATATCAATACGGTTGTTTGCTCCATCAGCAGCAAATCCGACTGTCGTACCTTCTACACCAAAAGCCCTGGCATCCTGAAGCTGTATAAATATCCTGAGATGCTCGTTTACATCAGCATCTGCCCAGAGCCTCGTCTGGTTAATCACGTAATCGTCATCTATAGACGCTTTAGGTCTTGTACCTGCGGCAGCACCACCTGCTGGCACAGGGGCATAACTAAACCCGGGTAAAGTTACATCCCCTGGAAAACTGTAAAAGCCATTAGCGTATTCCGCCCTGGTTCTAATCGACCCGCCCAATTGTACCTTCTTTGCAAATTTCGAATAAACATTTCCCGCAATGTCCTCCGCCTTTAGCTCCTCTGCCTGGGCTGCGGTCTGAAACTCTCCTTTTAAAAAGTTTACTTCGCTCCTTAACGCCTCTAATTCTCCCTTTTCGTTTTCATCTAAAGAAGCAGTTGATACGACTTGTCCACTCTTTACAGTTTCTATCTGTTCCGTCAAGTTAGAAACAGAAGCCCTCAAGGCATTCAATTCTCTTTCCATGTCTTCCAGCGAGGAAGAACCGGCCCCATGCACAAAGGGGGTAGCCGCAAAACAAAAGACAGCAGCAGCTACGCCTCCAAAACACGTCTTCAAAAACTTATTTCCCATATACACCTCCCAATCATTAATAAACAGACCTCAAACTAAAACAGAATCACAAACAAATACACAAACAAAATTCAAAACCCTGTGTTCATGTCACCTATAATATAACGCCTCCTTTCTCCTCCTCCTAGATTTGTTATACTCTCTAAAAAATTTAGCTGAACAAACAGCTACATGGCTAAACGATAAAGACAACCTTGGCGGGAGATATTGTAGCCTCGATTCTCAAATTGTCAAACAATTTTTTGCACATAGTATCCAAATCGCAGCCGAGTACTGGCTGGCCATTCATGAAACTGCAATAACATTTGGCAATAATAAAGCATTACACAGTCCCTTCGGTTGCTATTTCTGGTGAAACAAAGGACACATAAGATACCTCAATATTACCGACTATAAAAACAAGCTTAGCCCATTTCTTGCCATAATACTTTAATGCTTTTAGTAAAAAGGGAATATTTCACATCAAAATCAAACTACTTGGATATACAAACAAGAGAGAACATTTCAATCCTTATATCGGAACAGCATATCACCTTTAATGTTTGATCTGTTTTGGATGACAGCCTCCTGATTTGTTTAATGCTAGCTGGGTGTCAGGTATTTGTCAGTATATCAAAAATCCAAAGAATACTACAAAATTGCAAATTGCAAGCCAAATGTTATATTTTGTCAAAAACACCTTTATTATGCGCAGCGATATCAAGAGATAGAGCAACAAACCCATTACTACAAAGCAATTCATTAAACACTTGTACAAGCGGGGCTTGTCTTTCAAACCTAAATAAGCCGTTGCAAAGTGAAATACACTTTCCGGAATACGATTTTAGTCTTAACCAAAGAACCACTTAAAGCGCTTTTCGGAAAGCCCTGTTTTTTAATTTTTTGTTGACTCCCAAAGAGCTGCCCTTATAATATGACACTTTGCTGTAAACTAGTGTAGCATTAGCATAAATAGCTTTTCGTTAAAAAGGTACTGTTTACTATGGATAAAGACTTCAAACCAAAAAGTAAAAAATTCCATCTCTACAGGAAGGTTTTTGTGTTGGCACTTGCGGTGGCATTAATCGTTGGCGGCGTTTATAGTGGAAGAGAGCTAAGCTGGAAGGAATTAGCGCCAGACGAAGTAGCCGTGATTGTTAACAATTTAACAGGCAGCATTAAGCAAGTAAATCGTGCAGGTGCGATACTTTATTACCCTTTTATTCAAGACATTTACATACTAGACAAACGTGAGCTGGTACTGAAGATGACTGCTGCCGAGATCAACGAGAAGCAACCACAAGGAAACCCCCTTATAATAAAAACTATTGACGGCGGTGAAATCGTGTTGGATTTACAGATACAATATATACTGAATCCGGAGTATGCTATACACATAATTCAAAACACGGGCGTCGGGGATGTTTACAAACAAAAATGGGTTTATGACTATGCACGCACCATTTGCTATTACTGTTACGGAGAGCTAAATATAGATGAATTCCCAAGCGCTTCAAAACGTGATGCAAAGGCAGAGAAAGCACGGCAGGAAATTAATGCCTTTTTAGAGCAGCATGGTTTTTTTATTACCTCAATAAATCTCACAGACTATCGTTACTACAGAGAATACGCCGAGAAAATACAAGAGAGACGATTGGCTGACAAGGAAGTGGAAGAACAAAAAACCAGGGCAAAGGCGGCCATGGAAAACCAGCGGAGGGTAATTGTAGAAGAGACGAAAAAGAAAGAGGTTCGAGTTGCCAGATTCAGGGGTGATTGTGATAAAAGAATCATGGACGCTAGAGGTACTGCGGAGGCCAAGAAACAAGAGGCGGAGGCCTACTTGATAAAAGCGACATATGAAGCAGAGGCTGATTTCGAGCGATTATCGCAAGAGGCGCACGCGGTGCTTGTAACGGTGAAGGCAGAAGCCAAAGGACTTGCGGCGTTAAGAGACGCTTTTGAAGGAAATGGGAGCCGCAATCTGGTCAGACTCGAATATGCTAAACGTCTGAAAAATGCTATAGTACGTGGTGTTCCGATTGTCAGGAGCGGGGTCGAAGTACCGCAATCGATTCAACGTTTCAAATATATAGAGGATGCGCCTAAGATCGATTACTCACGCCCGGAGCCTCCAGATGCGCCGATGATTAGTCCGATGCAACCAGGTCCGCAAAAATCAGATTAATAGCCTTTGTAATGGACAAAAGACACATTTTTATTACGTATTGATTTCATATAACTTAGCGGCTCATTTTAGAATGTAGAGGCAAAAATGCACCTAGGAAAATTGACGGCAAAATACATTATTCCTATTGGGATACTTGTTATTGTTGCGCTATTTATCGTCGGTATAAAATTTTTCGTCATAAAGGTTGGCGCTGATCAGGTGGGAGTTCGAACCCGTGTTTGGGGTGTAAGCAGGGGTATTGTGCAAAAGGATTATGGCCCGGGCTGGCACAGGGCAATTTCGACAATTGATCAATGGGATCTCTATGATATTACCGTGCAAACGTTGGAAATGGCGAAGGTAAATTCGGGATTAGGGCACGACGAGAGAAAGCATGTAGCGATAAGAACCGCTGACGATTACGATGTGGAGGTTGATTTGGTTGTTAAATACCAGATAAAAAGAGGTTCTGTCTGGAGACTTCGACAAGATCTTGGCGTAGGGGATCGATACAAGATAATCGTCGAGAATGAAACAAGGGACGTTGCGCGTAGTATCTTTGGTAAAATGGTGGAAAGAGATTTGTACAACCCTGAAGAAAAACGCAAAAGAGCGGATGAATGCAGAACAAGACTTAGGGAGCGTTTAGAGTCGCGACATGTAGAAATTATAGATGTTTTGATTTTAGAATTCAGGTTTGACCCGCAGCTAGACCGCAAAATTAAGAATATCAAGATTGCGGAATTGGACAATGTGTTGAATCAGTCAAAAGCCTTGGCCGCGGAACAGAGAGGTATAACGCAAACAATCGAAGCCGACACGGAAGCCGTAGCACAGAAAATCTCCGCCGATAAAGAACGAGAGGTTACCGTTTTGGATGCTGAGACTACAAAAATGGTAATTGAATATCTTGCGGAGGCGGACAAATATCTTATTGAAAAAAGGGCGGAAGGTGACCGTTACAAACAACAGCGTAAAGCTGAAGGGGAATTGTTGATTAAATTGGCAAGGGCTGAAGGGGAAAAATTGAGACGGGAAGCCCTTGAAGGATTCGGCGGTGACATTATAGTTGCAATGGAAGCAGCGAGAAATTTCAATCTTGCGGATATAAATATTTCTACCATTGACCTGGATTTGCTTGATGTTGATGAGATGGCAACTCGGCTCGGCGTTTCAGATGAAAAAGGCAAGATTCGGGTAGACACTCAAACATTTGAAGAGATAAAGCAGCGGATGGAGAAGTCTGATTCTCAATAAATAAAACTGTAGGGGCGAAGCATTTGCCCCTTTGGGATGAAGGCATTTATGACAATTTACGGCAAATGCTTCGCCCCTACACTATGCGGAAATCATCGCTATTATTTACAAATTACACTTCAAAAGTGTTTTGTGAACCTATAATCCAATACACTTATTTTGCTAAAAACCCTACAAGTAACAAGGGTGAAACATTTGCAGTTGTACATCAAAATAAATTAGTCCCTTCAGTAGCGTCACGTTGGTGCATGTGCAACACCCTCCCACTGCACTTTAAAAAAAGCAAATGCTTTGCCTCTATTTTTCAAAAAACTAAGTGTTAAGATTATTTGACCATAAAATGCCCATTTGTAATTAATCCGCGGATTTTGCGCAACGAAAACCAATCTGTGGTGATTCTGCATGGGGGGGGACACGATACCTTGCTGCACATCGCGCGAAGTGTCCGAAATAATGCCAGCTACCTCCGCGAATAACCTTTTGTTGTCCAGATTCCGGACCCTTTGGGTTTTCGCGAGGAAAAGAATAGTAGTAATTTGGGTCATACCAGTCAGCACACCATTCCCAGGCATTTCCCGCCATATCATAGCAACCGTAGGGGCTTTTGCCCTGTTCATAACTTCCGACAGGAGATGTCTGCAGTTTCTTTATCTCCCAGATATTGCATCGTTCCGCATCAAATATATCATTTCCCCAAGGCCACAAACGTCTGTCAGTGCCACGCGCCGCTTTTTCCCACTCTGCCTCTGTGGGCAAACGCTTGCCAGCCCATTCTGCATAAGCAACCGCATCCTCCCATCTGACGCCAACAACAGGCTTGTCCGGAGTATTAAACCTTTCATCAAACCAGCAATACGGAATGCGATGCCCTGTTTCTTCGATGAATTTTGCATACTGTTCGTTTGTTACTTCATATTTATCAATGTAATACCCGTCCAGATACACAATATGCTCCGGCCCATCATATATGTTAAATGCCAACATAAACGTCCAGTCGTAATATTTATCCTCCCCCATATAAAACTCACCCGCAGGGACATAAACCATATCCGGATACTGTTCGCTTTCTTCTGCAGCAAGTAGCCCTTTTAAAAAAAATACTATAATAAAAGCGAGCAAAACAATCCATCTTTTGAAAGTCCACATGTCAGTATCTCCTCTTCGCCAACACCTCGTACCTTGCAATGTCTACAGGTGAATAACCGGTAATAATTTCGTTAAACTTCCTGATAGCTTCATTCTTAAAAGATCTTATTGAAAAATCCTGCATGAATAACACCAAATCCATTTTGTCGTACACCTTTATTTCAAAATTGGCAATACTTTGATCTTTGCCGGACAAATTTTTTATCTCCCCCTCGATTTGCGCTGAAGATCCAAAGGGAAGCAATTTTACATTCCGCACGTAAAATCCCTCTCCAGCCTCATTAAAACCTTCTTCTTCAGGAGACGGCCCGCGCACAACCGGTTCTTCTTTTGCAGCCACAACCGTTTCCGTACCTACTGCTTCAGTTATCGGTGTCGCCTTGACTTCCGGAGGCGATGCCACGGCAACCGCCGTAGCCGTGCCTTGATAAACAACTCCCTGACTTTCCAAATTTTTCATCCTTCGGTCAAGTTCTTCAAAAATTTTTATTTGTTGATCAAGCGCCTCTGTACGTGTTTTTATATTTACTTCTGCAGCGGCAATGACCTTTTCCTGCTCTGCAAATTTATCGGCAACCAGTTTATTTATGTCTTCAAGCGCCTTTTTAAAAGGGGCTAATGGTACTTCGGCGTCATGATATTTTTTTTCAAGAACGGTTGTTTTCACCTCCTGGTCTTCAACCCTTTTCTTTAAATCGGAAAACAGTTTTTTAAAGACGTCAAATGTTTTGCCAAAAGAATCAAGTGTATTTTTTACATCTTCAAGAGAGGTCACCTGTTCCACTTTTTCAAGCCTTGAAGCAAATTTGTTCACTCTTTCTTCAATATCTTTTATGATTTTGCTGGATTCTTTCAGGGGAGCAATGGTCTCCTTTACGTCTTTATTCAGTTCTGAGAACTGTACGCCAAGGTTATCAATATTGAGCATCCAGTCCCTCAGTGATTTTTGAAAATCCGTCAGCTTATCAAAAACCTCCTGTCCGCTTGTTTGTCCTATAGCGATTTTTTGCATAAAAAAACCCACAGGTAAATATATAAATACCAGCAAAACAACAATATAAATCCTGTGCTTCATGGATTGTACTCCTACATGGATTGATTTCTGAATAAAAAACCGCTGTTAGTCTAACAAAAAACCCCTCTTACCGCAAATATTATCCCTTTTTTGAACACCACCCATGTGATACCTACAAACGCCTGTTCATTGCTACGTATATAATGAAAATGTGGGTTTTATTTTTTAACTATTGCATTTTTCTATGCAGTAAAGTTTAAATTTGATTTCATAGGATTAAAAGGTTATCATATTCCCATTATTATTGCAGTTGTCCCTGTAAAACACGACGTAACATCTAGTATCTACTATAGTTCGCAAAAACATTGTTATTTTTTTGGAAAGGCAGTGGCATGTTAGTCTTAATCGCAGACGATCTTCCTGACGTATGTACCGAAATATTACAAAATGCCGGGATTGAAGTTTTAAAGAAAACCGGTTTAAAACCTCCTGAATTAGATGCTGTTATAAAAACGTGCGATGGCGTTATCGTGAGAAGCAATACAAAACTTACCGCCCCAGTGCTCGAAAAAAGTGAAAAGCTGAAAGCCATTTGCCGTGCGGGAATTGGCGTTGACAATATAGACGTTCCCGCCGCCACAAAAAAAGGCATTGTCGTCATGAATACCCCCGCAGGCAATATCATCTCAACGGCAGAACATACCATTGCTTTGCTTTGTTCTCTCTCGCGTTTCGTTCCCCAGGCATGTGCGTCGGTGAAGGAAGGGAAGTGGGAGAAAAAGAGGTTTACAGGTCAGCAGCTCACAGGTAAAATCTTTGGCATCATAGGACTAGGCAGGGTGGGCAGGCAAGTGGCAAAACGGGCGGCGGCCTTAGATATGAAGGTAATTGGCTATGATCCTTTTATAACCACTGAAATTTCATCACAGTATAACATACACATTGTAAAAAATCTTAAAGATCTTTTGTCACAAGCAGACTATATCACGCTTCACGTTACGCTTAACAAAGAAACGAAGAACCTTATAACAAGCAAAGAATTTTCACTCATGAAGAAAGGCGTCCAAATTATAAATTGCGCAAGAGGCGGCGTTATTTGCGAAGAAGATCTTTATAATGCCATTAAAACAGGAGAGGTTGCCGGCGCAGCCCTGGACGTATTTGAAGAAGAACCGCCCAAGGATAACAAGTTACTCCAACTGGAAGAGGTCATTGCTACGCCGCATTTAGGGGCATCCACCGAGGAAGCTCAATATGCGGTTGCGATCGAGGCCGCGGAGCAGATGGCCGCAGCCCTTACCGGAAAGGGATATAAAAACGCCGTGAACCTTGCTCCCTATAGTCCGGAAGAATATGCCGGCCTGAAGCCCTATCTTGCCCTTGCAGAAAAAATGGGATCTTTTTTGACACAAATAAATAATGCGGGCATTCAGACATTAGATATTGTTTATACAGGTGAGATTTCTCATAAAAATATTCGAATTGTTACCGACAGCCTTATAGTAGGGTTGCTAAAGCCGAGCCTGGAAGAAGGCGTAAATCTTGTAAGCGCTCCGACGTTGCTCGCAGAACGTGGTATCAAGGTAAATGTCACGACCAGCAGCAACGCCTGTGATTTTAGCAGTCTTGTTGCCGCAAAAATTACTACTTCAAACGGAGAAACCTGCATTTCCGGAACCGTATTTGGCAAAAACGAACCAAGGCTGGTAGACATTAATGGTTATGGAGTTGAGGCCATTCTCAATGAACAGATACTCGTTTTGTTTGGCAAGGATAAGCCGGGTTTCATTGGACAGGTCGGCTCTCTTCTTGGCAACAAAAACATAAACATTGCCCATATGACCTTCGGCAGGAAAGAAGTAGGGGGAAACACCATCAGCATTTTAAATATAGATGCGGCGCCGCCGCAAGATTGCCTCAATGAAATTAAACAACTAAACCACATTGATGCGGCATTTTTGGTACAACTCTAAAAAGGTTTTAGAAAGATGAATAATAAGGGTGACACGGACAAAGCCTGCTTATCCGTGTCACCAACTCTACGAGGGAGAGAAATTTCGGCCGTGACACATTTCTTTCTTGTTAAAGATGCATCATTTCATGCAGATCAGCAACATTCTTTTCTTTCAAACATTTCAAATGCTATGTGAATAATAAGCGTCGTATACGCAATGGCATAAACAACCATAAACAAGATATAACGAACGTCAATCCCTTCCGGAGAATTACCCATGCCTATAGCACACACCCCTTCCAGATTTGGGAAAATTATGTACAAAAAGGCAAACAACCAGGGAAAAAGGCTCTCATTCGCATTGAAAAGGCTTTGAACAAGACCTAGCAGGTTTCCAACAATATAGATAAACACACAACAACTCAAATTAGCAGACATCGACAAATAAACAGACCCCGCGACTGCTATTGCACAAATTATTTCCACCTGTAAAAATGTGTAGAAAAGCGGGAGAAAGGTAGCGCCCCCGAAGTGTATAATGGAGGGGAAAAATGCCAGGTCAAAATCTAACAGATTTTTCAATGACAGGGAAACAACTAAAAAAGCCCCTAAAATTAAATATTCCACTGCCGCCACTATCAATATGCCAAGAAACTTCCCGAGGACAACATCACGCTTACTCACTGGTTTCGCCAACAGCGTCAAAATAGTGCCGCTTTCCCTCTCTTTTGATAGAGCATTTACCGCGGAAATGGAAACCAATACGAGACAACACACCGTAATGGTGGAAATGCCCATTTCTTTCACCATCCGGATCTCTTCACCAAAGGCAAACAAGGTAAAAAAAAGGGATAAAAACGTCAAAAACACGCCAGCACTGGTAATTACATAAAATAAGGGCTGCCGAAAAACATCCCTTGAAGTATTAATTGCGAGGCAAAACAGAGCGCCATTCATAAAAAACCCTTGAATTTAACCAAAAAAACCATAGACTCTATTAAAAATGTTTCACGTGAAACATATTAGGACGGGCAATTGGCCCGATCCTAACACCTGTCCAAAAATATTTCAATGGAAAAACATTCAAAAAAAGGACGAAGCCCATGGCTAAAAATGAAGGACTTAGCAAAGGACTGCAATCTCTCCTGGGAGGCGTCATTGGCATAGAAACCCAACGGGAAGAGGGGGTAATTATACAATTGAATCCTAACGACATAAAACCGAATAGCATGCAGCCCCGCAACCTTTTTAAAGAAGCCGAAATGCATGACCTTATGGCATCTATTAAAAAACACGGTATTTTGCAACCGATCATCGTGACGCCCCTTGCCCACGGCTATATGCTTATTGCAGGGGAGCGGCGCTGGAGGGCAGCAAAGGAACTCGACATGAAAAAGGTGCCTGCCATTGTACGCAAGACAGACGATGAAAGCCTCCTCGAAATCGCTCTGATAGAAAACATACAAAGAGAAGACCTTAATCCGATCGAAAAAGCCCTTGGGTTCCGGGAGTTGGTAAAAAAATTCGGATTCACACAGGAGCAAGTCGCCCAGGCAATGGGAAAAGACCGCAGTTCCGTGGCAAATTATCTCCGGCTTCTCGAACTCCCCGATGAAATCCAGGGACATGTTTCACGTGGAACAATCTCCATGGGGCATGCACGGGCGCTGCTCTCTCTTCATGGAAGAGAAATGCAGGTAAAATTCTGTGCCAGTATTATTAAGGAAGGTTTCTCCGTAAGGGATGTTGAGTCCATGGTTGCCGGAGAGAAAAATCTTCAAAAGCCAGAGAAACAACCCGAAAGAAAATTGCCCACGCCGCATATTGCCGACATTGAGGATCGCTTTCGAAAGCATTTTGGGGCAAAAGTAAAGATACGGGAACGACATGGTAGGGGGCAAATAACTATTGCCTTTAACAACAATGAAGAGTTCGAGCGAATTGCCAATAAAAGCGGGATTATACTTTAAGGGTTCACAAATAGGGATTTATGAGGTTGGATTTAACCTTTGTTAACATAAATAGTTATATCATTTCATGAATCACATTTCGTGAACCCCTTGAGTATAGTCTTTAAAATAGATATTAACTTCCCCGCAAATTCATTTTTTTAACGTTGCCCGTATAAATTCTCTAAACAGTGGGTGTGCTTTTGTTGGCTTTGATTTAAATTCCGGATGAAACTGCACACAGACAAACCACGGATGGTTTATAATTTCCATAATCTCGACCAATCGGTCTTCCTCAGAATGTCCGCTAAATCTCATTCCATTTGCTAAAAATGTCTCTTTATACGCATCGTTGAATTCGTATCGATGTCGATGTCTTTCGGAAATTACGGCCTTTTTATATGCTTCATACGCCTTTGTCCCTTCTTCAACAAAACAGGCTTGAGCCCCTAATCGCATTGTTCCGCCTTTTTTTGTAATATTTCGTTGTTCTTCGAGGAGGCTGATTACGGGATGCGGGGTAGCAGGATCAAATTCGGTGCTGTTTGCGCCGGCAAGATTACAGACATTTCTTGCAAACTCTATTGATGCGCACTGCATTCCGAGGCAAATGCCAAAAAAGGGGATGTTGTTTTCCCGCGAATATTGAATTGCCATTACTTTTCCCTCAATACCCCTCGCACCAAATCCGCCGGGCGCCAATATTCCATTTACCCCTTTTAAGCATGCTTCCGCCCCAAATTTTTCTACATCCTCAGATTCAATTCTGCGCTCTTTTACGCGTGCATTGTTTTCTATTCCGCCGTGTATTAACGACTCATAAATAGATTCATACGCCGATTGATGCCCTATATATTTTCCAACAATAGCTATTTCTGTCGTATACTTCGGATTTCTCAGTATCTCTAATATTGATAACCACTTATCTATATTCCCATTATTTGTTTTCAGTTGGAGTTTTTGTATGATCAACTTGTCCAACCCCTGTTCCATAAGTATAAGGGGTATTTCATACAAATATGGTTTTACATCCTTCTCCTCTATAATTGCGTTTTTATCGACATTACAGAAAAGCGATATCTTTTCTTTTATCTCTTCGCTCAAATGTTTCTCTGTCCTGCATATAATAATATCCGGCTGCACACCGGCCTGCCGTAACATACCAACACTGTGTTGTGTAGGTTTGGTCTTTATTTCGTCTGCCGCACTTAAATATGGCACAAGTGTTAAATGAATGTAGAGTACGTTTCCCCTGCCTATCGTTTGCCCGAATTGTCTGATTGCTTCAAGAAACAACTGGCTTTCGATATCGCCCACAATGCCGCCAATCTCAGAAATTGCCACATCAGTGTCCGGCCCATCCAGCTTTTTAATGCATTCTATAACCTCATTCGTAATATGAGGGATGACCTGCACCGTCTTTCCCAGATACTCACCCTTCCGTTCCTTCATAAGAACGGAGTGATAAATGGACCCTGTCGTAAAGTTACAGTATTTGTTTGTTTCAGCATTGGTAAATCTTTCATAATGCCCGAGGTCCAGATCTGTTTCCGCGCCATCTTCAGTTACATACACTTCTCCATGTTCATACGGGCTCATCGTCCCCGGATCAACATTGACATACGGATCAAATTTCTGCAACCGCACTCTTAACCCTCTGCTCTCCAGCAACATCCCTATAGAAGCAGAATTCAAGCCCTTCCCGAGTGACGACACTACTCCGCCCGTAACAAAAATATGTTTAGTCATTTTTATGTCTTTCTATAAATTCCATCAAATCATTTTTAGTATTTATACCACACGATACATACTCGGTAATTACCACTTTTATTTTATATCCATTTGAAAGCGCCCTAAGTTGTTCAAGCTTTTCCGCCATCTCTAATTTCGATGGCAATAAATTACGGTACTTCAGCAAAAAGTCCCTGCGATATCCATATATTCCAAGGTGTCTTAAAAATTCTCTGCCATTTCCTTGTTCATCATTGTCCCGCACAAATGGTATTTGAGAACGGGAAAAGTAGAGTGCATATCCGTTATTATCCAATACCACCTTTACACAGTTTGGATCTCTTAATGCCTCCGCATTTTCTATTCTGTTTGCAAGGGTTGACATTACCGCGTTATCATCTTTCTCCAGCACATCAATAACTAAATCGACCATTGCGCCGTTCATTTCCGGCTCATCTCCCTGCACGTTTACAATAAAATCCGCATCTATCCTTTCCGCAATTTCAGAGATCCTGTCTGTGCCGGAATGATACTCACCTGAAGTCATTTCCGCTACACCGCCAAAACCCTTTACGATATCAAAAATCTGCCTGCTGTCCGTTGCAACAATTACCTTTTCAATACGCCTGGCGGATTTCACATTTTGATACACATGCTCTATTATATACCTTCCCGTAATATCTTTTACTTCCTGTAAAATCAATTTCCCCTGTAATCGTGAAGAATCATATCTTGCAGGAATTATTACCACCGATTTATGCTTATTCATATAGTATCCAAATGTGTATTTTTACCCTATGTTCTATAAGAGCTTCATTCTATTAAAGTGTATGGCATATTCAAATGCTTTTTAAAATATTCGAAACACTTTAGGGTAAAAAATGTTGCGACCTGGTACAACTTCCACATTCAGGGCACCTGTCCAGCCTGCAATCCTGCGTTATTTCTTTTCGTGATGATCGTTCCGACTCCTGCAGGAGAAATGGCCTCACTACCCCGCAATTTATATGTTCCCACGGCAAGGTTTCATCCGTTTCTCTGGTACGATGTATGTGAAAATTCCAATCTATTCCTTCACCATGAAACGCATCCATCCACTTTTCAAATTGAAAATGCTCTTCCCATGCATCAAACTTACACCCTTTCATCCACGCAGCATAAATAACCTTCCCGAGTCTTCTGTCTCCACGAGCAAAGATTCCTTCCAGAATACTACGCTCCGCCTTATGAAATTTTATGTGAATGTTTTTCCTTTTTATTCTCTGGTAGAGTCTTTCTCTTATCTCCTTAATCCTCTCCATGGAAACCATCGGCTGCCACTGGTAGGGCGTATGGGCCTTCGGGATAAAAGGGGCAATGCTTATATTCACCTGGCCATAATGGCCTCTCACCTTTTTCATTACATCAGAAACGTCATAAGCCAATGCCGCAATCGCCTCAATGTCATCATCTGTTTCTGTGGGAAGACCTATCATGAAATACAACTTCACAGCATTCCATCCCTGCCTGAACGCCTCTTCAATGCCTCTGAAAAAATCCTCATTCGTAATGTTTTTGTTTATTACTCTCCTGAGAGAAGGTTCCGCCGCTTCCAACGCTATCGTTAGCCCTGATTTTCGTACCGTATTCAACATGGAAGGCAATAAAGCAAGCTGTTCATTCACCCTGAGAGAGGGAAATGCAATGTTTACATGCCTTGGTGCAAAAACATGGTTCATTTTATCCATCAGTTGCTCTAAATGCGGATAATCGCTCACCGAAAGGGACATTAATGATATTTCATTGTACCCTGTATTCGCATAAGATTGTTCCGCCAACTGCAGGATATTCTCCACCGTCCGCGGGCGGGTCGGCCGCTTGCTCATCCCCGCCTGACAAAACCTGCAACCCTGTGTACACCCCCGCATGATCTCAATACTAATACGGTCGTGAATTATTTTTACAAAAGGGATAACCGGTTTCGTTGGGTGGTATGCTGCGTTTAAATCCTCAATTGCGGCAGAGCGGACAGAGAACGGTACGCCGGGGATTTTGGGGCGTATTTCTTTTATTGTATTGTCACTATTGTAAAATACATCGTATTGTGAAGGCACATATGCATTTCTCATTTTTGTGCTAATGAGAAAAAGTTTTTCCTGCCGGGAAAGTTTTTGTTGTTTCATTTCCTTAAATAATTCAACAAATTGCGGTAAACTTTCCTCTCCATCGCCAACAAGAAAAACATCAATAAATTCCGCTAATGGTTCCGGTGAAATCGCCATTGCACCACCCGCTATAACAAGAGGGTCTTCTTCTCCACGAGCAGCGGATAAAACAGGAATGTTCGATATATCCAGCATATTGAGAATATTCGTATATGACAACTCGTACTGAACAGAAAATCCCAAAATATCAAACGCATGTAACGGCGTATATGTTTCCAATGAAAATAAAGGTTTCTTATGTGCCCTTAAAAGAGCCTCCATGTCGGTCAACGGAGCAAATGCCCTTTCACAGACAGTATCTTTGCGTTCGTTTAGCAATCCATACAGGATTTGCATCCCCGCATGAGACATTCCAATGCTGTAGGTATCCGGGAATGCCAGGGCTATCTTCACATCAACATCGGAATGGTTTTTTACAATAGCATTACATTCTTTTCCAATATATTGTCCAGGCATTTCTACCTTTGGCAATATGTTTTCTACGATATATTTTCTAAGAGAATTCATACGTGTCCTTAATTATTCAGAGGCAAGATCAATCTTTGAACGGCTTTTTACATTAAACACAATGGAGAGGGCAATAAAAGAGGCAAGCATTGAAGATCCTCCATAGCTAATAAACGGCAGTGTCATCCCAACAATTGGAGCAATCCCTAAATTCATCGCAATATTAACGACAACCTGTGTCGCAAACATGGTGAACACTCCAACAACAACAAGGCGCCCGAATGGCTCCCTGGTATTCCTGGCAATGCCAAGTCCGCACATAAAAAAAACCACATAAAGAAATAAAATAAAACATGCCCTCAAAAACCCCCACTCTTCAGCAATAACGGCAAAAATAAAATCCGTATGTCTTTCGGGGAGAAATTTCAGTCTGTTTTGAGAGCCATTTCCCCATCCTGCGCCCAGCAATCCTCCCGAACCGACAGCAATAAGGGATTGAAGCCGATGATACCCTGCGCCCCAATCTGACGTCTTTTGAGGCCAAAGAACGCCAAGAATCCTCATCTTCTGATAGGGGTGCATCACAAAAAACCAAAGAAGTGGAGAGACGGCAAGCGACAAACAAAACAGTGATATGAGGTAAAAAATACGAATCCCGGCAACATACAACATGGTGATTAATACCGGAACCAATATAAGCGCTGTACCTAAATCAGGTTGTTTTATGATAAGGGCCATGGGAACTATTGTTAAAAGAATTGCAATCCCGACATCAGACAACCCAAGCCCGTATTTTTTATACCTTAGAAACCTCGCAAGCGCAAGAATTAAGGTGATTTTCATAAACTCCGCCGGTTGTATCGAAAAGGAACCTATCGAAAACCACCGGCGTGTTCCTTTTACAGAATCGCCAAGAATCAACAACAGCAAAAGAAGACAAAGCACACAAACATAGATAATGTAGGAATAGTATGCAAACAATAAATAATCAAAAGAAAGAAGCATGAAAAAAAATATAAATCCTATCCCAATCCATACAAATTGCTTCATTACATATTTTTCATTTGACGCGCTTAAAATAAAATACACCCCAATTATCAGCATAATGCATATTAACGGGAAAAGAATCCAATCAAAATTTTTTGTACGAAAACTGCTTATCATGCGTTGTTATCACTCAACAAAAAATGCTGTAACAGTAAATACTTATTAACTTTACCAAAATCATCCGGCATCACCAACAATATTTCTACTATCAAAGAGGACGATCGCACATGGAGGGGTAGGCAATCATATTCAAAACTAAAGGCGCTGTTTCATTTTTCACAAGTGAAGAATAAAACGGAATGTCTTATATTTGCAGAGAAGTACACATCATCCTTGACATAAGGACATGGCATTGGCAAATTATCCTTAATTAAAGGACAAATAATTTAATGTGTAGGAATTTCAATGTGGAGGTTGTAGGGCGAAGAGGCTCTTCGCTCTATAAGGAAGGGGCGTTGTGCATTGATTTCGAAGAAGACTGTCTCTCGCAATTTGAGACTAAAGATTTTGAAATGAAACGTCTCCATAATGGCTAAATTACCAGGGAGCACTCCCAAATATTTGTAAATTTAAAGAAAATCACAACTCGTTCCAAAGCTCCGGCTTTGGAACGTAATTGTTTTACAAGCGCTGTTTATCTTTTAGGACGACGCACCCAGCTCCGGATATAAAAAAGACAACAGATCCTTTGCAATGGGAACTGCAATTGCGCCGCCATGTTCAGATGTATGTTCTACCAGTACGAGAAACACGTATTGAGGCTTGTCATGCGGCACATAGCCGGCAAACCAGGCATGGTTATCATTTGGACGGCCCGTTTCCGCCGTCCCGGTTTTGCCCGCAGCCTTGTAAACCTCCAACCCTTTGTTTTTCGCCGTCCCGCGGGTAACAACCTCGTGGAGGGATTCACGTATAACGTTTAAAATTTCAGGACGAATATTGATTTTTTTCTCCTTGCCGGGAGTGAAGGTTTTCACGACTTCCCCATTTTTGTTTGTTATTTTCAGCATTACATGCGGCTGTACAAGTGTACCGCCGTTTGCAATAGCAGCATACGCCCGAACCATCTGGAGGGGCGTTGTTAATAACGCTCCCTGACCTATTGAAATGTTCATGGCAGTCGCCGTTGTCTGAATCTCCGGCAGGTTTCCTGCCTTTTCGAACAAAAGATCTATGCCTGTTTCTTCGCCTATGCCAAATTTTTTTGCCCCGTCGGACAATATTTTTCTCTCAAGCCTTTTGGCCGTTTCAAAAAAGAAGACATTGCACGAAAAGGGAAGAGCGTCTTCTATCGTTATCCACCCATGCCCGCTTTTGTGCCAGCACCGGAAAATGATATTTTTATAATTCGTATAGCCATTGCACTCGTAACCTGTATGCGCATGTATATTGTTTTCATTCATTGCCGTTATTGCCGTAATCGCTTTAAAAATAGAGCCCGGAGGCAAAGCGCCCTGTATAGCCCTGTCAAGCAATGGTTTTGCACGATCCTTATTAAGACGGCCAAAATCCTTATTCAATGTGTTTGGATTAAACCGGGGATTATTTGCCATGGCGATTATTTCTCCTGTCCATGGTTCCATAACAATGATTACGCCGCGATTTTCCCCCAATGCCTTTTCCGCATGCGCCTGTATTTTGCTGTCAATCGTTAAATAAATATCATTACCCGGAACGGGAGGCCTTTCCAATACTATCTTTTCTATTTGAGTATTTTTGCAAATAATTTCTTCAAACCTTTTTCCCCGCATACCACGCAATTCTTCCTCATATTTCGCTTCAACGCCCGCCCTGCCAATAAGGTCGTCTTTCGCGTATCCTTCATAAAGCAACAAAGGATTTTCATCCGCTGAACTACGGGAATCTAAAACAAAATTATCCCATTTTTTACTGTATTCCTGCCATTCCTTACCGGTGAGTTTTCCCAAATATCCGAGCACATGAGAAGCAATTTCCTGTTTAGGATATACCCTCTTTGACCTTGGGGTAACACGTACGTCCTGGAATGTATCCTCTTCAATCTCAATCTGAATGGCCTTTTCTATCGGTACGTCATAAACAACAGGATAATATCCGTTCTCTTCTTTTATGAGGATAGGCCTTCCGAATTTTTTCTCCATGTTCTTTTTCAACTGTTCTACTTTCGTAACCGCCTTTTTGGAATCTCTCAATAATTTATCACGTGAAGTATTTAATACACGGGACAAATTATCCATCCACGCCTCCATATCTGCATGACATTCTTTGCATGATCTATCTGTATTTTTGTGCGCCTTTAACTCCGCAATCCGTGGAACAGTATTATTTCCGTATACGATAGAACTATAGAGTAATTTCTTATATTTTACCGAGATATCGAAGGCATGGTGGTCAATTGCCAAAACATCTCCTTGCCGGTCAAAAATGGTTCCCCGAACCGCTTCCAACGGATAGCTTCTGATTCTGCGCGTTTTGGATATTCCCTGGTATTTACTGGTTTCAATAATCTGTAAATAAAAAAGCCTTCCCACAATACAAAAAATACAGAGCAAGAATAGTATTAAAATATGTTTATTCCGGTTAAAGTACATGGGTTATTTTCCCGTGGCGCTAAAATTTTTGACAGGTTGCAGCTTATTAAAGATGTAAAACAAAAATGGTGCAACGGCCGCCGTGTACAAAGAACAAATAAAAATCATCCATATCATTGAAGAAATGTTTGTAGACCGGCAGGATATTGCAGTATGTAGGGCATAAAGTACATTATAGAGAATAGAAAAAATAAATGTGACCAATATTTTAGTCACTAAATGTCCCCGAAACAACACTCCCCTTATTGACCATATAAAAAAACCGACTGCAACAAAAAAAACAGCATTAACCCCCAAAGCGCCTTCCGATAACACATCTTTTGATATCCCGATAAACCAGCTCGTAACCACATTTCGTTTCACATCAATAAAAAAAGAATAAAAAACAACTAACGGAAAATAAAGATCCGGCATAGCAGCGCCAATATTAATCCAACCCATCAGTGTTGATTGAAAAAGGGAAATGCATAGTAGTATGCAAAAAAAGGTTATCCAGCGCATGGCAATGTTCTAAAAATATTCAACACTTTAGTCAGGGGAACGAGCAGCACCCGTTTATATCAAATATTTAGCCCCTACTCCTTGATTACCAAAACATTTTCAATCTTTGTTATATTTACCAAGGGCAACGCTTTTACGCTTTGAAAAAGAGCGCCGCCTTTCGTCTCATTCTCTATCACTGTAGCAATTGGCAGGGACGCTATATAAAATGATCCTGTGTCAGAAGTTACTACTTTATCCGATTTTTTTAACGTCGTCCACCGCGGCACATATTTTAACCGACAATAAGGAGATGCATTACCTTCTATTATAACCTGGTCCCTTGTCCGGAGTATTCTTCCCGGAATACGTGATGCGGGATCGGTAATCAACCGAACCTGACTGGTTCTGGCTCCTGCAACAGAAATCACCCCGACTAGCGCATTTTTTGCCACTACAACATTATTGTCTTTAACGCCATGTTTTATCCCGACGTTAATAGTGATGCTTCTTCTGAAAATGGAGGTATCGTATCCGATAATGTCAGCCGGAATGATGTGAGATTTTGCTTTTTTTTGTTCTTTATGAAATTCAGAAACTGCGCTTAGTTTATCTTGTAATTTGTGATTAGTATCCTGCAATTCAATAATTTTATTTTTAAGCTCTGTAACTTCATTTTCCCGTTCCGTATTTGTCTCATTTTCCGCCCAAATACATGTGATTCTATGGAAAAAATCACTTGCCGTATTGCTGGATAAACACGTCGCCCACTGAAACGGCCGGACTGGCATTACACATGCCATTTTTATTCCATTTGAAACGTTAAGAGGCAAGAATAATAGTAGTAAGGAAATGGTAAGAACGAGGGTTGTAATAGTGAGTGGACGAGATAAGAGCTCGTTAAAATTAGGTTTGGAGGTCCTCATCGTATAAAACAGCTTTAAATAAATCCAGATTTTCAAGGAGATATCCCGTACCCCTTGCAACGGCAGTTAAGGGATCGTCAGCGACTCTCACCGGCAGGCCGGTTTCTTCCGCCAGCAGTGTATCCAGCCTTTTAATTAAAGCACCACCCCCTACCAATACTAAACCATTGGTGAGTAAGTCGGATGCAAGTTCCGGTGCAGTTTTTTCCAGGGTGGCCTTCACAGCATGCACTATCTTATCAATTGGTTCTTTTAACGCCTCACGGATCTCTTCTGAACTAATATTCGTGGCCCTTGGCAACCCGGCAATTGCATCCCTTCCGCGAACCTCCATTTTCAATTCTTCTTCCAGCGGATAGGCAGACCCTATCGATATCTTTATTTGTTCCGCCGTTCGATGCCCTATGTCAAGATTGTAAGTCTTCCTCACATACTGAACAATCGCCTCGTCCAGCTCGTCTCCCGCAATTCTAAGACTTTCGTGAGTAAATATATCGCCAAGACAAAGCACTGCGACCTCTGTGGTGCCTCCCCCTATATCTACAACCATACTTGCTTCCGGTTCCCCGACGGGAAGTCCCACTCCAATTGCAGCAGCCTTTGGTTCTGAAACAAGGTACACTTCGCGCGCTCCGGCCCTCTCCGCCGAATTCACCACCGCCCGTTTTTCTACCGCAGTGATCCCGGACGGGATCGCAATCAATATCCTTGGCCGCACGCCCCATTTGCGCTTGTGAACCTTTGTGATAAAGTATTTCAGCATTGCTTCCGTAATATCAAAATCCGCAATTACCCCATTTTTAAGAGGACGAATAACGGAAATGCTACTCGGCGCTTTTTCCAGCATGGATTTTGCGACAATCCCTACCGCCCTGCCGTTTAAAAGAACTTTGTTTGTACCAGGCTTTACCGCCACTACGGAGGGTTCCGACAATACAATGCCATGACCGGGTATGCAAACAAGTGTGTTTGCAGTGCCAAGATCAATCCCCATATCTGTTGAAACAAAGCCCAAAATAAAGTCTAACGGATGCATTTTTATTCTCTGGAAATGTACCCCCGCAGCAGTTCTTATTTTCTGCAAGTGTAATAAATATAATAGTTAACAATTAAATCGGAATTATACGTTTATTATTTACAGAATGTCAAGTGTAAAGTCTTTTAAAAAAAGAGGATAAAACTATGCCCCCGGTCACTGTTAAACAAACAAGGGAAAACCAATCTCCGTATAGCGTATAATAGGTATTATCGCCTTTAACCAGTTTAATACGGTTTAACAGAACGCCGCTTATCTCTTTTTGCCTCCCTTCAGAATCGGTTAGTTTATTATAGATATTCCCGTCGGGACTTACAAACGCCGATATCCCCGTATTTGCCGCACGCGCCATGCCTGTACGATTTTCTACTGCTCTAAATACCATTATTGCAAGATGCTGCTCCAATTCCGCACTATCATGAAACCATCCATCATTTGTCACGTTAAATATAAAATCCGCCCCCTGCTTTTTCAGATTCCTTAGCAAGGCGGGAACCGTGTCTTCATAGCAAATAGATGCTCCAAAACTAAAGGTTTGATCTTGCAATGTCTTAAGATGAAATAAGGTGGGGGTTTCCCCAGGCGACAACCCGACAGAATAAGGCACTAGTTTCGCTAAAAAGGGAAAATATTTTTTCAGTGGAGTAAATTCACCAAAAGGCACAAGGTGGATCTTGTCGTATCTGTCCAGCAGTTTTCCGTTTATTCCATAAAAATAAACGCTGTTAAAATATCGCTGCTCCTCTTCCGAAAGAAACAGTGAAATACCGCCCAGGAGGAGATTTGCATTCAATTCATGCGCCAGTTGAACTACCGTAAGCTGCGACAGATAATCAATTTTTCTTCCCGTAAGGTCAGGATTGATATTAAGTATCCCCGGCACCATCGTTTCCGGCCAGACGACAATATCTACCGGTTCCCCTTTAATGCATACGGATAAATCATAATATTTTCTTAATGTATCAACTTCTTCCTCTTCCGACGGCGCTGCTTTCACGTCCTGCGGGATATTCCCCTGCACCAGGCACACAACAGGTCCGTCATACGGCTTATAACCTTTAAGCCAATGCACTCCATACCATAACGCCCCAATAACAAATAGCGGCGGTAAAATATACGATAAATAAATAAACTCGTGTTTTCTTCCAACCCAAAGGGCTATCTCTTCATTTTTTTCATTTCTCTTCTCTTTAAGAAAACAATGTGCGATTAACCACGCAATATACGCATTCACCATAATAATAATAAACGATACGCCGGAGACTCCTGTAATATCACATATTTGTATTACCGGCAAACAGCGGTATTGAGTGTGTCCTGCGAAAAACCAGGGAAACCCTGATAAGAGATGGGATCGTACATATTCCAAAGCGATCCAAACACATGGGGCAACAAAAACGATGGGTAACTTTAGTTTTAAAACAGCCCTTCGAATGCAAAAAGCAAAGCAGAGGAAATAGAGCGCACAATAAAGACTTAATAACAACCACGCCGCATAGGTAACATGCCGCAGCCATGAAAGCTCGGTGAAAAAAAAGAGTACCCCAACAAAATACGAAGAAAGAAGGACATATTTCTTTACCCGGATAATAAGAATAAACCACGGTACAAGTGCAAACCAGGCAAAATACCCTAAATCTGCAGGAGGAAAGGAAAGGCAGAAAAAAAGGATGGTTAAAAAGGAAAGGCCTGCAATTTGAATAATTTCTTTATTTCTCAACACAGGTTATCGAGAAGAATAATATCAATCAATTGCCCTTTGGAAAGAGTTTCTGTTTCTTCAGGGATAATAAGAAGGCAATTCGCCTTTGTCGTTGCCAGTAAATCAGCGGAACCATGCCATTCAACGGGAGAAACAGACCATATATTTTCTTTCCATTGACACCGTGCAGGGCGAAACTCGCGGCGTTTTCTTTTTGTGGAAATATCCGTTTCTAATAATGCCGCTACCGTTGTTCTGCCCAAAGAAGAAAAACCCATTAATCTCCGTATCGCCGGATAGATAAACAATTCGAACGTAACCAGTGAAGCAACTGGATTTCCTGGCAGTGCAAAAATCAATGTTTTGTCCTTTTTTCCGAAGATAACGGGTTTCCCCGGCCGTAATGCCACCTTTTCAAAATAAATGCGCACCCCCGCTTCTTTCAAAACATCTCCGACAAGATCATATTCTCCCATTGAAACCCCGCCGGAAAGAATCAGTACATCCTTCTGCAGCCCCCGCGTCATTATCCCCACAATGTCTTCTTTCCTATCTCCGGCAATGCCCAGTATCTCAACCCCGGCATTCATTCGCCTTGCCTGTGCTGCCAGGGAGTAACTGTTGCTGTTTCTTATTTGTACAGGGGACGGTTTTTCATCAACATTTACCAGTTCATTCCCTGTAGAAATGATGCCAATGGCAGGGGCGGGATATACTCTTACAACAGACTTACCCACTGTTGCAAGTATTCCTATTTCCTGTGGACGAATCTGCATCCCTGCATGAAGAACTATTTGCCCGATTTGCATATCCTCGCCACGGTTGGAAATATTGGCTCCGGTTTTAACAGATTTCAATATTTTTACCCGGTCTTCTTCCCCGGTATCTTCCGTATCCTCAAACCTGACTACCGCATCCGCACCTTCCGGAACGGATGCGCCGGTCATAATTTTAGAAACACACCCCTGCGATACCTTCTTTGCAGGCATATCTCCCGCCGCAATATTCTCAATAATTTTTAATACGACGGGCGCGGTTTTCGTATCTTCCGCAATCACAGCGTATCCATCCATGGCAGAACGATTGAAGGGGGGCATGTCAATGTCTGACCTTACGTCTTCGGCAAGACAAAAATCCCGTGCGTCCTCAAAGTACACCTGTATCGGCGCTAAAGGGCTTACATTTTCAATAATAATTTTCTTTGCTTCATCTACTGAAATCATGGTTTGATATGTTAAATTAACAATAATGGTATGTCAAGTATTGTTACGCCGACGGAAATAAACAAGATCTTCCGATACCGTTGTATCAACACTATTTACAGACTTATTGTGACAGCGCCTCACCGCTTTACAAATGAATAGTAAAAGTGGCGGTTGTCTGCTAAAATATAAGGACATTTTTCTGTTAATGGTATGCGGTTCTTATTGGTGGATTCGTCGCGAAAAAGCCGCGCCTTAATCCACACTCTACACAGGTTTGTAATCCGAACCTGTAGTGAGTCTTTTTCGTTAAGCAATGAACAAACCTCTACCCCAACCCCCTCCAAAGAGGGGAATGTCCCCCGCTGGCGGGGGTGCAAGGGGGTGGAATTAAAATTTTGAATTTATTTCGGATTTTACCATTAAATATTTTGACAAAAGTGCGAAGAAATACCTTTTAGGGTACTAATTTTTTACCCTCTGTGAAAGGAGGACGCGTTGAATTATTTCGTAGCAAAATATCCCTTCTTCTTCTTCTTCTGGTTCATGGTGTTTTTCCCCCTTTGTTTTTACGGATGCGCCTCGTTAAGCAACAAAGACCATCCTTTTCATTTTGATAGACAACATGCAATACTTTCGGAGAGAGAAGGGTGGCAAGTCCTTCAGGATGAAAAGGAGGGTATCATTCTATGGAATGAAGAACACCATGCCACAATTGTCATGCTTTATAGTCCTTCCGGCAATAAAAAACTCACACCCGATCTGCTCAATCATCAACTGTTTATTGGCATCAGGAACAAGGATATTGTATTTAAAGAACCGTTAATCATTGACGGCAAGGACGCACTGCGTTCATTATTATTGGGGGAACTCGACAGCAGAAGATTTAAATTTGACTCCTATACTATAAATGGAGAGGGCATTGTTTGCGACATCGTCTATTTTGCACCTCCCGATTTTTTTGACGCCACGCATGAAGATTTTCTTACATTAATACAAACATTCAAATTCCCCGCACAATAACATATCTGCCGGGTATTTTGTAATGGGGTCTGGTTTTTACTCTGTCTTGAGAGTAAAAATTTACAGGCAAGCCGGCTTTCTCCTCCCAAAGAATCTTCGTCTCATGCATTAAAGGCAAAAACTCTCTGTGCAAAAAGAATGTCTGGAAGCGGCTGTTTTTTATCACAAGTAATGTTCTATTAACCGGATAAACAAACGATAATCACAGATCAGTAAGTAAATTTGAGAAAATAGGATATTATAACAGATCGTAGAGACAGGTTTGAAACCTGTCTCTACAATTAGGAGCGACCTGTCTCTTGTAAATCCATATAAACAGGTCTACCTGAATACGGACAGGCCGCTCCTACGGAGCTATTTACTCTATTGAATTTTATTGTGCTACAAACAGACCGCCCCTAACGGGGCTACATGATATTTTTTCTATCCCGTGAATTTTTCAAAAAGCTAAAATGTTACGAAATTTTTTATTTGTTGTAAATGTTACCCAGTCTTTAAAAAATGCATTTAATCCGAGAATATCAGGTTCTTTATTGTGGGTCTTAGCAAATAAAGGGATATTTGAAGCGATGGAGAAGTCCCTTCCAGCCCTGCACCCCCGCCAGCGGGGGACATGGCAGATGCAACACGCATAAGGATTTGCCGGTGATTGTTGATTCCTTAACTTAGCACGTATGCCCAAACCCACCAGTTTGTACTAACCCTTCCCAAACCATTTCTTTTTATGGGTGTATGCGGTAATTTTGTTGCGGCCTTTTTTCTTTGACTCGTATAGGGCCTTATCCGCAAAGTCGATAAAATCACCTTGTTTAAATTCATCCTTAGCAGGACTCATTGTCGCCACTCCAAAACTTGCTGTTACCTTGTATTCGTTAATACCATCAATAAAGATATGAGAGGCAATGACCTCGCGTAATTTTTCAGTAATCTCTGCGGCTTCTTTTTCTGCCGTTTCGACCAAAACAAGAATGAATTCTTCGCCGCCGTACCGGGCAATAAGATCGTAATCACGGATGTTTTTTTTAACCAGTTTGCACAATTCTTTTAATATAAAATCGCCCGCCTGATGTCCATAGCTATCGTTAAATTTTTTAAAGTGATCAACATCAAAGAGTACCAGGCTCACAGATGTTTCCTTGCGCAGTGACCTGCGGATTTCCGTTTCAAGAAAATTTTGAAAGTACCGATGGTTGTACACATCAGTCAATCCATCTATATTGGCAAGTTTTTCAAGCCGTTTATTTTTTTCTTCCAGGTCTGTAGCCAGCTTTTGTAATTCCATCTTGGCGGCAATGAGTTCCTTGTTTATCTGTTCGTATGACAGATTGATGAGACTTAAAGCAATATTGGCTTCATGCAGAATTTCCTCAATGGGTTTGGGATTCTGTATCTGGAAATCGAAAAAACTGGCAACTTCCGCTATTTCCGTATGTACTTTCTTGAGTATCCTGTTAATAACCGTATTATCGAAGCCAAGCATTTTTCTTGATTTTTCGAGAAACTGCTGATGATAGTCCTGCGGCTTATTGGAAAACAGTATATTGGTAATCATCCCAGATAAGTAAACGACATTTGTAGCAGTTCTGAGTTTGCTACTGCCCTCTTTGTAACTCTCCGGGTTGTGATGAAATTGTATAGGGACGAGCAATTCCGTTGGGAATCCCCAATTTCGTGTGACTTCGTACCCGATAAGCGCATGGTCCGCACCGATAATTCTCCGTTCAATTTCTATGATATCTTTTTTGTCGTCGGCGAGCGCTATCAATGTTTGTTCGTATTGCTGGGGAAAGGCTCGTGCAAGAATTAATCCTCCGATATCCTGCAGGAGTGCGGCAATAAATATTTCTTCAGGGTCTGTTTTATCTATTTCTGCCATAATAAGTTTTGCTGCAACCGCAGCAGAGAGTGATTTTTGCCAATGGTTTTCGTAATCAAAGACTTCATTTTTGTAATTGGTCTTGATGGTAAGAAATGAAACAGAGAGGACGAGGCTTCGTATCGCATTTTTTCCGATATTCGACACAGCCTGATGAACTGTGCTGATTTTACTGGAAAAACTGTAAAAGGCAGAATTGGCAATCTTTAATATTTTAGCCGAGATGGCGATATCTTTAGAAATCAAACGGGCTATTTCTGCCATACTTGTTTCCGGGTTCGAGGTAATCGAAATAAGTTTCGATGCAACGGTGGGCAACGTAGGTAAAGAGGGTGAATCCAGCACGGTTTTCAAAACTTCTGTATTTGTCATGAGGTGTCCTTTATTAAAAAGGTGCAATTACCGTTAAAAAATGATTATTCTTTTGAAGCGTATTATAATGTAGAGAATACAAAAAATCCATAGCGCAGCCTTTGGGTGCGACAAAATTCGAAATACGAATGTCGAAATACGAAACAAATTCGAATGACAAAAAACCAACGTGTTATGCTAAATATTGTTGACATTCATTTTGTGATAAATAGTATTAAACGTGTGGGGAAATGTTGTGTGGCCTGTATATGTTCTTGCAAATGAATAGTACTTTTAAAAATCACTTTCGCATTACGATTTAATGAAGGAGGGCATATGAAAATTGTTACCTTTACCGCAATGGGTTATCTATTGTCCTTTGTGGTTATCAGCGCCGCAATACAGCCATTTGCTTTTGCCGGTGGGTTGATTGATATGGCTTATGGAAGAGATATAAAATCAGAGCGCTTAAAAGAGCCTATCAAGCCTATTCCCATTAATTATGACAACAACAGGGCAAAGACTGATTTGGGGAAAAGATTGTTTTTTGAACCGCGATTGTCCAAGTCCGGATGGATTACCTGCAATTCCTGCCACAACCTTTCAACAGGCGGTGCGGATAATCTCCCCACTTCTATCGGACACAAATGGATGTTAGGCCCTATAAACTCACCGACGGTACTGAACGCAAAATTTAATCTGGCGCAATTCTGGGACGGGCGTGCCAGGGATTTGAAGGAACAGGCAAAGGGCCCCATAGCAAATCCTATGGAAATGGCTTTCAGTCACGACCTTGCGGTAGAGGTATTGCAATCAATACCGGAATACGCGATGTGGTTTAAAGATGTTTACGGTGAGGAGGGCATTACCATTGATACGGTTGCTGATGCCATCGCTGCGTTTGAAGAAACGTTAACCACTCCCAATGCAAGGTTTGATTTGTGGCTAAGGGGGTATGACAGGATTTCTAAAACTGAGGAAGAAGGATATGCCCTCTTTAAGGGAAAAGGCTGTATCGCTTGTCATAACGGATTTGGTGTTGGCGGAGGTTCCTTTCAAAAATTTGGTATTGCAAAGCCCTATGAAAAAGATACAGGGACGCTTGGGCGGTATAACGTTACAAAGGCCGTCGAAGATAAGTACGTATTCAAGGTTCCACTGCTAAGGAACATTGAACTCACTGCCCCCTATTTCCACGATGCCAGCACATGGAGCCTGGCAGAAGCGGTACAGGTAATGGCGGCATATCAGCTTGGAATAAAACTTAACGATGATGAGACAAACAAGATTGTAGCGTTTCTAAAAACCCTGACCGGAAACCAGCCTGAAATTATTTATCCCGTTTTGCCGCCTTCAAACGTGAACACACCGCAGCCGGACCGGAATTAATTTTCAGCATTGATTGTTGTGGGGGTTTTCCTTTTTCGTAGGTAGGAACTGTTTTCTTAGTGGAGGAAAGGATTTTTTTGATATGAAATTATTTTGCACTGCAATATGTTGTCATAATTATATTTCAAACCTGTCAAAATCTTCTGCAATAACTATCTCCCCATCATAAATAGTTTTGAGTTCGGCAAGCAGGGGTGCGTTATTTTTTATAGCTTCACTGCAAACGGGATACAAATGTGTGAGTATCAGCTTTTTGCATTGCGCCTTTTGAGCGATTTGAGCGCACAGGAGTGGTGTAAGATGTCCTTCTATTTTATTGTCATCGGGAAAAGAACATTCGAGAACTAACAGATCGGTATTTTTTGCCAGAAGAATTATGCCGTCGCAGTAATCAGTATCTCCGGAATAAGCAATTGTCCTGCCTGCAGAAGACTCTATCCTGTAGCCTATGCTTTGGGATGAGTGCTGCACGGGTTCTGCGGTAATTTTCCATCCGTCATAAGTGAGTTCGCCACTCTCTATTTCCTTCAGATGTAGGTCAAAGGTCTTTGGCGTAATCGTGTTGCCGTAAACAGAAACTAATCCCTGATGGAACTTGTGCAAACCACAGGGGCCTGTAATGTAAAGAGGTTTTGTCCTCACCGGAGAATCATATTTCATGGCGAAAAGGAAGGAGACGAGATCCAGGGAGTGGTCAGGATGGAAGTGCGAATAGTAGATATAATCAACATCCGCATAGGTAACGCCGGCAAGAAGCAACTGGCGTAATGAACCGGGGCCTGTGTCAAATACAAGGTGTTTGTCCTTGACTTTTATCAAAGTACACGGATATGCCCTTGATTTTGAAGGCGCTCCTGTACCAGAACCGATGATGGTCAATTCCATTTTTAAAAATTATCGCTGTACATCAGCCAAAAAGAGTTTTACCACGAAGAAAAATCGAAAGTCCGCAGTCCACAATCGGCAAATTGCAAATTGCCGATTGCGGATTGTTTTTGACTTTTAAATCTATGCCCCCAGTCCCTTTTTGGATGGGGTTTGGAGGTGGGCGGATTACTATATCTTTAACCCTATTTCCACCCCTTCGGCAATTGCCTCAAGCGCTGTTCTGCCCTCTTTTGCATCGCCAATGGTATATACTTCAGGAGCGAAGGATTGAAGCATTGGTTCAAGCTCTGTGTTGTGCTGGTGCAGTGTGGGAATGACTATCGTGTCAAACCCCTCTAGTTTTTCGTCCGGCTGCCTCCTGCGGCTTATGATAATGTAATCGCTCCCTATTTCGGTTACTTTCGCGTTTACAATAAGCGTGGCGCCTTGTTTTCTCAGGCGTTCGCATACATGAAACCTGGGGTGTGCAACCAGTCCAAGCCCCAGGACTCGCCTCATCTCAATAACGAAAACCTTTTTTCCCCGCGAAGATAGAAAATCAGCTAATTCGCATCCTTCTGCTGCTCCTCCGATAATCGCCACGTTATTGCCAATAGTGTCAAGTGAGGAAAACGCCTGCTTGACGGTTAATGCGCCGCTTTCCCGCATACCATTTATTTCGACAGGGACGTCTTTGGCTCCCTGCGCAAGGACAACGACGTCAGCCCCAAATTGTTTAATGTTATCCTCGTTTGCTTCTTTGTTTAGCTCTACCGGGATATGCTTCTTTTCTATTTGTTTTGTTATATAACGGAGGTACTTCTTTACAGGTTCCTTTTTCGGAGGCATGGAGGCATAGCGCAAATTACCGCCGAGTTCTCCGCTTTTTTCCCACAACGAGACGTCGTGCCCTCTGCCCGCCAGCGTTATGGCCGCAGACATACCCGCAGGGCCGCCACCGACAATCAGCACCTTTTTGGGTTTTGCGGTTTGTTGCAGGTGAATGCGTTCGTCTTTTCCAATATAGGGATTTACCGTACAAATGAGTTTTTTATCCGAGATGCTTTCTATACATCTGTTGCAGCTGAAGCATACCTGTATATCATCAAGGCTTCCTTCTTTTACCTTATTTGGCCAATAGGGGTCGGCGATAAGCGAACGTCCCAGAACAATAAGATCCGCCTTGTTTTCTTTCAGCGCTTCTTCAGCCATTGCGGGATCCTGAATCCTTCCCACGGCTAACACGGGTATGTTTACAATTGCCTTAATCCCTTCCGCGAGGTGAATGAAACATCCTTCATCCAGATAATAGCAGGGTATGTTTAAAAAGGCCGATGCATAATTACACGCTGATACATGAATGGCGCTCGCCCCCGCCCTTTCCAGTATCTTTGCAATTTCTTTGCTCTCTTCCAGCTTCAGTCCTGTTTCGGTATACTCATCTGCGCTGATCCGGCAAATAACGGGGTAATCCGCCGGAACCTTTTTTCTTATCCCTTCAACAATTTCTCTTCCGAATCGTGCCCTTCGCGTGGCGTCGCCTCCATAATCGTCCGTTCGTGTATTGGATTCAGCCGAGAAAAACTGATTCACAAGATACCCGTGCGCCATGTGAATTTCTATGCCGTCAAAACCGGCTTTTAACGCCCGTTCCGCACCGCAGGCAAAAGCATTGATAATCGCTTTGATTTCGTCGATGGTCAATTCCTTCGGCATTTCCTTTGTTAAAGGGCTGGGTATAGCCGAAGGGGCAACGGTTCCCGTTCCGGTAAAATACGGCAGCGCTTCTCTGCCTGCATGGCTTAACTGAAGTACGATTTTCCCTTCAACTGCGTGGACGGCATCAACAAGGTTTTTCAATTCAGGGATGAACGTATCATTATGAATGCACATCATGCCGTCATTTACCCTGCCCACAGGGTCAACGGCAGAGTTTTCAACCGTAATATATCCTGCGCCGCCAAGGGCGCGTTCTCTGTAATAATTGATGAGTTCTTTAGTGACAAAACCTTCCGCATTGCAGAGATGCGTCTCCATAGGAGACATCACAATACGATTCCTGGTATTCAGGGAACCTATGCGGAAGGGACTGAAAAGATTGGGAAATGCTGTCATCTGTAATACGGTCTCCAAAAATAGGTGAGAGAAAAACTGTGATATACGTGCCTTAGTACCTTATCAGTAATTTATTTGAGTTTTGGCAAAATATTTAATTGTAAAATCCGAAATGCTAAATACGAAATACGAAACAAATCCTAATTACAAAGCATAAAATTCAAAACATCCCTGTCTGCGTGTGATCACGCACAGGCAGGCAACAATACGAAGCACGAAATACGAAAGATGCGCTTGTTTAGAAAATTAAATCATTTTGTCATTAGAATTTGTTTCGTATTTCGTGCTTCGTGTTTGTTTGGTTCTGGCTATGCCAGCTTGGAGGTGGTTAAACCATTACAACATTTCTTGTGTATCAGTAACTCAAACTCCCTCCAGTACTGCATCCCGGGGTTTTCCTGTCACGGGATTGTAGAGGGTGTCCCTTTCAACGGGTTCACGCCCTGCCTCCCTGATCAGTCGAATAATTTCAGTTACGGAAAGCGCTTCAGGTGTATTTGCTCCCGCGGCATGGGTGATCTTTTCCTCCTGCACAGTGCCGTCAATATCGTCCACCCCGAAACTGAGGGAAATCTGGGAAAGTTTTATGCCCAGCATGATCCAGAACGCCTTGAGGTGGTCAAAATTATCAAGCATCAGACGGCTGATAGCGATCACCTTAAGATCAAGCATAGCGGTAGTGTTTGCATAAAAAGACAATTCAGTGTTTTGGGGGTGGAATGCGAGCGGGATAAAAGACATAAACCCGCCTGTTTCATCCTGCAATTCCCTAAGTTTTATGAGATGATTGACTCTGTCTTCCGGTGTTTCCACATGACCATACAGCATAGTGGCATTGCTCCTGAGGCCTAGATTGTGGGCTTTCCTCATTACCTGAAGCCATCTTTCCCCGCTGATCTTTTCCGGGCAGAGTTTTTCCCGAACCTGTGGAGAGAACACCTCTGCGCCTCCTCCGGGAAGAGAACCCAGCCCAGCCTCTTTCAGTTTTTCCAAGGTATCCGTTACGGAAAGCCCTGCAATTTGGGACAGGTGTTCAATCTCTACGGCAGTAAATGCCTGTATGTGAATATCGGGATGTTTTTCGTGAATTGCATTCAGCATTTCGACATAAAAATCAAAGGGAAGTTCAGGGTGCAAACCGCCCACTATGTGGAATTCCGTTGCTCCCTCCAGCGAAGCAGCGGCGGCTTTGTCCATGATTTCCACCATGTCCATGGCGTATCCGTTGGGGTCTTCCTGTTTTTTGCTAAACGCACAAAACTTGCACTGATTCTTGCAAATGTTGGAATAATTGATATGGCGGTTAATGATATAGTATGCCGTGTTGCCGTTCTTCCGCTCCCGGATGCTGTTGGCAACAAGGCCTATATGAAGGAGATCATTCGATTTGAAAAGCCGTACGCCGTCTTCAAATCCTAAACGTTCCTGCTGTTCCGCCTTTTGAAGAATGTCATAAATAGAAGATTGTTTTAAAAGCCGTTCCATCATTGAAAAAATATCAGAAATGTACTTTTAAATCAAGGACTATAGTAATGCTCTGCAAAAACCTTTTTTTGTAAGTTTTTGTAGATTGAAGATTGTTGCCTGAATCTTTCTCCAAATAGACCGCTTCCGTGTGTGCGGTGAATTTTTATCAAATCGGCATCAGTGATTGCGGATTGCGGCGGGTTCAAGTTTGCAAACCTGAACCCGCGAATGTAGTTTCCAGCGCCAGTATGTTCCCAAAAGTAGCGGCAAGGCATGCCTTGCCGCTACTTTTGGGAACAAGAACGAAAAATTCATGTAGTGCGACTAGGTTCGTCGTACTATTTGAGTAGACCTTATTCCTTATCGCACTGCTTTTTTTGGTGCGACGAACCTCGTCGCACTACATGAATTTAGGGTAAAGTCTCGCCTTTCCCTTAAGTCTGTATGAAAACCTTTTAACATTTTTTCCAAAGGCTCACGGATTTTATCTTTTGGAGAGTAGGCTAAAAATTCAAAAATTGCTGTTATCCATTGACGAGTGATATTGTTTGAGGGCGTATTATACAATTCGTTAATAAGGTACGGAAGTATTTGCAATTTCATATCATCACGTACAAAAAGTCTTAAAACTTCCTTCTGACTTTTTTGTTTATACACATCTCCCCGTGAAATGCCTTCTGGCTCAGACAGCCATACAGATTTTCCAACTCCTGTAAGCTTTGTTTGTATTGCTCTTTTAACGCTTCTGTTTTTTCTACGATTCGGGCAAATTTGGTTTGGAGTTCGAGGGGTGGTTTTATCATTTTTATTTTCTCAAACTCACCTTTGGTTAATATTTTCTTCATTCCTTTTGAAGCATGATTTTGAATATACTTTTTGGAGATTTTAAATAACCAATACAAATACAATGGCTCAACGTCCTTATTTGGTTGAATGGCATTTATCTGTTGATTGAAAGAAACAGTTCTGTCTGTTAATGCGGCTCTACCAACTGATTCAATGCTTCCTGCTATACAAGCAACAAGTAATGAACCGCTACTTGCTGTCCTTGCATTCTTTAATCCTCTTTCTGATAAGCATTCTACTGCCTTTATTACATAAGTATTGTCTGAGGTTATATTATCTGTTTTAATCCATTCGATAAAATTCGAAGAATAGTTATCAGGGTTTTTTCTTGATGGAGTGTTTCCAGTTATGATTTCACCAAAATATTTAAGCTCTACTTTATCAAATTTTTTCTTGTTACATGATACTTCACCAAACATCTCCAAAAAGGTGCTTTTCAAAAATTCATCCAGCAGGCGGATGCTTTCTTTGCGTTGGGCTATAAGATTTTCGGCTTTGCTTAATAGGTTGGCGATGTGGAGTTGGTATTCTTTGCTTTCAGGAATATCTAAAACTATTTTACTTAAACCCTCTCTGGTAATTTGTGGTTGGGCCGCACCTGTAATAACATCTTTAAAACCTCTCCTATTCAATGCATAATACAGAAACTTTTGGTCAACATCTTCACTAATATTGTCCAATGCCATTGCATTAGATGTGATGTAGGATTTTGGTTCTGTACTATTTATTGTTCCACATGTTGCACCTCTACAAGTAATCGCTAAAGTTGGAAATTGATGATTGTATTCTTTGTATCTTCCTATAATTCCATTGGCTCCATAAACAGGAAATCCTTCCGTTGACAATTCTGAAATCGGTAGGTTCTTCCATTGCTTAAGCTTGGAAATATCAGTAAGTCTTACTTTTTTCCACTTCATCATACAAACTCCTTTAATTCAGCCAAAGCTTTTTGAATAGCGGCTTCAATAGTTTCCAATTTCCCGAAAATCACATTCGGCTTTTCATAGCTTACTTCTTCATATACCTCTTCTTTGTAGGTGCTCAGGTTCAGGTCGTAGTTGTTTTCTGTAATTTCTTTTTTCGGCACCATAAAGTATTTCAATTTTCGGTCGGTGTCTTTCTTGGCATCCCGTTGTTTAAGGCGTTGCACAATGTCGTGCAAATCGCTGTCGGCAATTTTATTACGCTTGTCGTCCAATGTGTAGCCGTCTGCCTGCATATCGTAAAACCACACGTTGTTGGTTTCACCGCCTTTTGTAAAAATCAAAATAGCTGTGCTTACTCCTGCGTATGGTTTAAATGCTCCGCTGGGTACAGCTATCACGGCTTTCAGTTCGGCTTTTTCAATAATCAGTTTCCGCACGGCTTCAAATGCTTTACCGCTGTTTTGTATTACACCGCTGGGCACAATCACGGCAGCCGTTCCGCCAATTTTCAGCATATTGAACATACGTTCTACAAACAGCAGTTCGGTTTTTGTGGTGGGCAGTTTCAGCCCTTCGTTAATATCGCCTTTATCAATGTTGCCCGTAAATGGCGGGTTTGCCATGATGATGTCGAACTGGTTGTCTTCGTTGTAGCTTTTGCTCAGGGTGTCTTTGTAGTCAATTTTAGGTTCGTCAATGCCGTGCATCATCATGTTCATCAAACTCAAACGCACCATAGTGGTGTCAATATCGTAACCCACAAAACTTTGGTCGAGAATTGTTTTTGCTTTTTGAGTAAGCACGGCACTAATGGCGGCACGTTCAAACCCGTCTTCGTCTTTCTGCAATTTGGCAGGGTCTTTCTTTCTTACCAGGTCGGTTAATATATATTGATAAGCACCCAAAAGAAAACCGCCTGTTCCGCAGGCGGGGTCGGCAATACGTTGTCCCAATTGCGGAGCCACCAGTTCAGCCATGAGTTTGATAATGTGGCGTGGGGTGCGGAATTGTCCGTTTTTTCCTGCCGTGGCAATTTCACTCAACAGCATTTCATACACATCGCCCTGTATGTCCTGAAAAGCATGGCCGCCTTTGGTGGCGTCTTTTTCAATCTCCTTGAAAATTTCTTCCACAATGTTAATGGCAGAGACCAGCAAACTTGCCTTGGGCATAATGAACACCGCATTGGCCATGTGCCTGGTAAAAGGTGATGTTTCTCCGTTCAGGTCTTTCAAAAATGGAAACACTTTCATCTGCACATGTAGCAGCATTTCGTCTGCCGGTTTGTGTTTGAAAACACTCCAACGCAGTTTGCTTTTATCAATGGTTTCGCTGCTGCCCGGAATGGTGAATTTTCCTTTAAAGCGGCTGGTATATTTTTCACCTGTAAACTCCGCATCTCGTTCACGCTTGGCTTCTAAATCGTCCAAACGCTTCATAAAAATGAGGTAGGTAATTTGCTCAATGGCGGTTAAGGGGTTGGCAATGCCGCCTTCCCAGAAGTTTTGCCAGAGCTTGTCTATAAGCGATTTTAATTGTGCGTTGTTTTGGAGCATTTATTTTTTCTTTTTCAATATTTCTTTAAGTGCTTTGCCTTTGGCGGTGAGGCGGTATTTTTGAGTTGGGCTATTGGGTGATTCAGGTTGTGTCATTTCTATCAGCATTTCAATCAGAGCAGGGTTTAAATAGTTATCTCTGAAAGTTTGCCCATGCTTTAAGCCGAGAAGCTGCATCAAATCATTTCGGGAGTGTTCGTTTTCCATCAAGCGTATAAGCGCCTTTACTTGGTCGGTACTTGGTCGGTGCTTGGTCGGTGCTTGGTCGGCGCCTGACCGGTAGAGTATCGTTTTAAAGTCCTCAGCCTGTATAAATCGAGGTTCCAAAAGCCCTGCGGTCAGGCACTTGTCCACGATATCCGTAGTGCCCGTGCCAAGCCGTTCGATATAACCGGCTAAGTACAGCGGTTCGGCAAGCAAGGGGTTGGCCGGGACGGACGTGTGCAATTGTTTCAGTTTTTCAGTTGTCCATCCCATGGGTAAAGCACCGGGGTTCCAAATTTCTATGCGGTCTCTAAACACCATTACCTGCACACTGGCATTGCTGGTATAATCGCGGTGCGCTATGGCATTGACAATGGCTTCGGCCACCGCATCTTTGGGAATTTCATACGAGCCGGGGATGGAAATTTGTTCCACCCGCGTTTCTATGCGATAATCCAATTTGGTAAGAACAAACTCCAATGCCTGGTCAGCTAATTCAAACAATGTTCCCTTAAACACTTTGTAGGATGGGATGGGTTTTTCTACGACAGTTCCGGCAAAAGAGGCGCAACGCACTTCTGAATTGATAAAAAAACGCTGAGGTTCTTTTCCGAAAAGCAATAGAGTCGCATTGGTTATTCTGCCCTCCGCATAAAGATTGAGATGCGTGAGAATTTTCTCCTTAGGTTCTGCTTCACTCAGGGGAAAGCCCCTTTTTAATTGAGCAATCCGCACAAACCGTATTACTTTTTCATTGTCAATATCATCCAGAGTGGCTTTCTCATGAAAGCTGACGTCAAAGGGTCCTGTGCGAATAATTTCTTTTTCTTCCAGATAACGAACCAGTGCAGCATATACCGCAGACTTTAATTCATCAACGGTGTTAAATTTTTTCCGGATCAGCACTTCCTGGGCTTTGTTGATGAGTTGGTTTACTTTGGGGTGTCTTTCGTGGGTTTTATGATCCGTTAGAAAAACGAACCGGGTTTTGTGTAATTCAGTAGCGTGAAGAAACTCCATCTCTGTAGGTGAAATACCGACTTCATTTTCAGAACCGTATTCCTTTCCAAAAATTCCCATATAGATGTCGCTTTGTTCAACTTCATTCAGGTAAAGCGCATCTGCACGTTGATCAATGGCCGGGAGTAGTTCAAAAAGAAAAGGTTCAAAGAATTTCCCCAACAGTGGGTCGGCACAGATGTATTCATGCAGAGCTTTACGCTCCTGCGAAAACTCTGTTTGTACACTACTGATGAATATTTTTCTCTTTGCCATATTATGCCGCCAATACTTTTTCGGTCAAACGTAAAATTTCATCAATCTCTTTTTGATTGAAAATGCCTCTGATTCCTTCGGGGTGTATCATGGTAAAAGGCGATTCGATCAGGTTGCGTTTGCTTACTTCGTTTCTTAGGTGGCGAAAGACACTGTCATAGCCCGCCAATATCACGAAGCGATAATGTTTTCAAGTTGCTGTTTTGGAAGGGGCAAGCTAACCGTTGCTAATCAGCCACGTTGCTTTTTGCGTCGGCTGAATTAGCCTGGCTGGGCTTTCTCATATTATTTCAATTCCCCTTTTAAGACAAATATCACTGAAATCAGCATCGTTGAAAGTTGCTAGCCAGTTAACTTTCACATTAACATCTTCAAGAATCAGTCTCATTAAGCAATCTACCAAGCTTAGAGGACGATTAGCCTGCAATGAAGATGAAAAGCATAATTCCAATGCGCTTTCACGATAGGGTTCGTCACCTAAAAATGTAATGTTTGGCCGCTTAAGATATAATTCGAATTGTTGCAGGGCGCTGCGATTTCTTGATAACCTTGTCCTGAGCGTTTCGTAGAGAGTGGGCCAAGGCAGCACAAGATAGCAAATGTCAAGGTATTCCGAAATCTCCTTAACTTTCTCTTGATGTTGATCTCTTGGATCAAACATCGCAAACCAGATGGATGTATCTACAAGGGTGTACTCCATAGCTCAAATTTCTTCATCTTCAAATTCTGACTCACTGACAGCGTATCCACTCCAGGGGGGCGATTTTCTTGTTCCAAAAATAAAGCGACCTTTCATCTTTTTAGTCTTATTATCGCTCCAAATCACGTATATTCTGGTCTTTTTTGTTATATCAATTGACTCCTTGATGTCTCCTTTGAGAGCCTCGATGAGATCGTCCGAAAATTCGTATTTAAGGTATGCCAAACTATCACCACACTCTACAGCATCGTGCTCATCCAGCCACGTGTAAAATCCTTCGTAATCTCCACGTACACCAAAATCATATGATATCCATATAGCACTTTTCACAATTTTCTCCTTTCAATTGAGTTGCCTAACGCTGCTCAATCTTTTTTTATAAGTGTTTGCCAAAAAGTATGCAAATGAAGATTTTTTTTCATAGCCCTTGTGACATTTGCCTTATGTCTTTTCAGATGTTGAGCAATCAAACTTGCACTGAAATGACCTCAGCATATAATAAGTATCCACAGATACGTGGGGATTAATTTTTCGTAACACTTTAGCTTTTTGAAAAAGTCCGACAATAACGATGTGCCTCATTAATGTAAGGGACAAAACATTGCCATAATCCAGTATAGATGCGTGCTTAGTATCAGGAGCATCCCTGCTCCTGACTACCCGCCATCAAGGATGCTGGCGGTACATTTCTCAAACCGGCAAATGTTTCGCCCATACCTTTTCAAAAAACTAAAGTGTTACAATTTTTCTATAACCATTCTGGAATTACGCCGTAAGAGCATCTTGAAAATAAGCGAGGTTGAGAATGGCTGAGTAATGGCTATCTCCTTATTGAATAAAGTGTTAATGAAAACACAAAACTACAATGATTCGTAAGGATAACATATTTTATGCTGTTCTCAACCCTTATTTTTCAGGCTTTTTTGAGTGGTATTTGAGTGACATTTGCATGGCTTTCCCTGCGATGCCTTACATGCGCAAAAGGAAACCGCCCGTTATCTGGTAGAAGACAAAAAAGCAGAATATATATTCACGGTGAAAGATAATCAAAAAACCATGAAACAAGCCATTCAGGAACTGAATCTCAGTTCTTTTCCCCCCCTCAGCACGAAACAATTGAAAAAGGCCACGTCCGCATAGAAATCCGCAGGATTTGTACCAGCACCGAATTAAACGAATATCTTGATTTCCCCTACGTTAAGCAGGTATTTTGCATTCATAGAATATTTACAGAAGTCAAGACCGGCAAAAAAACCGAGGAAATTGTTTACAGTATTACCAGCCTGACACAACAAAAGGCAAGTCTCAAAACCATTCTTAAGTTTTTCCGCGGACACTGGTCAATAGAACTTGTACTGAGTTTATCGAAGTAAATGGACTTCATTCTGTGCGTGATACCGCTTTCCGTGAAGATCATTCTCAAATACGCACGAAAAATGCCCCTAGGGCAATGGCTTCTTTGAGGAATCTGGTGGTTGGGCTTTTTCATTTTCTCCAGGTAACAAATATTGCAAAGACGCTCAGAAATTTTGCGGCAAGACCTTTTCTTTCACTTCAGATGCTTCGCTGGTAATGTAGAGAACAAAAAAGCCTTTATTTTTTTTACTCTCTCTCTCTCTCTCTCTCTCTCTTTCGTTACTACAGGGATATTCCCGTTACATTTTGTTTGTTTTGCTCATTCTTGCCCATTCTTGCCTATTTACATGAGAACTCTATCGTTTTTTGCTTTCTTCTCCACTTATTGACGGGAGCTTTTGGCGCAAATTCTTGATCCACGTCTTTCGTAGGGTGACTTTGACGTTGCCGTGTCCTTTTTTGTGATATGTGTTGACTTTTTTAAGAAATTAAGATAGGTTCCTGTGCCAGAGCTGTTTTTATGAGACAAAAAACTTTGCCAGAACAAAATGAAACTTTCCATAATAATGCCCGTCTTCAACGAAGAGCAAACGGTCTCTGAAGTAATTGAGCGCGTTAAAGCAATTCCTATTGATAAAGAAATAATACTGGTGAATGACGCATCATCAGACGGTACGTTTGAAATTGTAAAAAAGCTGTCTTCCCGCGATATTAAAATAATTCATCATCCTGTGAATCATGGTAAAGGAGCTGCTATCCGTACAGGCCTGAATATCGCATGCGGCGATGTTGTCGTCATACAGGACGCAGACCTGGAATACAACCCGAATGATTTTCTTCAAATGATTGCGCCAATCAATGAGAAAAAGGCCGATGTTGTATACGGTGTACGTTTGCTCAAAACACAGAAACTGATTATGCGCACAGGCAACAGATTTTTAACCTTTGTGACGAACTTTATATACGGACAGCATTTGAAGGACATGGAAACATGCTACAAGATGATGAGGCGTGAAATTGCCGTAAGCCTGGATCTCGAATGCCGCCGCTTTGATGTGGAGGCGGAAATAACGGCTAAATTGCTGCGTGGAGGATACACAATATATGAAGTTCCCATCAGTTATCATGCACGGTATGAAAATAAGAAACTTACCATGTTTGACGGATTGCCCGCATTGAAAGCGCTATGGAAATACCGGCATTGGAACCCTTGCCCGGATACGCCTCTCTAAAAGAATACATAGTTCAGGATTGTGTTTTGCGAAATTTTATTTTGCGATAACAATGAAAATGGCATACACAGAAGTTGTTCTCAACGGAGAGAATGAACGTTATAAAACCTCTGGATGGGGAATTGTATTAGCTATTACCGGATTTTATTGTCTTTTTTCAACACTTCTTACGGTTGGCAATTACCATTTATCCGGGGACAGCTTTGACTATCTTACCCTTGCGCGGAATATTTTCCGGGGAGAAGGGTTTTCGCGTGTCGGGCAGGTTGAGGTATACCGGCAGCCCGGATATCCTTATCTTATTGCAGGATTTTTATTCCTTTTCCGTGATCTTGAGCTGACAGGGCACGTTGTCTCGCTATTCTGCGGAGCCCTTTCAATTCCCGCAGTATTTTGGGCGGCAAAACAATTTTTACCCGCTCGTTATGCGCTTTACAGCACAGTGCTGCTTGCCGTAAATCCATTTTTTGCTCATGCAGGCTCTGAGGCCTTATCAGAAACCTCGAACGCTTTATTTTCCATTATTGCGTTAGGTTTTCTGTTTGCCGCCTACCGGCAAACAACCTTTAAATCGGTAGTTTCCAGTGTGTTTTTTGGACTCTTTTGTGCTGTCGCGTATTTCTGCAGAAGTGAAAGCCTTCTTCTTCTGCCTGCGGGAATTATTTTCCTGATCGTATTCAAATGGAAAGAACGCTTAAAGTGTTCCCTGTGCGTTATTGCCGCAGTCATTGCGTTAACTGTTGCCTGTTTTCCTTACTGGAATATGTTGAAGACAGCTACAGGTCGTTTCAATCTGGGAGGGAACAGTGTGAACCTGATCTGGTACCAAAGCACGCTGGATAAAAGGCCTCCAAAATCATTTGATCCCGATTGGGCCCCGCGGCCATTTGATCCTTTGTGGCCGTCTGTTACCCATCCTGCGGATTTCAATCCGGGACGCTATGTCAGGCTAAACGCTCCCGAATTAATAAAACGTTATGTGTGTAATACTATCACATACCTGACACCTTTGGCAGAAATACTGTTTTTTGGATTTGGATTTGTTCTGTTATTTTCCGGTATAAGGCGGGGGCCTGGAATTACAAAACAAAATGTATTTCATGGTATATGGGCAGGGCTCTTTCCCTTGCTTACTCTTTCGTTCCGGGCGGGTACAGACCGGTTGCTTATTCCCTATCTTCCTGTTTTTTCCATTTTAATGGCAATTGGACTGCTGGGGATAAGCGAATGGATTCAGGAAAGAATTCCATTTTTTCGCTTTAAATCGCCCACATTGAAAATAATAATCATTATTTTTATACTCCTGTTGCCAATGATAAAAATGACGAGGCATATTGGCCGGGGGGAAAATTGGAGACATTTCCGCTATCGCGACGTTGGCGACTATATTAAAAAAGATTTAAAAGGAGGGCAAAGTATAAAAATTGTAGCAGATGACAGCGCGCCTGCTTTCTTTGCAGGAGGAGATGCGATAGCTATTCCAGACACTACAAAATATAAGAAATTAATTGAACAAATGGATGCTTACGGCGCTCAATATCTCATTGTAACACGGGAAAAATCGCCAATTGGCGGTATAAAAATTCCTGAACTGAAAAACCCTGCGCATCATGATGAATTGAGACTACTCAAAACATTTCCCGGAGAAATAGATTTGTATCGGCGCACAGAATACCATACACCGCTATCTGAAAAGTAGGGGATTCAGGATTTTGTTACCTTACACCATCACCGCAGTTATTATGTAATAGAAGGAATGATAATATTTTCCCCCGTTCCTACAAAAAACTGATTGACCATGTTTTGTTTATTATATTTTAGAGACGAATTGGTTTCTATATCTGTTATTTTCCCATTGCTCTGTTCAACAATTGCCTGTCCCGCTGCCGTATCCCATTCCATTGTAGGGCCGAATCTGAGATAATTATGGGACATTTCCCATATTGCCTGCTTGATCTTGTTGGGAAAATAAGGGAAGTGCCCCCTATATTCCTCCAAAATCCGAAACAATTTCAAAATTACAAATTCAAATGCTCCCCTCCAAACGCCAAACCTCGTTTTTAATTTATTTCATTTTTGCCTGTAATGCCACTTATGCGCTGCAATCTATTTACTTCTTGATATGAATCCAGAGAAATGTTATTTTTTTGTTAATGGGGAAAATGAAGTACATTTCTCTGGAAATCTCTTCCGCATTGTTACCAGGAAAAGACCTGATTATACAGACTAAATCATCGGCTTATCATGCATTCAAATTACGTGGAATAGCACTGCCGGATATTTTTTATTCCTGCCATGTAAAACCTGTCATTTTTCGACTTTGCAAATGGTGAAGGTAATGGTTGGTGATATATTTTAAACTATTTTACTTTTACCCTTAAGTATGAAACGAAAGGAGAAAAAAATGGCACAAGTAAAACCGGGCGATACCATTCATGTTCACTATACGGGCAAATTAAGAGACGGCACGATCTTTGATTCTTCCGTTAACCGTGAACCATTGGAATTTACTGTTGGAGAGGGGCAATTAATTCCTGGTTTTGAGCAAATGGTAGTAGGGATGAATCCCGGCGAATCAAGGACGGCAACAATTCCACAGGGCATGGCTTACGGCCCTTATTATAATGAAATGGTATTAAAGGTGGATAGAAGCCAGGTCCCCGACAACGTAGAACCCAAAGTAGGCCAGCAAATACAAATGCGAAACAATGAAGATGGCAGGGAGATAATTGCGACAATAACGGAGGTCTCTGCGTATAGCGTCACACTTGACGGCAATCATCCTTTGGCAGGGAAAGACCTGACCTTTGATGTTCATCTCGTAGGAATTCTTTAAATGTTTTATCGTATACATGGTGTATATGCCAAAGAAAAATATGTATGAAAAAGCAATTTTTGTTTTAGGCATATTATCTTTTTTCCTCTTAAACTCATGTGCCCAAACGCCTGCCCCCCGCGATGAAATAAATTTGTTTGCAACTCCTTTTAAATTGAACGTACACTCCGGATCGGTAAATAAAGGTTTCATTGAAGTGCTGGATAAACAAGGTATGCCAATTTCAGGTGCAATAATTAAGGTATTCAGCACTTCTCCAGCGGTGGCCGTGGTAAAACCGGAAGAAATTACGACAGACTCTTTGGGAAAAGCCAGTGTATCGATATATGGTATTTCCCCGGGAGGAACGAAAATTATCTTTTCCGCTGAGGGGAGGGATGTTTCGATTGACGTTATTTTTTCGGAACATTAAGGGGATTTGCATTCACTTTTGATGCTTGCATTTTTAACGAACCTCCGTCGCCGCCATAGCGAATCATTATAATTTCCGCCATAATGCTTACTGCTATTTCTTCCGGGGTAACGGCTCCGATATTCAAGCCTATAGGGGCGTGTATTTCTTTGATCTTCTCAAGGGAAGCATCTTCTTTCAAGAGACTTTTGAATATTTCCAGCGATTTCCTTTTGCTGCCCAAAAGCCCGATGAAACGGGCTTGCGTTTGCGTGGCGGCAAACAAGGCCAGATCATCGTAACGATGCCCGCGTGTGGCTACTACTATATAACTATCTTTGGTTAACGGAATATTCTCAAGGCACTTCCTGTAGTTAGAGATGATACATACTTTTGCAGCAGGAAAAACTTCTTTTTGAACATAATCCTTTCGGTCATCCACAATAAAGACGTCAAAGTCCAGCATAGCGGCGATTCGCGAAACCGCCCTGTTTACGTGCCCTCCCCCGATTAGGATAAGTGCTGGCCTCGCCCGAAACCCTTCTATGTATATATCTGTTCCGTCGCTTGCCTGAAAAAATATTTTCTCCCCGTGAAGAGCAATATTTCCGGCAACCCCGATTGCTTCCCTTTCAAGTGTTTCACTACCCAGGCTTCCCTGTTTTGTACCGTCTGCTTTAACAAGAAATTTTGCCCCCGGGACATGTTTCCCTCCTCTATCGTTTACGACTGTTGCAAGGGCAAGAGAGGCGTATCCTTCATAGGCAAGGAGTATTTCTTTTGCAAATATTTCAAAGGAGTGTGGTGTTATCAGGGGATCAATAAAAAAAGACATAGTCCCTCCGCATACCATGCCGTCTCTTGCGGAGAATTCCTCGTTCAAATCATACGTGCGGAGCACAGGCATACCATTCTCCTTCAGGAGTTGTTTTGCCTGAGACCATATTTCCCCTTCTATGCACCCGCCGCCGAGAGCGCCGATACTACTGCCATCCTTGAGGATTAACATTTTTGCGCCGTCTTTTTGCGGGGTAGAACCCTTTGTGCAAACAACAGTAACCAGTACGCAGGGTTCTTTTGTTTCTGCTAAGCGAAGAATTTCTTTAAAAATTTCGTACATATCGTTAAAAGCGTATAAAGAAAAACCCTGTCGGTAATTTATGTGCAGGATGTAAGAATAATTTGATTATAAATAGCTATTATAATACCATGTATTTGGTTTAATTATAATCATAATAACGGCATTTATTTTACGTGAATGTACTGGTGTTTTTATGGGAAAAACATATTTAATTGTGGGCAGCGGGCCTGCCGGTATTACCGCAGCGGAGCGCATACGTAATCTGGACAGTGATGCGGAAATTATCGTAATATCTGAAGAAAAGACCCCCATGTTCTACCGTCCAAGAATTCCGGAATACTCTGTGGGAAAGATAGGCATTGAGGGGATTGTGGTGAAAAAAAAAGATTTTTACGTGCAAAAAAAAATCCAGCTTCATTTAGGAACAAGGGCAACAAAACTTGACAAGAAGAAGAGGGTGGTAGAGACATCTGAAGGGAATATCTATGGATATGATAAACTTCTTATTGCTACGGGAATCTTACCAATAGAACCAAAATTTCCGGGGAGCCGTCTTGAAGGCGTTTTTACTATGCATGATTTGATTCAGGCGGAAAGATTAAAGGTTGCCGTCAGGGACGCAAAACAGGTTGTTGTGGTTGGCGGAGGTCTTTTGGGCATGGATATGGCAGAAGAATTCAGGACAACTGGAATGCAAGTTGTTTTTCTCGTAAGGAGAAATAGTTTAGGCGACCCCTTTTTTGATGAATACGGCGGTAAATTAATACGCGATGAATTTAAGAATATGGGTGTTGAAGTCATTGCCGATGCAGAGGTTCAGGCGCTTGACGGTACAAACAATCAGTTAGCATCGGTACTGTTAAAGGACGGGAGAAGATTTGGCAGTAATCTTTGTTTTATAGCAATAGGCGCAACCCATGCGGTTGACTGGCTAAAAGACAGCGGTTTGAAAATAGAGAATGGCGTTTTGGTTGACAGGTATCTGAGAAGCCACGATGACGATGATGCTATTTTTTCAGCCGGTAATGCGGCGCAAATCATGGATCCTGTTTTTGAAAAACATATTGTTCAAACCAATTGGATCAATGCAATAGCGCAAGGCGACATTGCCGGCAACAACATGGCGGGAGGAGGGCTGAGGAAATATGAGACAACGTCAAATTATTTCAAGCGAGTAGGGGATCTTTTTTTTAATCTTATTGGAACAGGCAATCTACGGATAGAAGGGGGGAAAAGAAATTATTTCAAAGGAAAAACCCCGAAGGAATATGTTATGGTCACGACAAAAGAGGGAAGGGTTGTTGGCGCTGTTGTTTGCGGCCGACACAAAATCACCGTAAAATTAAAAGAATCAATAGAGAAGCAAAATGATTTTTCAAATATGGATAAATTAATCGATCAGGAAGAAAAGAGCATAGAAGACTTGTCAAAATTGTTTTAACTTCTCAATAAATTGAGGAAAACAACCCCCCCAGTCCCCTTTATTAATGGGGAATAAGGTGGAAATTATTATAAAAACCTCAACTTATTGAGAAGTTACAGATTATTTTAACAAGATTTCACGCTTGAATATAAATGGAAAAGCGGTAAAATCCAACGTAACACTATTTAATAATGATATTTGCAGAATTTGGGAGAATATTGATTGAGAACGCTAATAACAGGAGGCGCCGGATTTATTGGTTCGCATCTTTGTGAGTATTTTATAGAAAAAGGGCATGAAGTTCTCTGTATAGACAATCTTTTGACAGGCAGTCCGGATAATATTTCTCATTTAATTGGAAATAACCGTTTCCGGTTTATAAAACACAATGTAAGCGATTATATATACGTAGACGGGCGCATCGATAATGTATTGCATTTTGCTTCTCCCGCCAGCCCCTTTGATTATTTAAATTATCCTATACAAACGCTAAAGGTCGGCTCCCTTGGCACTTTGAACAGTCTGGGGCTGGCAAAGGCAAAAGGGGCGCGATTTCTTCTCGCCTCTACTTCCGAAACATATGGCGACCCCCAGGTACACCCCCAAAGGGAGGATTATTGGGGACATGTTAATCCTGTAGGTCCCAGGGGCGTATACGATGAGGCGAAACGATTTGCGGAAGCAATGACAATGGCATACCATCGATATCACAAGATGGATACAAAAATAGTCAGAATATTTAATACCTATGGGCCGAAAATGCGCATTAAAGACGGGCGTGCCCTCCCAAACTTCATGTGCCAGGCAATAAGAGGTGAAGATATTACTGTATATGGAAACGGCTCACAGACAAGGAGTTTTTGTTTTATATCGGACCTTGTGGAAGGCATTTACCGATTGCTCGTTTCAGAGGAAAATAATCCGGTAAACATCGGGAACCCTGAAGAAATAACGATTCTGCAACTGGCAGAAATGATACTCTCCCTTACTAACAGCAAAAGCAAGATTGTATTTAAGGAGCTTCCCATAGACGACCCGAAAGTCCGGCAGCCGGACATATCCAAAGCCAGAAGCCTCTTACATTGGGAGCCAGGGGTTTCCAGGGATATTGGTTTGCAAAAGACACTAAAATATTTCCAGGACACGTTGAACAAAAACAAACAGCACTAAATTCTATATGCGAATTATCTTCACATATGAATCAAATTTTGGAAGAAATTTCGTGAACCATTGATTGCGCAGATTTTACCAAAGCAATCAACACTACGTGTGGTCCGTGAAATCAGTGGTTTTAATCTGTCCTTATCAATCAGAGGCTTGGCCTCACATATCACTGAGGTATTTTTGTGAAAGTTATTGCGGTCTTTGGCAGTCCTCGCAGCGGTGGGAATTCTGATATAATACTCGACCATCTTATTAAGGGCATTGAAGCGAATGGCATATGCGTAGAAAAGATTATTTTGCGGAATTTGAGTTTCAGCCCATGTATTTCATGCGGAAGATGCATGCAAACGGGGATTTGTGCCGTTAACGACGATATGCAAAAAGTATATCCCCACATTGTTGAAGCTAGTGGCATAATCGTGGCATCTCCAATTTATTTTATGGGGGTGAGCGCCCAGCTAAAGGCATTTATTGACCGTTTTCAGGTATTTTGGTCGCGTAAATATATTTTACATCTACCGGTAAGGAAAGATGGGATTACCGCCAAAGGTTTTTTTATTGCCACTGCCGCGCGCCGGGAGAGTGATGGACTTTTTGCCGGGGCAATAAAAACAATGAAATCCTTTTTTCACGTAATTGACGCGGAATACGCCGGTGATATGCTGTGTTCAGAACTGGAAGAAAAAGGCGCGGTATATAAAAAACAGGCCATCCTTAAACAAGCATTTGATACCGGCAAAACATTATTTATCTGATGTATTAGATTTTAATTGAGTAGTTTTATGGGAAATCAAAAAGGAAAACATCGTTGTCCGGGGGAGCCCTACGAGATCAACGATTCTGTATGTAAAGGCAGGCAAAGGGTAAACTACCCCAAATGTAATGTATGTCTGGAAAAAGTAGAAGCTCAACACGAGACTGAACAATCAAAATCAGAAACAGTGGTATCGGCGGGTATTTTCAAAAGTTATGATATTCGGGGAAAATATCCTTCAGAACTTGATGATCTGACTGCCAGGAAGATAGGGACTTCCATTGCCTTGTTTTTTAAAGAAAACAACCCTCGTTCAAAAAACATCGTTGTTGGCAGAGATATGAGGACTTCTTCCAGGTCATTGGCAAACGCACTTATTGAAGGCATTTGTTCCACGGGAACAAACGTGATAAATATCGGCGTTGTGCCGACGGAAATGACCTATTTTGCCGTGGGTTATTACGGGTATGATGGCGGCGTAATGGTAACGGCGTCGCATAATCCCGCGGAATATAACGGATTTAAAATATGCAGAGAGCAGGCAATGCCGGTCAGTTTTGAATCAGGAATAGAAAGAATCGCAAAATTAACAAAACAATACCATCCGCCCCGCATTGACCAGCTTGGAAAGGTAATCTTAAATAATGTTTTTAAAGATTATAAAAAACATGTGTTGAAATTTGCAAACAACCTAAGACCCCTTCGCATTGTTGTGGACGCGGGAAATGGTATGGCCGGAAAAATCATTCCCTTCGTTTGTGAAGGGCTTCCAATAGAAATTATTCCGTTATATTTTGAACTTGATGGGAGCTTTCCCAACCACGAGGCAAATCCACTCAAACCTGAAAATGTTGAAGATTTGCAAAAAAAAGTAAGAGAGACAAAGGCACACCTGGGGGTTGCCTTTGATGGAGATGCAGACCGGTGTGTTTTTGCAGACGAAATGGGGAGGGTAATAGGATGCGATATTATTACCGCGCTGGTAGCGCAAAAATTTCTTAAACAGGAACCAGGCGCTGCGATTGTATATGACCTCCGGTCGAGCAAGGTTGTTCCGGAAGAAATAAAAGCCGCAGGTGGAATTCCCTGCCGTGAACGGGTAGGCCACGCATACATGAAAGCCGCCTTACGAGAAAAAAATGCACCATTTGGCGGAGAACTTTCCGGACATTATTATTTCAGGGATAACTACTATTCCGACTCGGGGATTATCATATTTTTTTTGATCCTGGAACTTTTAAGTTTAAGGAGGGCTCCTTTTTCCAGCATACTCGCACCACTAAAAAGATATTGTTCCTCGGGGGAAACAAATTTTGAGGTAAAAGAAAAGGATGCGAAATTAGAAGAAATTGTCAAAAAATTTTCTAACGCAAAAATAGACTATCTTGATGGAGTAACCGTTGAATACAACGATTGGTGGTTCAATGTCAGAAAATCAAACACAGAGCCTCTTCTGAGATTGAATATAGAAGGAAAAACACCGGAAATTATGGAAAAGGGAAAAAAAACGCTTATCAGCATTATTAAGGGGAAATAATGTCCACATCTGCCTTTCTTTTTCGGCTTAGTTTTTCACGAATTGCCATGTATGCTGCGATTGCAGTCTTTTTCCTGCTGTCACTCCCTCAACTTATCGGCATAGGAACAAACGCCGATGCGGAGGTCTTTGATATTAAATTTACAAATGGGAAATTATCCGTAAAACTGGACGATACTCCGTTGGAAAAGGTGTTAAAGGAAATTATGGCGCAAAGCGGCGCAAGAATATGGCTGACAGATTCAATTGACACAAAAGTCTCTATGGAATATCAGGATGTTCCTATCAGAGAAGGGATACGCAGGATTTTGAAAGACAAAAATTACGCCTTCAGTTATGATCCCAACGAATTAAAAGAAGGAAAAATATCAATAGTCAGCGCCAATAAATCGAAGGAAATTTACACGCCAACAAGCCAAAAACCACCAGAAAAATTAATCAAACGAAAAGACAAAAAAAAGAAAAAAGATCCCAAGTTTGAAGCGCTTGCCAAAGACGCATTGGAAAATGAAGATGCCGAAAAAAGAGAAGATGCTATAATAGCCCTGGGAGAAACTGAAGATAAAAAAGCAATAGAAATTATCGCTAAAGCATTGGAAAAAGATACAAATGTAGACGTACGATTAAGCGCCATCGATGCATTGCTGGAAATAGATATAGATGACGCATCTATAATAAAACCAATTTCCAAAGCTGCTCTCAGCGACAAAGATCCGTGGGTTCGCGAAAGCGCCGTAGAAGCATTGGGCGAAATAGAGAGCAAGGAGGCTATTGAAATTATTAAGCAGGCGCTTAATGATGAAGATGGCTCCGTTCGGGAAATAGCACAGGAAATTCTGGACGATATAAACAAATAACCATTTTTGTTTTTTATATTGACATTTAACAAATAATCGTTTAAATTAACTAACGTTTATATTTTTAAACAGTAGAAATTGCACAATTTCTCACATCTCCCAATTGTGAGGCCCCGCTCCTCCCGCAGGTTTATTGACCTGCGGGAGGTTTTTTAAAAACATGGAAAAAAACGTTGCCTACTGGTTTGCGGTTCACACAAGATCTCGTCATGAAAAGCAAGTAGATTCCTTCTTAAGGGAAAAGAATATCAGCTCCTTCCTTCCACTAGTGAAAACAATCAGCCGCAGACGGGACAGAAAAAAATTTATTGATGTTCCTCTTTTCCCAGGGTATTTGTTTGTCAATATAACACTGGATAATCTATATGAAATAAAAAGCACACGGGGAGTGGTAAGGATTATTGGCGACGGGGAAGGCTTTATTCCTTCTCCTATTCCGGATGCAGAAATAAACAATTTAAAGACATTGATAAACAGCAATGTTGCGATAGATCCTTACAAATATTTGCAAAAAGGCACGAAGGTTCGGGTTGTTTCTGGCCCGCTAATTGGTTTAGAGGGACTACTGGTCAAAAGGAAGACGAATTATCGCGTTGTGGTTTCTATAGACATTTTGCAAAAATCTACGTCAGCAGAAATTAGCATAGCGGATATTGAATCAATTGATTAGTGTTGCCTCAAATTAATACCAATAATCTTTTTTCAGATTAAAATCAGACAGATAATAAATAAAGATGTATGGCAAACGACGAAGAAATCACACAATATAATATCCTTGAAAAATTGTCGGACAGCGACCGGATTTCCCAGCGCCAATTATCCACGCAGTTGGGCATTAACGTTGCTTCTATAAATTTTGCGATAAAAAAACTTACAAAGAGGGGGTTGATAAAAGTTTTGGGGACAAACCCAAGAAAGATTCGCTATATTTTAACTTCAAAAGGGATTACAGAAAAGACGCAGATTGCCTATAATTTTTTAAACAGAAATTTTCGTTTTTACAAGGCGGTGAGAAAAGATGTTGAAAGCAAGATACAAGAGATACCTTTTAACGGTCAAACTCGTGTTGCACTCTATGGCGTCACAGACCTTATGGAAATTGCGTATTTAGTGATCCAGGATAAAGAATTAGATCTGGTCGCTGTAGTTGATGATGAGATGAAGATTAGAATTTTCGGTTATCATGTCATCGGACTCGAAGAAATAAGTACCTGCTCTCCTGATTACCTGCTTTTAACAAAAGAGCCGGATATTGAGGATGTAAAAAAATATGTACCGGATTCAGTCAAAATTGTAGATATACGTGTATAACGCCTCCCCCCCCGGTTTCTCCGCAGCAAATGCATACCAACGCAGCAGTTCTATTTAAAAATTCCCGGTTTCGTAGTTCAATTCTCTCTTTTGCCATCCTGTCAGTTTGTAAGTTAACTTGCCTAACTTGAGTCAGGAAATAACAATATAATGGAACAATGGCTACTTATTTTATCTTCTGCGCTCATAGCGTCTGTTATGGCTGCAATTGTCGGTACGGGAGGGGGCATAATTTTACTTCCTGTTTTGGTTGCAATATTTGGGGTACGCGATGCTGTTCCGATGTATGCCGTTGCCCAGCTTGTTGGCAACCTGAGTCGAGTTGGATTTAACCGGCGATTTATACAATTTCGTGTCGTTTTTTGGTTTGCTGTCGGAGCCGTTCCTTTTTCCATTCTCGGCGCCTGGCTTTTCACCAAATTGCCAGATACTGGTCTTCTCAGGATTTTGGGTGGCTTTTTAATCTGTTCCGTCATTTGGCGGCATTGGCGCGGACGTCTGATCACAGGATTCCGCCCGCATTGGTTTGCCCCCATCGGATCTATGTTTTCTTTGATTTCTGCAATTTCCGGCAGTGCCGGTCCATTTCTTGCGCCATTTTATCTTTCATACGGGCTCATCAAGGGTGCGTTCATCGGAACCGAGGCTTTAGGGACTGCGGCAATACATGTTGTAAAGCTTGTCTCTTATCAGAGTTTTGGCGCGATTTCATCATCTACCTGGGTCTGCGGGCTTTCTATTTGTCCGGTAATGATCCTTGGCGCCTTCGTTGGAAAGAGCATATTAGAGAGATTGTCTATTCAGGCATTTATGAGAATTATCGAAGCTGTGATTACCGGATTTGGACTATGGTTTCTCATAAAATGAAATTTTGGCAACACTTTGGTTTTTTGAAAACTTACTTGTTACGATTTTTTTTAATATGTGTACGCGGTGTAATCTGTGGTTCCTCTTTCATATTTCGTACTTGTTTGGCACTGGTTTGTCTATGTTATGGTTGGGCGAACTATCGCTAAATTTAATTTAATGTGCTTTATGAATTTTGTATTATATTAAATACATTTTGTTTCATTTTTTTATCCACTGCTAAAAAAAAATTCAATACTCATCAGCATCAATAGTAAACATATGCAAAAAAAAACAATGACCAAAAAAAAGAGAAAATACCTTTGGGGGGGGATTTTTGCCGTCGAAGAAAAAAAACAACCAATGCCGCAAGGCGGCATTCCTGGCAAATGTCGCAGAAAAAAGATATGAGGACGCCCCTGCAATGGCATTGCCGGAACAAAAAATCACTGCCATAGGGAAGATGACTAATTCACTGATTGCGAATAGCGTAGGGGGCGAAGCATTTGCTATAAATTGTCATAAATGCGTTCATACCCAAACGGGCAAATGCTTCGCCCCTACTAAATTGTTACGATAGTTTTCCTGTAGTTCAGTAGTGTTTTTACCGCAACCCAAATAATGCCGAAAGAAAGGCCGAGAAGTACAATATCTGCAATAATAAGCGGCACATTGCCCTTTGGTATAAACTGGCGAACAAGCATTCCAACGAGCATTGTCAGCGTAGTGATAATCATAAATACTGCGGGTATCGCCGTGAGCCATAGATTCCTTCTTTTTGACAACAGCCAGAATGAAATTATTATTAAGGTAAATGCCGCAAGGAGCTGGTTGCTCGTCCCGAAAATTAACCATATATTGCTTACCGTATTTTTGTATGCAAGCCCAATCATTAAACCAACCGCCATCCCCGAATTTACCCAATAATACCCAAGAATCTTCGGTGTGCGTTGAAAAACCGTTCTCCATAATTCTTCAAAAAGATAGCGGTTTAATCTTACGGAGGTATCAAGAGTCGTAATGACAAATCCCTCTAAAAGAAGCATTCCGAAGAGTATCCCTAAAGGCAACGGCAATCCTAGCCCGATGTGAAGAGAGCGTCCGAGCGCAAGGGCAAAGGTTAATATTGGATTACATTTAAATCCTGATTCTTCAGAGGGAAATACAAGCTGTTTATACTGGGCCATATCGAGTCCCATAATAACGGTAATGATAACACAAAGGGCAAGAAACGATTCCAGAAGCATCCCATAATAGCCCACCGTATGCGCAGCGCCTTCGGATTTGATTTGTTTTGCGGTGGTGCCGCCGGCGCAAAGTGCGTGGAATCCGGAAATAGCCCCGCACGCAATAGTGATAAAAAGTCCGGGCCACAGGAAACCGAGATACGATGCGCCTTCTTTCATATTATTTGCGGGGAAATTTACTTCAACACCCCGTATTCCGGATGCGATAATTCCCAGAAAAAGCAATATCAGGCCGATATATAGAAGATGCACATTAATAAAATCCCTCGACTGTAAAAATAACCAGACGGGTACACCGGCCGCAACGATGGTGTACAGGGAAATGAGAAACATCCAGTGTTTTGGTTCCATGGTTATCGGCATATAGATTCCGGCGGCAACCGAAACAATACAAATAAAAATGGCGAAAAGAGAGCATTTTATGACAGAAACGTTGCGTTTAATGTAAAGATAGCCCATCAGCGGCGCAAAAACAGTTACAATAATAACCGACATCGATGCTATTCCGCCTATAAATACTTTGCCCCCTGCTTCATCTGCCCACCGAAAGAATTTCTGGTCTTTGCTGAGACCGATATGTGCACTATCAATGATTGACGTCAGTGCGGTTGCAGATGCGTTGAGAAATGTTGCATTCACCAGAACCAGCATAACGATGGCGAAGGAAATGATCATAACAAACGCAGCCGGGCCAAATGACTTTCTGGCGATTTCGCCAATAGATTTCCCCCCTTCCCGCACACTTATAAAGAGAGCGGAAAAATCATGGACAGCGCCGAAGAATATCCCGCCGAGTAATATCCATAGCCATGCGGGCCCCCATCCGTAGATTAGCGCCATAACAGGGCCTATTATTGGCCCTGCACCGGCAATGGCTGCGAAATGATGCGCAAAAACAATAGGGGTTGCGGTGGGCACGTAATCGCGTCCGTCATTTATTTCTACCGCAGGGGTTTTTCTTCCGGAATCAACTCCCAAGGTATTTGATACGAAACGGGAGTAAAATCTACCCGCCAGCAAAAAACAGACAACGGAAATGCACAGAATAAAAATTGGATTCATTGATATGTTTTTTTATTATATAAGTTCGAAAAAATAGAAGAAACGTAATTTCTCAATAGGTTGAGATTTTTATAATAATTCTTTTACAATGGCAACCTTTTCCAGCAAACTCTGTAATTTTGCCTGTTAATTGATTTTCTATGAATCTCCATAACGTCTCTTATGTACCCGGCGAAATGCCAACCAAAACCGACTTTTTTAACATTCCATTCCACCGCCTTATGATACATGGTAATCATGGCATGGGTATTAACGGCATAGTATCAACTTCGTTTATCTGCGTCAATTAATATCCATCTCACTGCACCACTTATTGTTCTATCAATTCATTATATCGCACTTTCTTCGTATCTTATTGTAAATATAGGGCGTCAAAATTAAAAATAGTTTAATTTCCTTGAATGCCTTTGAATTACAGAAATGACATTTTTTACGCATATATTTATACGTTTTTAAATTGCTTTGATCCCTTGTTATATGCCCCCTTTGCATGCCCCCTTTCAGGTCTACCCATTTTAGGGTATTGAAAAAAAAAGAAAATAGTTTAAAAATACAGTTAATACTTTTTTTATTAAAAGTGTATTTATATGTTTTTCTGTAATCCCAAAGTCCCCGCTGTTGTTTTGTTAAATAAATTTTCATCATTACTATTTTAAACGAAAGGAGGTGTTACATAATGAAGTATCTTACCCTGTTTTTTTGTCTTTTAGCCGCAAGTGTTGTTGTAAATGTTCCTGTAACCTCTAATGTGATTATGGCACAAGGGAAAGCACTGGAGCACGAAGAAGTTATAGAGCCAACAAAGGAATTAATGAAAGAAATAGAAAATCGGTTAAATAATATTTTGTCGGGAATCCTGGAGAATAATTTGAAATATGTCGCGAATGAAGCCGGTGCGATTGTTGATAAAAGTTACAAGATAAACCAGATTTTCTTTGATTTTAACAGGAAGGGAAATTCCTGGTTTAAACGTGCAGGCATCGATCCGGCTGATACCGAGGAAATTGCAAAACATAAAGAAGAGTTTACATTATATCAGAGTGGAATCGTGTACAAGGCTTTGAACGTTCGAAAAATGGCCATGACCGGGAGTCAGGAAGAAACCTTAAGGGCATTTACGGATATGATTGAAACAACCTGTTTTGATTGTCACAGAAAAAATAGGGACTGGCTGCTTGAACAGCCCGGAAGCCACGGCCCTGGCAGATAAAACACAAGGCTGTAAAAATAAATATTTTAATGATTTAATTTGTCGAAAAGCAGGAAAAACGCTGTTTTCTGGTTTACGAGAGTTTGGTATTTATTGAATAATGACACGAACATTAAACGCCATTGCCGCTTTTCATACATAATTTTTATAAGGAGAAAATGCATATGAGAAAAAAGGGTAAAAAACGAGCAATTATGGTTATTGTATCTTTTATAGCTTTAATAAGTGTTTTAGGTGTATTTATGGGAGGTATTGCTTCGGGAAAAGATATTGAAAAAAAACATACGGCAGAATACGCGCCAATACGATCGTTGATGTTTATAATAAGTTCTCATACATCAAATATTCTGGATGCTATCATGATGGGTGATTATGATTCGGTGAAAAAAGAAGCAGAGGTCGTCGTTGAGAAAAGCGAGAGCTTGTTAAAAAGTTTTTTCCCGGAAGGGGAACCTGTTGGTAAATGGATGGAAGACGCAGGTATTTCAGGTTTAGATCAAAACAATCCAAAGGTGGTACAGGCGGTGAAAGATGATGTTGAAAAATACGTACTCAAGATTACCAGCTCGGCAAAAAAAATAGCAGAAATTTCTACAAAACAAAATATTGCAGAGACGTATAATAATTTTGATTTGATGTTAAGGGATGTTTGCTTTAAATGTCATGAGACATATCGTGCCAAGTGGCCAGAATGGCCTGAATGGATGCGGATAGGTGGGGGATAAAAACCGTTTTAATAATCGTAACACTTTAGTTTTTTGAAAAAAGCAATTTTTAAATCATTGTAAATAAATAACTTGCGCCGTTTGGTTAAAAATTATATTAAAATACAAGCTGCCATAAAATAGTCACTTACAAATTAATTTTTCAAAATTCTAAAGTGTTACTGAAAATCTTTATTATGTTCTGTGAGAACATTGCAGGAGGAGATAATGAGACCTGAACAAATAGAGCTGGTTCGGAAAACATTTGCAAAAATTCAACCTATTTCCGACAATGCGGCGGAAATGTTTTACCAGCATTTGTTTGAGATGGACCCTTCATTAAAACCTCTTTTTAAAAGAGATATGAAGAAACAAGGGCGTATGCTCATGCAAATGATTGACTTTGCCGTAAAAGGTTTAGACGATCCGGAAACGATCCTGCCAACAATTCAGGCACTGGGAAAACGTCATATTGGATATGGAGTAAAAGAAGAATATTATGACACTGTCGGCAAGGCTTTGCTTTGGACTTTAGAGCAGGGTTTGGGTTCTGATTTTACACAAGAGGCCAAAGAAGCATGGGGCGATGCATATAAATTACTGGCAAGTGTCATGATAGATGGCAGTAAAAATAGTTGATTACATCATATGCTTTGTAGTTCCCTTAAGGATTATCTACCCCCAGAGACCCATGCAGAAGTAAGAGAGGATTTACTGTAGTTATTTTGTATCTATTCAGCGTAATAAATCAAATAGTATGTCTTTGTCTGCCTCTTACGCCGGGTCAGTGGAATTATGTAGAATGGGTCAAACGGAGCCGACCCATCGATTATTACTTTTTAATGGTAACTATTCAGCAGAAACATTACCCGACTCCCGGCGGGTTCAGGTTTGTAACCAGAACCCATGAGTTTATACAGATAATGGGGCCATGTACTGCGGTAAGACTCCAATGATCAAATAAAAAAATCCTTGGCTCGAAAATAAGACTACAAAAAACAGCTCAAGTACATGTACCGCAATATGATATGGCTATAAAACCATTTTCATCGTTTCTGGGTGTTGCTAATGCAATATGATGATTGTTTGGAATTTGGCATTTATTTGTCATTTCTTCTGCCAATAGAAGGGTGTGATTGAAAGTATAAAGCTTTTTTTGGTTCATGCATCGTCGTGAGCCTCAGCAAAACGGTTATAAACCCGAACCCGAGTACCATTACGTTCCCAATTTAATGGATTACGCTGAATAGTTACTTTTAATGTATATATGGCGAAGTGCCTTTTTGCTCATAACGAAACAATCGCTTCGCTCTACAACCTTGAAATTCCTAAAAGTTACACTATGCTGCATGGATAAGGCTTTTACGGCTATACAGGCACAACCGATTTAGCTATAGATTTGCCCCTCTCGTAAAACGTTACGCCCGCGCTATGAATATGCCCGATCTCATCAGGGTTGCTGATATTGTTGAAAAGGGACAAGTCAACTGTGTATGGCAGGTGCAGGTCTCGATTTCGCCCATGATTTGTAGCACGTCTTCGGCGTCAATTCTTGCACAACCTGTAAAGTTCAGCCCTACATGGCATAGGCAACTGTCTAATCAACGAAGGTATTTACACCTATACCAGTATTTTTTGTTTGCTTTCCTTGCCATCTACTGTCCCGCAGTCAATTTCTTCATCTGTTAAGTAGCATGCGGGGTCATGCTCCCATATATCGCCGTAGAATGCCTCTGCCCTTGCTCTAAAGTTTCCTCCGCATATATTCAGCCATTTACACAAGGCGCAACGCCCTTTTATATAGGGGTTTTTGTTTTTAAGTTTTGCCATTAGTTCATTTGATGTATCTTCCCATATTTCGCTGAACTTTCTCTTTCTCACGTTTCCAAATGAATATTGCCTCCAGAATTGATCTGCGTAAACCTCGCCATCCCAACTAATACAGGCCAATCCTTTACCGGAGCTGTTTCCCTCGTTCCACTGAAGAAGTTCCAATACATCCTTTGCCCTCTTCGCGTCTTCTTTCAACAGGCGCAAGTAAATATACGGGCCATCCGCATGATTATCTACTGTAAGCACTTCTATCTTCTTCCCTTTGTCGTGGGATTCTTTTGTTTTATTTATTATTAAATCCACGACTTTCCGCGTTTCTTCGTGAGAAAGATCCTCTTCGATCAAATTGGAACCTCTTCCCGAGTACACCAAATGGTAAAAACATACCCGTGGTATATTTTCCTTTTCAATAAGCTGGAATATCCCCGGTATATCATGCGCATTGCGCTTGTTGATTGTAAAACGAAGACCAACTTTTATGCCGGCTGCCATACAATTTCTTATGCCTTCTATTGCCAGGTCAAATGCTCCCGGAATGCCCCGGAAACGGTCGTTTGTTTCCCTAAGTCCGTCCAGACTGATTCCAACATAAGAAAGGCCGAATTTTTTCAATTCATCCGCCTTTTCTTTCGTAATCAATGTACCGTTGGTACTTATTACCGCCCGTAATCCTTGAGACTTGGCATATTCTATCAATTCCAGGAGGTCTGGGCGCATGAGTGGCTCTCCACCGGAAAAAAGGATCACCGGGGCGCCGTACTCAGCTATGTCATCCAACATTGCCTTTGCCTCTTTTGTTGATAATTCATTTGGATATTCGATATCTTTCGATTGAGAATAACAGTGTACGCATTTTAAATTACATCTTTGGCCTACATTCCAAACCACAACGGGTTTTTTATCTTTTGAAAATTGCAATAAATGCGACGGAAGTTTTTTGGATTCTCTTCCATATCTTAAAGCATCAGAAGGTTCAACCGTCCCACAATATAATTTTGATATACCAATCATATCTTTCTCCTGTTAATAGGAAACATACACAACAACGACTAACAACACCTACTTAAAAATAGCATTATTTTCGCAGTATATATTTCTCTCTATGATGAATAAATTATCATTTATATAATAATATTTATTTTAACAAAATAATGTCCATAAATATATTCTAAAATCTACTGCCCAACTGCATAAAGGCGCCAATCAGCGCAGCCAATGTAAATATTGTTTCGGGAATCTATTGCCGGCGAAGAAAGCAATGAGTTTTTAAAATCAAGTTTCCACTTAAGAGAGCCGTCTTTATTTATAGCGTATAAATGACCATCCCATGATCCAACATAAATAATGTCGTTTGCATCGACCGTTGGAGTTGCAGTGACAGGTTTATTTGTTTTAAACTTCCACCTTAAAATTCCATCATTCTTCACTGCACATACACCGCCATCATGTGTGCCAATGCAGATTGTTCCATCAGAGCAGAGTACTGGCGAAGAGTGCGTACGGGAGCCAAGATCAAATCCCCATTTCAGTGTACCGTCCACATTAACCGCATATAATTTCCCAGTTACATCGGCAATATATATTACCTCGTTGCCAATTGCGGGAGAAGCGTCTATTTTACCATCTGTCCGGAATTTCCACATCAAACCACCATCCTTTTTAATGGCATACAGGTGTTTATCCCACGAACCGACGTAAATTGTATTATTTTGCCCGATAGCAGGAGATGATGCTATAATTGCAGCGCCTGTCTTAAATTTCCATAAGAGCTTTCCTTGAGCATCGACTGCATAAAGATTGCCATCATAGGCGCCAAAATAAACATTGCCATCTGCATCAATAACCGGCGAGGAATGGATGGACGTATTTGTGTTGAATTTCCATTTCATTTTTCCGTAAGCATCAACTGTATAAAGATTTCCATCAACCGATCCAAAACAGACGTCTCCATTTGGCCCCACTGCTGGCGTCGCAAAAATCTCATCTCCCGACTTAAATGCCCATAAAACCTTCCCTTCAGGCGATACTGCCAGCAAATTACTATCCGTGCTTGTTATATAAATATTTCCTTCTTTAGAAATTACAGGAGAAGACCATATCTCACCGGCGCTGGAAACATACCACTTTATCTCATTTTTTAAAGGACCAGCGAAAGGCGTTTTGCCTGTCCTTTCACTGTTGTATTTGAACATGGGAAATGCACTGTTGGCGTCTGTTGCGTAAATACTCCCCATATTGACATAATCGCATATCCCAATAGTGGATATAAGAAAACAAAATATACGTATTAAAGACTTTACCGAATTATTTTCTAATTTCATTTATTTCATTTCCTTATTTAAATTAGGCTGGGTTTTAAAAGACTAAAAACCTTACAACAAACGAGGTCAAAATAGCGGCTTTTAGTCCTGCACACAGGGGAAAACCTTGTTTATACACCTTGTTTTGCCCTGCCGTGAACGCAGGTGGAACCTGCAGGGATAAGATATGCAAGATATGCTGGATACCGACATAGATAAAAGGGGAAAGTCCACTAATATTAAATGTCCGGAATAACCAATTCCTGGCCGGCCTTTAATGCATTTTCATTTTTTATATTGTGTTTGTTTGCATTTAATATTTTTTTCCATTTTGATCCGTCTTTATAATATTTTAAAGCAATTTTATACAAAGAATCTCCCGCCTGCACGACGTGTTTCTTTACGGCTGTTGTTTGTTCAGTTACCTCATGCGTCACCAAACGTGTACTTCTTTCCGTTGATACCTGCGTAGGAGTTTCATTTTTATTCGGTATAATGAGTTCCGTACCCACACGAATATTGTTGCGGTCATAAATCCGATCCTGGTTTGCATTAAAAATCAGCAGCCATTTATTATCATCGCCATAATATTTCTTTGCAATTTTATGCAGGGTGTCTCTCTCTTGCACCTTATACGTCACGACGTTTGACTTTTGCGACGATTCTGCGGGTAGAATGCTTTCTTCCTGATACTTGTGTTCCAGATTTTTGATAGCCTGTTTTTGACTGCTTGTCGCAATTTTGTTTTCGGCATTGCCAGCATTCCTCAATTCACCCTCAATTACATAGTCTTGTTCTTCAACTGCCGGTTCCTGGTCAATGTTCTCTTTTTTTGGCTCACCCCCTCCACTGATTTTGTCCTCCTTCTTTGCCAGGTCTTCGCCCTGTGGAGATAAGCCCTCCGGATTCTTAGGGAGTTCATTCAGACTTAATAAATCCGGTGATGCATCACTATCTATTTCAGGAATGGGGATAATAGGTTCTTTCACATTGGTTCTTGTGCTAAGAAAAACTCCAATAATTGCAAGAATAATCACTCCCAAGATAACGCCGACCTGCACATCTCTTTTCATAATTTTTGTCCCTTTCTTTTGCTGCGATAGGAATGAATACTTAAAAACCAACCCAGAACCATGTTTTGCTTTTTGTGAAAATATTATGTCGTCCATCCAAGACTATAACCAAACAAATATGATTTTAGAAATTTGGCGATAAAATGGCTTTCTAAAAAACAGATTTATTTGACTAAGCATACTATCAAACACACCCCTTAATCCCCTCTTGATAGATGGGACTTCTTGTCTCCCCTCTAAAAAGAGTGGCCGGAGATGTGTAAATTTTTCGAAAAATATAATATGGCCTATTAATATCAATAGGGTGGGTTGGCGCACGGACAAACAAGTTTGCCCGTGCGCCAACCCACCCTTAATTCCCATCACAGCAGGAACTTTTTATATTTTCCGCACTTGGGACAGTTTAGAGGAATGGACTAAACTATTATCCAGACAATACTCCTGCCGGATAAATCATTTGCACTATTCAAATTTACCGATACACAAAGCCTTCAAAGGTCTACCATCGGTTTTATGCATTATTTGTTACAACCGCCTTTCCTTTTTGCTTTTGTAAGGTATGGCTTGTTTTTGGCGCAGATTGTCCACTAAGCAACAACGGAGAAGCTATAAAAATAGAAGAATACGTGCCCACTATAATACCCGTTAACATAACAAAGGCAAATCCATGAATTTCCGCCCCGCCAAGGAAGAACAATGAGAACAATACGCCAATAGTGGTAACGCTTGTCAATATTGTTCGGCTTAACGTCTGGCTAATACTTTCGTTGATGAGTTGTGCGTTTAATATCTTGCCGCGTCCCCCCATATTCTCCCTGATTCTGTCAAAAACAATTATGGTATCATTCAGCGAATATCCCACTACTGCAAGAAACGCCGCTACCATTGAACTGTCGAATTTCATATTGCCAAATAAATAGTCCGCCGCAGCCACAACTCCCAACGTTACGAGAATATCATGAATAACCGCAATAATTGCTGCAGAACCAAATCTGAAATCCCCAAAACGAAACCATACGTAAAATATAGTTGCAGCACAAGCAAAGAAGACCCCTAGAATAGCGCGGCTCTTCATTTCATCTGCCACCGTGGAGCCAATGCTTACCACTCTCTTTAGCGGATTGGGAACAACAAACGCCTTTTGAATCGCTTCCTTCGCCGCTCCAACATTTTGTTGTTCGTTGAAGGCTAACGTAACCGTTTGATATTCCTTGTCCATTGCAAGATTTTCCGCCAATAAACCTGCATAACCCGCAGAGTTCAAAGTCTTTTCTATCGTTTCCCTGCGAAGGGGTTTCGACAGTGTCATGTTAAACTGGAAGTCGCCAATTTCCTGAAAGGCTACATTGATTTCTTCTTCATACAGGTTGTCCTTGAATTTGTTTATAATATCCTCTTTGATTTTTTCCTGTATCTTTTCCGCGCTCAATGGATTCAGGTGGATTGCAAATGTTTGCGCCGGTGCGTCCAAGGTATAGATGCTTTTAATCATGTTTTTCATCGCCCTGATTTTGCTTATCATGCTGACAAAATCTGATTTACTTATTTTTTCTTTTAATTCCACCTTTACGGCAGCCGTATCCTCGTCAAAATAAACCCCTGGCAATGAAATTTTTTCGTTAAAGGATTGCTTTATATTTTGCAAAGCCGTTCTTGGCCCTTCAATTCTTAGTTTGCTAACACTGCCTCTTTTTTCACTCCCCGGCTGTTCGGTCACTTTGACATTATTAAAACCCTGTCTGTTTAATTCAATCTCTAACAATACCGGGGCTATTTGTTTGTTTAAATCAGCTTCTATAAAAGGTCCTGGCATTTGCGCCTGCAATGTTTCAACCACGTCGCCCAGAGTTATCTTAGCCTCCTGGAATACAAGATGGTCTTTAAGCCCGTTTACCATTGCACCAATCAGGTTTAACCGTTCCGGTTCTTCATCAATCCCGGCAGTATTTAATAAATATTTATTGGCAAGGAGGTTGACAGGCATTATGGACGCCACATCTTCCTCGCTATATCCAGCCTGTTTCAGATTTTTTTGCACTGCTAATTCATCTATTGGCCTTTGCAATTTTAAATTAAATATTGTCGGCTTTATAAAATCGATACTCTGGAATAATTCAGTCTGGCCAAATGCATTGCTTATATCCGCAACAATTTTTTGCTTTTCCTTTTCTTCGTTTATCTCTTTAATCCTTATGCCAAACTCATCTGCCTTTGAAACAAACTGCGTCAGGTTTTCGCCCGACCATATGCTCTGCACCTCTGCTTCCTCATAACCCGCATCTTTTAATGATGTTCTGATAAAACCAGGTGTCGTTTCATTTTTCAGGTGTAAATGCACGAGCGTTCCGCCGGTAAAATCTATATCATACTTTTTGTCCCCGCGAATGACAAAAAAGGTCATGCCGCCAAGAACACATACTCCGGAGACGATAAATAAAATATGCCGTATGCTAAGGAACCTGATGTTTGGAACACCAATTATCCTCAACATCGAAAAACTCTTTACCCATTTGAAATCCATTAACAATTCATATATTGTTCTCGTAACAAATATTGCGGTAAACAAGTTTATAATCAAACCAATGATCAATATCCATGCAAAGCCTTTTACCGGGCCGGTGCCGACGGAGGCAAGTATTACGCCGGTGATTAGCGTCGTAATATTAGAATCGAAAATTGCGGAAAATGCCTTTTGGTATCCTGCTTTCACCGCAGCGCGAATAGGTTTTCCCTTTGCCCTTTCTTCACGGATTCTTTCGTAAATAAGCACATTCGCATCTACGCCCATACCTATCATGAGCACCAACCCTGCAATTCCGGGAAGCGTTAATGTTGCGTTCAGCAGTGCCATTATCCCAATGATCAAAAACACATTCAATGCATTCGCAAAATTTGCAACCCAGCCTATGCCAAGATAGTAAATACCAATAAAAAGGACAACAAAGATTCCCCCGATAATACCAGCCGTCAGGCCCTTATTGATAGAATCCCTTCCCAGGCTTGGGCCAACCATGGTCTCCATTTCCAGTTCCAGGTCTGCCGGAAGACTTCCCGCCCTCATTGTCGCAATAAGTTCGTTGACTTCGTCCTGTGTAAAGTTCCCCTCAATAATGCCCTTCCCCGGTATGCGGTCACGTATTGTTGGGGCGGAATATAAAATTCCATCCAAAATAATCGCCAGTGGCTTGCCGATGTTTCTCTCTGTAATTTGCCCGAATTTCGATTTTCCCGCGGCGTCAAATTCAAAACCGACAACAGGCTCTATCCCCTTTGTATCCGCATAAATCCTGGATAAATGCTCTCCGGTGATTTCTGTTGTATTTCTCACGAGGAACCACTTCCCTTCCTCTCCCTCTTCACCTTTTCGTTTCCGCAGCCAGTGTTTGTAATATCCGGGAACGCTTTTTCCTTCCGTTGCGTCTTTATATTCAACGCTATCTGTGCTTGCGGCCAGGCGGAACTCCAGTTTCCCCAGCTTGGTTATGCGGTTTTTCAGGCTTTCCGTTTCACTCCTTGTTGCCCCCGGTACCTGAATAAGGATTCTCCGATGACCCTGCTCCTGTATCCTGTATTCCATTACACCCTGCGGATCTATCCTCTTTTTTAATACCTCAATAATTTCTTTTGTAATGCCAGGACGGTCTTCCCTGTCATCTACCCGGACCGTATAAAGCAACTCCGAACCGCCTTTAAGGTCCAATCCGAGTTTAATCTTCCCCTTTGTAAAATATTCAACGGTCTTGGTGGTTATCTTTTTGCCATCTGTACCAATTTCCTCGCCGATGATCGTTTCACGGATAATAGGATTCGTTACCAAAAAATGTGTCCATGCTTTCTCAACTATTTTGCTTTCAATGACTTTGCCATCTGCCTCTTTTACCATCTCTCTCTTTAAGACCTTTTCCGCTGGTGGATACAAGATCATAAATCCAATAGCAATCACTATCACAATGAGAGGTATCTTCCACCTTAAGTTTTTTCCCATTTCCGTTTCCGTCTCCTCAAACGGCTCCCTTTCCGTTGTTCATGAAAAATTTGTCAAATCAACACAAAAGAGCAAAGTATCTACTTCTTTCCCTTGCTCTCTTTTTCCTTACTTTCTGGCGTTATCGCCTCTGCTTCCGTTTCTTCCTCGGCATCACTATCATGCGAGGTTTCTAATACCGTGGCAATTGAACTCCTGTCCACCTTAACTTTAACGTCTTTTGACTCATCTATGCGAATAACTACCTCAGTTTCCCGCACAGAGGTAACAACCCCGTGAATACCCCCCGCGGTAATGACCCTGTCACTCTTTCTTATCCGGGACAATAATGCTTTACGCTCCTTTTCTTTTCTCTTTTGAGGCCGGAGTATTAAAAAATACATTACCACAAACATAAGTATAAATGGAAGCAATAAAGACATCATCCCGCCGGGACCTTTTCCAGCCGCTTGTAATAGAACAAGCATAATATTCCTCCTTATTATTAAAAAAAATTAACCGAACCTTTCCCCGTCAACTTCACCATATGCGGCCAATGCCGCCAACACGATATTGTTGAAAAAAAATCTTTCAATTATTTATGTACACTGAAAAAAACTGCTCCTTAAAGCTTCGGAACTCTCCCCTTTCAATAGCGTCCCTTATCTGTTGCATTAACTGTTGAAAATAAAAAATATTATGCAATGAGAGCAACGTTAACCCCAGGGTTTCTTTTGCGACAAAGAGGTGTCTCAAATATGCCCTTGAAAAATTTTTACACGTATAACAATCACACATTTCATCCAACGGCCCTGTATCGTCTTTGTACCGGCTATTGAGTATTTTCACCTTTCCCAAATGAGTAAAAGCACAGCCGTTTCTGCCGTTGCGAGTCGGAACAACGCAGTCAAACATATCAACCCCCCGTTCTACCGCGTGAAGAATATCTTCGGGGAAGCCAACGCCCATTAAATATCTTGGCTTTTCCGGAGGCAAATACTCAACTGTATAATCCAGTACCTCGTTCATCAATAAGCTTCCCTCGCCAACGCTTAATCCGCCTATGGCATAGCCCTGAAAATTCATTTTTTCAAGATGTTTTGCGCATTCGATGCGAAGTTCCTCGAAAACGCTTCCCTGGACTATGCCAAAAAGCGCCTGGTCTTCATTGTCATGGGAATCCAAACACCGCGCAGCCCAATTAAGCGTTCTCTCAACTGCAATACTTGCCCGGTCTTTTTCACAGGGATACGGAACGCATTCATCAAATGCCATAATAATATTCGCCCCGATGTCATTCTGTATTTTTATCACCTTCTCAGGGGTAAGGAACAATTTTGAACCATCGATAGGAGATTGAAATTCCACGCCATTGTTTGATATTTTTGTCAATCTGCTTAACGAAAAAACCTGGAATCCCCCGCTATCCGTTATAATAGCGCCCTTCCATCCCATAAAACGGTGAAGTCCGCCAAGTTGTTTAATAATTTCCGCACCTGGCCGCAGACATAAATGATACGCGTTACATAAAATTATTTCCGCCCCTGTTTCTTCGATCTGCAGCGGGGTTAACGTTTTAACCGTGCCTTGCGTTCCGACAGGCATGAAAACCGGGGTAGGAATAATCTGGCCAGCCAAATGTAATTCGCCGCGCCTTGCTTTTGTTTGTTTATCTGCTGCCAAAACCTTGAAAAACAATTATTCCCCCCAAAAGAATTGGTGATTAATATATCCGCCTTAACTCACTTTTTGGATAATAATGTCCCAAAATCTCTCTCCAATTAAACCCTTTTTTCGCCATGCCCTGTACGCCATACTGGCAAAGCCCGACGCCATGCCCCCAGCCTTTGCCGGAAAAGGTAATATTTTTGCCATTATTCCTGGCGGTAAATGCGGTGCTATATAAATTATTTGGCCCGACGAGCAGCCTGAATCTGTTTGCATTCATCTGTTCCTTCCCTTTTGCATCAATAATTTCAACCTCAGAACCATGATCCCCCGGACCATGATTCACCGTCTTAACAGAAACGATATTTGAAACGTTAACCTTCGCTTTTTGTAATTTCTTTAGTATTGCGGATTTCTCAATATTCACGCTCCATGTGTAATATTTGGAATTTTCGCAGTACCCGCATTTTACCCCGGACAGCGGAGGAAGTTTTTCCCTGCCAAATACTAAATTGACGTCCTCGGTATGTCCGCCGCAGGTGCTGTGAAAATAGGCAGAAAATATCTCTCCATTATATGCCATAACAATGCCCGCCGTATCCTGTACAATCTTTCCGCTTTTCGCAGTTTCCCCAAGCATGCCCCTGTATGCAAGCTCTGACTTGTCCAGGTGGAACGGTTCTTGTTTATTGGCCTTCTTTCTACTTTCCACATAAGTTCTTATGGCGACTGTCTGGGAACGTAAAGCGTCTTCCTCCCATGAATTCGGCATTTCACACCCAAGCACGCCTACCACAAAATTCTCAATATTAATTTCTTCGATAACCGAAAATTCCTTGTCTGTTTGCGGTAATATCCGCATTTCGCCGCGATAGGGGATGGAATTCAATACAATACCGCTACCCCCTAAATTTTTGATCCTTAACTCGCTATTGTAATGCCTCCTGCCGCCTATGTGAATCCAGCCATTTTCGATAAAAACATTCGTTTTGTCCAACATCACACCTTCATCTACAACGTTGGACAAACCCCCCAAAATCTGATATCGCCCATCAACCGATAATTCAGCTTTTTTAACCCTATCCAGAAGGAGTATCCTGACGTTGAGAGCGCTTTCATCGCGGGAAGCATAGTCCCGCCCCCCTTCTTCTACTTTTGTAATATCCCTCTTGCATGACAGATGAGTGACTGCAACAAGAATCGGCACAATGAACATTATTGCTATATAGAGTGTTTTGTGCATGATTTTATACCAAAAAAATGGCAACAATTTCGTTTTTGAAAAACCCCGGTAAGGGGGAACATGTCATCTTGAACAATGGCATATTTCGCCACCGCTTTTTGTCGTCAACCCCCCGGAAGTATCTTCATTCTCCTTGCACTGAGGGCTATTTCCCTTGTACAATTCCCGGGTCGTATCTTTGTATCTTTCATATTCACTGAAGACACAACCACAATAGCCCTGCCGGTAAATCATGTTTTTTCGTGCAATTTCATTGCTATGCTCAGATAAATAACGATAATCACGATACAAAAAAGGGATCTCTTTTTCTTTTGATAGCCTTTCGGAAATTTCTTTTAATTGTGCATGGTCCTGATACCTGCTGAATAACATTGTAGAGGTGAAGGCGTCATACGTATGCTTTTTTGCATACGATGCGGCACAATCAAGCCTCATGGCATAGCAATCTGCGCAACGGTTGCTTCCCTCATAATTCACATTTTTCAAAAAATCTCTTAATCCATACTCTTCGTTAAAAATAATTTTTACTGGATTTTTTTCCTGAAAAACCCGCAATGCTTTTATTCTACGGCGAAATTCAAGCAATGGATGTATATTCGGATTATAAAAAAACCCGGTAACAGCAAAACCTTCTTTTTTCAATTCATTGAGTGGCGCACATAAACAACATGCGCAACAGATATGTAATAATAGCTGCATATTTGTTTGAAAAATTCCTTTGCTATTGAAATATCTTTTTTTGCGCCGGTATTTGTTTATGAACACCGAGATGCTCGTATGTTTGTTTTGTGGCAATTCTCCCCCGCGGTGTTTTTTCCAAATAACCCCTTTGGATAAGGAAGGATTCATACACTTCTTCTATAGTATCTTCTTGTTCATTTACCGACACTGCTATCGTTTTTAATCCGATAGGACCCCCTCCGCTTTTTACAACCGTTTGCAAGATCTTGCGGTCCATTTCGCATAAACCATTTTCGTCTACGCCCAACATCTCCAGCCCCCTGAGTGCTATTTTCTCGTCTATCACATCCTTCCCGTCTTCCCCAAGCACCTGGGCCACATCCCGAATTCTCCTTAAAAACCTGTTTGCAATCCTCGGAGTACCCCGCGACCGCTTTGCTATTGCTTCTGCCCCCTTCACCTCAATTGGTATCGCAAGCTTGCGCGCAGAATTACACACAATTTTATACAGATCTTCCCATGGATAAAATTCCAGTTTCTCAAGCACCCCAAACCGTGACCGTAACGGTGCAGTAAGCAACCCCTCACGGGTAGTGGCTCCAATAAGCGTAAACTTTTGCAGGTTTATTTTTACCGACCTTGCCTTTTGCCCCTGGTCAATGATTATATCAATGGAGAAATCTTCCATTGCAGAATACAAGTATTCTTCTACATTAGTATTTAATCGGTGAATCTCATCGATAAAAAGAATTTCACCGTGCTGTAAATTGGTTAAAATGCCTGCAAGGTCTGCCGGTTTATCCAATATGGGACCCGAAGTCGACCTTATAGCGGTATTCGTTTCACTCGCAATGATTTGCGACAACGTCGTTTTCCCCAAACCAGGCGGGCCGGAAAACAAGACGTGATCAATTGGTTCACCCCTTTTTTTTGCTGCTTTTATATAGATATGCAGGTTTTCTTTTATACGATCTTGTCCTATGAAATCACTAAATCTTTTCGGTCTAAGCGTAAGATCAAGATTATTATCTTCAATAACCGTGGAAGAAGACAATATCTCTTCATTTAACATGCCTGATTCCTTACATAGTAAATTAACAACCCTTACAGCACTCTATTATGTTTTAAACTTCAAGGCTTCCCGCACAAGAATTTCTATATTGTCCACCGAATTCAGTTTTTTTACGGCCTCTTTTACCGCGTTTTCCGCCACAGGCCTGCCATATCCTAAAGAAATTAACGCCATAATTGCATCGTCGGCAAATGCTCTTTGCCTGCCATCCATTTCTATGTCTATGGATGCTTTTGCCCCTTTAACGCTTTCCTTTAGTTCCAACACAATTCGTTCCGCTGTTTTTTTTCCCACCCCTTTAATTCGCATTAATGCCTTTGTATCTTCTCTGGCTATTGCACACTTAATATCGTTTGCCGTACTGCCGGATAGTATGGCAATTGCCATAGTTGGCCCAACACCATTTACCGATAGCAATAGCTGGAATAAGCCCCTTTCTTCATCTGAGGCAAATCCAAACAGTTTTATGCCATCTTCTCTCAAAAACAACTGAGTATGAATTGTAACTTCGCCACGGCTGGGAATTTTTTCAAAAGTAGAGATTGGAATGTGTAATAAATAACCAACGCCTGCAACTTCCAAGACCAACTTGGTGGGAGATTTGCTAATCACTTGCCCCCGGATGTAATCTAACATAAGAATACCTTCCGCAACCCACTGCTATATAACATCCAGCGCTATTCCTGCCATTTTCTTTGCGGCCTTTCCGCAAAACATGCCTCCTGCCACTTTATACCGCCAACACTTGTATATGCCTGAAGGGAGTTTCTGTTTTGTTGATTTCTAAGAAAAACTTACTTGCGGAACACGAAAAAATGCTGACCTTCAGATTGCAATCTGCCTAAACCGACCCTGGCAAACCAAACTGCTAAATCAACCTCTTGCCCTCTTCAGGGAACCCGTCTTTTTGCCAGGGAATTTCTCGCTATTGTTGTGCCCATCATACGATTGTCCCAATTGCAATCCTTTTTGCATCAATATTGCCTTTATTTCGTTAAGCGAGGTTTCCCCAAAATTTTTAAATGTCAACAAATCTGGTTCTGAAATTCTTGTCAGATCTCTTAAGGTACGAATATTCATTTTTTCAAGACAATTTCTGCTCCGGACAGAAAGTTCGAAGTCGGAAATGGGGATATTTAACACGTCACCTTCATGCCCCTGTTTTTTCGACGCCTCTTCATCAAAAACCATTTCCGAAGAAGCCTTTGCACTCTTTAGGCAAAATGATGCCCTTTCGTGCATAGGCTCTACATCCAAAACGGCTTCATAACAAAAAACTGCGTCATCATATTTTCCATTGTCTTCGTATAATATCCCCAAATTCATGTATGCATTTTTATAGGCGGGACGGAGGTTGACGCATCGTTCATAATATTCAATCGCAAGGTCATCTTCCCCGGCGATATCGTAATTAAATGCCATTTGGAAAAGAGATTTCGCATGATTTGGTTCGATCTGAAGCGCCTTGTCGTAATGCACGAAGGCCTCTTCATACATCCCTAAGGACTCCAGGCAATGCCCCCATTGATAATGCAGTTCTGCGTTGTCGTTGTGTGACTGTGAAAAATTCTTTATTACCTTTAATGCCTCATTGCTGTCGCCCGTCATTCTTTTTGTCTCGGCAATATCCATGCAGATATCAAATTCTTCCTCATCTGATTTTTTCGCCCGTTCAAAACACTCTAACGCATTTTTATGGTCACCCAATTCCTGATAACATTTCCCCAGGTAATACGAGCCTATTTTCCTTGTCTTTACTTCATTCAACAAGCCCATAGCTTCTTTTGTTTCTCCAGTGACCCAAAAACATATTCCCAGCAATAACTTTTTGTCTTTCAGTTTAGCGTTATCAGTTTCCTTCTTTATCCCTTCCCTTAATGACTCTATTTTTTTATCAAAGATCTTCCTGTTTTCTAAAAAGCCTAAAACTTTTTGTTTTATCTCAGCAACAGTCTCCCTTGAAATTGTTTCAGCATCAAGGAGTTTATTGATATCTAACTCAGATACCGTATCTGCCATATTACCGAATCTCCATCTGTTTTACTAAAATTCTATTACTTAAAAGACATCCTTTTAAGGTATTTAAGGGATTGAGTTTAACAAACTTAAACTTTAAATTCAACTAAATTTTCCGCCTGAAACGTTACAACATACATATAAATAATTACTTATGATTTTGAGGAAAAATGAACTTTTAAACACGCCTAAATTATAGAATTGGTCCCTAAAAAAATTTCATTTAGCATTTTTTCACTTTTCCATGGCTTTGAAAATATGATATAAGTGGAAAATATCCGGCGGGACAAAGTTTCAAAAGCAAAGGTAAAAAGATGTTGAAACCACAGATTTCCAGGCTTGCTTCGTTTTTGTATAATAAGCTTCCATGCAACACTTTTTTTGTTTTTTATCATTTGAGAATGCAATAATCTGATGGAATTTATCACAACTAACTTCGAAAATCTTATTTATATCTATGAACATATTTTCTGGCTTAAAGAATGCCTTACCCTATTGCAATCGTCACTTGTTTTTCTCCTTGTATTATGGATTTTGCGAAGAAAGCAAAAAATAGAATTCCTCCTCTATCTTTCCGCTTGCGTGGGCATTGCATGTGTTTATTTTGGCGACAATGAATACTGGAGTGATAATGACATTCTCAAATTTATTGCCCCGGCTGCATTATATTTTTTTTATAATACAAAAGGGAAAGAGAGAAATGCCATCCTCTTTGCGTTTCTTACGCCTTATTCTATAATCTCTTACGAGTTTTACCGAGGTTTGGAATTCGCAATAGCATCCATGATTTCACATTCCCTGATTATTTTCAGTATTATTGTTGCAAAAAATACTTATTATCTCTCTCTGTTTATTAGTGTCGTGGTAGGGCTTCTCTTTAATTATATTGGGGTTACTGCTCCACCCAGCACAAGCGAACTTTTTGTAAATCCTGCACTGATCACATTAGCAACCATATGGCTTGAAATATATAAAAAAAATCCTCTTTACACAAATTTTCTGAAAATCTTTTGGATTACGCTCATTTGTTTTGCTTATTTCGGTAGCTGGTTTTTTTACTTTATCCAGCCATTTGTCGCATATTTCTTTCAACCAAATCTCTCCTAATGCGGACAAGCCGGAACCAAACAGCATAGAACAGGAAGAAAAGATACAGAGAAGGTTGGCATTGCAGCCTTTTTCGAAAAACCATACATGCCTACTCCTGCCGACAAGCCCCGCTTCCCGCGAAAAAAGTTGATCATTTTATAAGTCTCTAAAACCATAAATGCGCAAACAGAGTATCCTTGCAAAATGAAATGCTTATTTCTCGTCCGAAATAAAACATAGAACAAGGTAGATGTTGTAAATAGCTCATGCTTAATGAAATGTTGTAGGGGCGGAGCATTTGCCAGTTTTGGTATGAACGCATTTATGGCAATTTATAGCAAATGATTAGCCCCCTGCTGTTATGTATAGGAATTTCAATCTTCTTGTAGAGACGCATGCATGCGTCTCTACAAGAAGATCAACCACGGAATAAAGTTACTGCCAAAGGCAGGCAGTCTGATTTAATGTTTAGGGCTTTCAATGTTTTTAGTTAAGCAATGAACAAGCCCACCTCATGTACAATATAAGAGAGCCTTTGTTTTCGGAGCGCAATTTGCTTGACTTGTGACTACTATTTTGGAAGAAGTGGTGTGACAAGAAGGTGCTATCGTATAAAAGTATTCTTAAGATTGACAAATAAGGAGGTAAATGGGTGTGTCGAAATTAAACGGTGCTCAAGAGCCCGTTCCGAATGCCGGCTTTTCCGGAATGGGACAAAATTTTAAAAAAGACTTTAATGCGGGATTCCTGGTTTTTTTAATTGCACTTCCGTTGTGTCTGGGGATTTCTCTTGCCTGTGGTTATCCGGCAATAGCAGGCATATTCACTGCGGTTGTAGGCGCAATCGTTACAACGTTTATTAGTAATTCGCAGTTAACAATAAAAGGGCCGGCCGCGGGGCTAATTGTTATTGCAATTGGTGCAGTTACCGATTTCGGGTATACCGGGGGAAGAGACATCGCCGCAGATATTCAAGCCTACAGAATGGCGCTGGGGGTAGGCGTCGCCGCCGGCTGCTTACAGATTATATTTGGTCTTCTCCGGGTAGGCTCACTTGGGGATTTTTTCCCCTTATGTGCCGTACATGGCATGTTAGCCGCCATTGGCATTATTGTCATCCTCAAACAATTTCCCATAGTATTAGGCGGTACTGCTGCAGGTGAACCTTTTGAATTAATGGCAGAGATACCCAGGGTTATCATTGATATGAATCCTTACATAGCTGCAATAGGCATCGGCAGTTTATTTATCATGTTTGGTATCCCAAAGATAAAACATAAGTATAAAATCCTGCAAAAAATTCCTCCGCCAATGTTTGTGCTATTTTTTGCAATACCGCTTTGTTTATATCTTGGAGTACCAAATGAGGGCATTTATGTCTTTGAAGGATATGAATATAACCTCGGAAAAGAATTCATGGTAAATATTCCGGGCAATATGTTCAAGGCAATCGCCTTCCCGGATTTTTCTTCATTAAAATACATCGCAGGATGGAAATGGGTGATAATGTTTGCACTGATAGGAAGCATTGAATCCCTTCTTAGCGCAAAGGCGATAGATATTCTTGATCCATGGAAAAGGAAAACAAACCTTGACAGGGATTTGTTTGCTGTTGGAATAGGAAACACACTGTGTGCATTTGTCGGCGGACTGCCTATGATATCTGAAATTGTGCGTAGTAAGGCAAATATAGACAATGGAGCGCGCACACGTTTTGCAAACCTGTACCATGGTCTATTGTTGCTGCTTTTCGTCGCGCTTGTGCCTTCTCTCCTTTGCAAAATACCACTGGCAGCACTAGCAGCAATGCTTGTATACACAGGGTTTCAGTTAACCGCGCCAAAGGAATTTGTTCATACATACAAGATTGGCAAGGAACAGTTGGTCATATTTGTCACTACGTTAGTAGCCGTATTGGCAACTGACCTCGTCATAGGTATTGCCATTGGCATAGGAGCAAAATTTTTCATACATATCATAAACGGTGTGCCCCTTCGCTCATTATTCAGGCCGTATCTGGATGTTAAGATAAAGGACGATAAGACGGTAGTAATTTTCGCAAGCGATTCGGCTGTTTTTAGCAACTGGATTCCGTTCAGGAAACAGGTAGAATACTTCCTTAAAGAAGGTAAAAATGTAATATTGAACATGTCAAAAACAAAGCTTATTGATCATAGTGTTATGGGAAAGCTCAGCGAGTTCGAGCATGAATTCGAACGTAAAAATCTTACCCTGGAAGTAGTTGGTTTAGAGGCTCATCAAAAGCTGTCGGGACATAAACTTTCTGCCATGAAACATAACAGGGATTTAATCGTAAGAAAACATGTAAGTATTGTTGCTGAAACGGGAGCCCATGCACTGATAAGGAAAGGCTTTAGGAGCCTTGATATTGCCAGGTTCGCAAGCATAGAACCGGTCAAAAAACTGACGGATACGCCAAATGCCGCATATTCTTTAGTGCGCATTGAAGCACTGCTGCAAAATGAAAAAGCCGATGAGCTTTTTGAGTATTTACGTGAGGAAATATTACCAAAACACCCCAATACAATTGTCAGTATTGAAGACGTCGAAATGGTGTTGCCTCACGAAAGAAGGTCGGAAAAATAGGACAAATGTGATTACCATAAATTACCGTGGCGCTTTTCGTGCCACGGTAATTTTTTCCCCCTGAAGATCCATAAAATCGAAATGCAGTTGCCGGCAGGTGCGATCTTCCGGACATTAATTGAAATCTGAAGAAGACGGTGGAAGGATGTTTATAACAGGTTTTTTTTCCTGATACACCGGTGAAATACAATAGAAATAGCAAAGATAACAGTTGCGACAACTACAAGGTACGCTTCCAGCACGCTAAAAGAATGCAAGACTTCTTTTTCATCCATTTCCACAAGGAGAAACCATTTCACATCCCTTAAACCGTCAAGGGGTGTATATGCGCTGATCACGGGAAGGTTGCGATAATCCTTCACTCGTTGTATGTAGGTATTGCCAAGAATGACATCTCGCGAAGATTTTGTGTCTATTTTCATTTTTAAAATAGTATTTTCTTTGAGAAATCTTGACTTTGTTCTCATTAATTTGTCTTCGCCAATAATATAAATCTCTCCTGTCTTTCCCAATCCATCCCATTGTGACACAATAGCGTCAAGTTTCGAATAGGATATTTCAACAATAATTACCCCTAAAAATGTATTGGCATTATCAAAAACAGGGCAGGCGCCAATGCACATGAAGTCCCTTGTTTTCTCATTAAAGGTTATATCTGAAAAATAAAGGCGTGTTAACCCTTCCGTGAAGACTTCATTTAGTGTCGTTGAAACAAAATGACTGCTTTTTAAATTTTCTCCGCGAAACGATTCGCCTTTTACTCCATAGACAACAAATCCCTCTGCATCCACTAGGTATATGTTTTGGAGTCCATGCTGCGTCAAAAAATGCACAAAAAGGTATCCATAATCACTTTCTGCTTGTTTATAACGGGGATCATCAAAACCGCCTTCCTTAAACGCAGCGGCAAAAACCGGTAAACTTTGTATAATGAGTGGATTTTTGGAGAGGATATTAATATCACCGTACCGTTCACGGAAAAAGTTCTGTATCTGTGTTTTTTTAATTTCCCGAACGGAAAAGAGGTGGTTCTGTACCTGCTTTCGAAGCCCAGACCCCAGGATTTTAAAGGAAAGCAACCCCATAGCAATCAAAAACGTAATTATTGCTATTATGGCAGTTAAAAGTGTTTTATTCACAGAATTCAAGGTAATCAAAAAATGAGAAAAAATTTGTATGGAGATGAGTATTCTGGAAAATCTGTAATAACAATAAATTAACGATAGATAAAATTCAAGATTTTTCCAGACATTTCCTGTAAAATACCATTCCGTCTAACTTCTCAATAAGTTGGGGTTTTTATAATAATTTCGACCGTCTGCAATCTGTATTTTGCCGACTGCCGACTCCATAGTATTTACCATTAATAAAAGTGGGTTGTTTACCTCAACTTATTTAGAAGTCACATTCCGGCAATACGTTTTGACCGGATATCAATGTTACCTTTAAAACAGTTTTGCAAAATGGATATTTGGGAAATAATACTATTTGCCGTATCAATGGTTATCATGCTTGCAGGCATGCTGGGCATTGTGCTTCCAATACTCCCCAGTATCCCGTTAATTTGGTTCGGCGCTTTTTTTTATGCCGTCTTCACGGGTTTCAGCGAAATAACGTGGAAACTGTTGTTGCTATTTGCTCTGTTAACGGTATTTTCCATAGTTATCGAAAACATAGGCAATGTGTACGGCGCCAGGAGATTCGGCGCTACGAAATGGGGCATTGCAGGGTCGATACTGGGCAGCGTTGCGGGATTTTTCTGGGCTGGGGCAATTGGATTAATTGTAGGGCCTGTTATCGGCACCATTATTTTTGAAATGATAGGCGGGAAAAATTACGCAGGCGCTATGAAATCAGGCTTGGGTAATTTTGTCGGTTTTGTTGGCGGAACCCTGATGAAAGGGATTATTGGAGCTGCAATGATCGTTATTTTTGTATGGAAGGTTTTTGGCTAAGAAAAACACCTTCCCATGCCAACGTTATTTACCATCAAAAGCGGCTGACGGTTTTTGTTGTTTTTGCGGCAATATGACCGTAAAGGTACTCCCCTTGCCAACCGTACTTTTTAGTTTTATGGCGCCATTATGCAGGTTTACTATATGTTTGACGATAGAAAGACCCAACCCTGTTCCGCCCATTTCCCTTGAACGTGCCGGATCTATCCGGTAGAACCTCTCAAAAATACGGGGAATATGCTCGTGTGGTATTCCGATGCCCGTATCTGAAACTTCGATCTGTATTGTTTCCTCCGCAGGGGAAATTGAAAGCCCGACGTCACCGCCCACGTGCGTATATTTTATTGCATTGTCAAGCAGGTTCGTCAGCAACTGCCTTAAAAGGTATTCATTTGATTCTACAGTAGGTAGGTTTTGTGAGATGTGCGGGCGAAACGATTGTTTCTTTTCCTTGCAGTGTTCCTTGTAGGTGTGCAATATATCCTCAATACACGCATATAGGTTCAATTCATGAAGCTCCGTTTTCAATTCGTTCGTTTCCAGCTTTGAGAGTTCTAAAATATCTTTGATCAAATTATCAAGTCTTTGTGTATGTTTCATAATAACTTTCAAACTGTTATACGTATGCCCGCCATCAGCGGTATGGTTTTCCAACAGCGTTTCCACATAACCCTTGATGGAAGTAAGAGGCGTCCTTAATTCGTGGGAAACATTAGCGACAAATTCCTTCCGGGTGTTCTCCAATTTTCTTAAATCTGTAATGTCGTGGAATACAATAAGAATCCCTATGGTATTATTGTCCTTTTGAAGCAGGGAAAACTGCGTCTGGAGCAGCTTTTTCTTTGGGGAGGCGTATTCTATTTCTGTCGTAAATCCGGCATTGGTTTTCATTATCTGTTTTACCAGTATTTGCAGCGTTTCGTTTCTTATTCTTTCCCACAAATAATCCCTGCCAGGCGATATCTCTGCTATGCCAAAAAATGTCTTTGCCATATTGTTTATAAGCAGAATCCTTTCCTGTAAATCCACCACCATAATGGCGTCTTTCATATTATTTATAATAGCCGTCAGCCGTTTTTCACTATCGGAAATTATTTGTTGTTGCGTCTGCAAACGGTTTCCCATCGTATTAACGGCCTTAGCAAGCTCCTTTGTGCCATTCCGTGAAGAAATATCCGCCCGCGTCGTAAAATCGCCACGGAGAAAATTCTTAACAATTCGGGTGATTTCAGCTACCGGTGAGAGGATTCGTTCGATAATGATGAATCCTATGGCAGCACTGACAGCAAAAAAAATCAAAAGGCACACGGCAATTTTTTTTGAAACAGAAGAAATCGCGGCGTGAGCGTGTTCAAGAGGGGAAATAACGACAAGGCTCTTTATGCCCACATCAGGGATCCCAATGGATACTGAAATGAGGGATACCTGTAGTGATTCATCGTGAAATATATTGTTATTAGAACCTTTACGCAGGTATGCGACAACGTTATCCTCCGTGAATGCTTCCGGTATATTTTTATTTAAGAAAGCATAAGCAATACCTCCGGCAGCATCCGTGATAACAATGCCGACCTTGAGTAAATTACCGATATCTTCACTGGCGGAAATAATTTTTTCCCTGTTGTTTCCCGGCAACACCTTTTCCAAAGAACGATATACCGCAGATGACTTTGAGAGAATGTTTTCGTTGAGAAGGGCGACATGATGCGATTTCAGAGTTCTGTGTACGTAATAAAAGGCGGGTAAGAAACAAACGGATAACAGGAGAAAAAGGAGAAGACATGTTTTAAAAACCGGCTTGTGTTTCAACATGCTTGCCATTCCATGAATTTGTATCCAATGCCTCGTATCGTTATGATGTGATTTTTAAACGACTTTAGTTTTTTTCGCAGAGACGCTATATGAACATCAATCGTCCTGTCAACAATAATTGTTTCCACTCCAGCGATTGCATCAATCAATTGGTCTCTGGTAAATACGCGGCCCGGTTTGCCTGCCAATTGACACAATAGTTTGAATTCTGTAAGTGTGAGGGGGATGAGATCGCGTCCAATTTTTACTTCATAATTGTCCAGGTTGATTTTCAGATCGCCTATTTCTATCAATTCCTTTTTAGAGGAAGCATTCTTTGTGCGTCTTAGTACGGAATGTACCCGCGCTACAAGTTCTTTCGGGCTGAATGGCTTTGTAACATAATCGTCTGCTCCGAGTTTAAGGCCGAGTGTTATGTCGCCTTCTTCTCCCCTGGCGGTCAGCATGATTATGGCAGCACCGGACAATGCTTCATCTGCCTTTAAACGCTTGCATACTTCCAGGCCATTCATTCCGGGAAGCATAATATCCAGGATGATAAGCGCCGGATGTTCCGATTTCGACAACGCAAGCGCGGTCTCGCCATCCAGGGCGGTAATCGTTTTGTAACCATCCTTTTCCAGATGGTACATAATAAGGTTTACAATATCCTGTTCATCGTCTACGATCAGTATGGTTTCATTCATTTGTACCAGGCTGCCCGTTTTCATTCCGATAGTAATAATAGTACACAATTTGTGCGAACGTCTCTAAGGCGGCGTCACCTTTTCCAAGGGTTGCAAGATATTCTTTAAAGGCGGGTATATTTTTAAAATTTTCTGACACATAATGCGCCACAAATGTTTCTGCGGAAAGAAAGTTTAGTTCCGACCCCTTATCTTCGGGACTCTGATAGATTTTAAACGCCACAATATCGGTAATTTTTTTTAAGTCGGCGTCTTTTGCCGTAGAGATAAGATTTTTTACTACCTCAAATTCAAGGAAATGATTCTCCCGGTAATATTCGTAAATTATATCTGCGAACCGATGAACGGACAACATTCCTTTGTTAAGATGTGACAGCTTTTCCTGGAAGGAATGAACGTCGGGAAAATTTTCTGATATGTATTGGACAATAGCATCTATCGCGGCGAGATAGTTTGCTTTTTCCCCAAGGTTTTCCTGTCTCTCATATATCTTGTATGCCACGAGGTCTGTTATTTTTTTGAGCGAAACATCTTTTTTGCCGGAAAGGGCGTTTTTAAGCAATTGTTTATCGATGGTCATGTATTTTCCTTTGAGAAAGAAAACGGGTAATTTTGTACTTTGACAAGATAAGGATATGTTTTAAAATATTGAAACAATTGTGGCAACAATAAAATTGGCAAAATAAAAGAAAGAGGTACGGTTAATTACGTAATTTGCCACATTAATACATACCGTACAAATGTAGTTGATGTTTTAGAAAACGAAACGTTTGCATAGGGATTGACGCAATGTTTCTTTAACAGCGTACACATAATACAGGGTGGATTGTTCAAATGAAAACAGAATCAAAAAAAAGGGCGCTTTCACCAATAAGACTGCCCAAGTATAACTTCACCCTTCGTGCTCCTGAATTTCAAAAGGAGGGGGAAGAGTTTATTATCTGGTTTTTCGAAGGGATCATTGAAAAGGTACCGGATTATGTTGAATGTCTTATGTATTTAGGCAATGCTTACACTGAAACGGGCAGGTATGAAAAGGGTCTTCTGATTGATCTGAAATTGTGCCGCCTGCAAAAAGATGACCCGTTTGTACATTACAATCTGGCATGCAGCTATGCATTGCTTAAAAATACGGAAGAAGCGTTTATTGCGCTGGAAAAGGCAATAGATTTGGGCTACAACGATATTTACTATATTAAAAACGACAAAGACCTTGCGGTTCTTAGAAAAGACCTTCGGTTTAAAAACCTGTTAAAAAAAATCTCAAAAAAAGCGTAATAGCCGGGAAACCGGTAACAGGGATAGTAGTATCAAGGTGGTTTTTGGGGGAAACGTGTTGCCGGTATGCACTTACAAAAGAAGCTTGTTTTTGGCAGGATAGGACGCCATAAAAGATATCCGATCAGCGCAGGAGCGAACCGTTTACCTGCATCTCTCCCGCCATGCCTTGTACGTCCATTGGATGCCTTCCAGCGTCAGGTGCGGCGTTACGGAGGCGATTGCCGGTATCTCCCGCGCCAGTATAGGTGCGCTTCCCCCTGTTGCAATGATTGCCGGTGTATCGCGGAGCTCCTTGCAAATCATTTCAATGTATTGTTTTACCATTCCGATTGCGCCCCAGTAAATTCCTGACCGTATTGCTTCGATGGTGTTTCTCCCTAAAATAGTATCCGGTTTTTTCGTGATGGATACTTCTGGCAGCAGAGCAGTAGCATGGTGTAATGTCTTTGAAGAAATAGCCATGCCGGGAGCAATAATACCGCCGAGAAAGGCGCCGTGATTATTTATAACGTCAACAGTAATTGCAGTGCCGGCGTCAATTATTATTGCCGAATCATGGAATCGTTCATATGCGGCAACCGCATTCATCAATCTGTCGGCGCCAATTTTCTCCGGGTACTCTGCAAAAACAGACAAAGGAATGGGAATATCTTTTCCGATTTTCTGGGGCGACGTATGTAACCGGGTTTTTATGCATTCGAAGAGCACCTCTTCCGGTTTTGGGTTTACGGAGGAAATAATCACTGCAGAAACACTGTTTTTGAGAGAACAAGTGGATATTGCTTTTGCGAAACTATCATGCAGCATATGCGGCTCGCTGCTACTGAGGGAAAAGGGTGTGAGTAAAACGTCCCCCTCAAAAACTCCGGCGTGAATGTTTGTATTGCCAATATCAATTGCCAGCCACATGGCGCCGCTCCCGGTTAAGCAGTGTCTTTTTGTAATGTTTTGGACAACAAATAAATCAGGCTACTCAAATTTTTCCCAGTTATTGTTGAGACGGGGCAGACAGTCTGGGAAATATTTTCTTCAAGCTTTTTAATGCATGCAGCGCCCGTTTCTTCGTCAAGGAGATCCATTTTATTCGCCACAACAATTTCGGTCTTTTCCGTGAGTTTTGGATTGTATTGCTTTAATTCATTGCGGATAATACGGTATGCTTCCGACGGGTCTTTTTCCGGGAAAACAGATACGTCCAGCATGTGTACCAGCACCTTTGTTCTCTCAATATGCCGTAAAAATTCGTCTCCAAGCCCTATCCCTTTATGTGCGCCTTCTATGAGGCCGGGGATGTCTGCGACGATAAAGCGCCGAAAGTTTTCTATTTCTACAACACCCAGTTGTGGTTGTAATGTGGTAAAGGGATAATCTGCTATTTTTGGTCTTGCTTTGGAAATGCGTGAGAGCAATGTAGATTTTCCCGCGTTGGGCATACCAATAAGACCGGCGTCCGCAAAAAGTTTTAGCTCTAAAATCAGCCACCGTACCTCGCCGGGCTGCCCATCTTCTGCCTCACGGGGGACGCGGTTCGTTGCGGTGGCAAAATGCTTGTTTCCCCTACCGCCCTTTCCGCCTCTGGCGATGACTATGCTTTCTCCCGCAGTGCTCATGTCCTTCAGGATACGGCCGCTCTCTTTGTCTTTTATTAAGGTGCCTCGCGGCAATAAGAGGACGATATCTTTTCCGTCCTTGCCGTTTTTGTTCGATCCTTTTCCGTGGCCGCCATTATCTGCAATGTGTTTGACCCGGGAGGTAATGTCTAAAAGGGTTTCTATCTTTTCGCTTGCCAGCAATATAATATCGCCCCCTTTCCCGCCATCGCCTCCATTCGGACCGCCATGTGGTACATATTTTTCTCTGCGGAAACTGACGCAGCCGTTTCCCCCGTCCCCGCCTTTTACATAAATAACGGCTTCATCTACAAACATAGTACGTAACTCCGAAAGAATACAAGGATAAACAAAAAGGATACGTAATCAAAAAAACGATATCCCGAAAATAAAAGGTAAAATGTATAGTAATGCTATGGGTTTGCCTGGTTAATAGTGTAGAGAGGTCTTAAAATCAGGGGTGATTGATGCATCATATAAAATGTAAAGTTTTTTTAGTTTAACCCACCTGGCCGTTGTGTTGCAATAGGAATTCTTTGACTGTTCGGTATCGACACATCAATAACCCATCTTTGCATTATTCTCTTCTTTGTTTACTTTTAATTCCAGGCAGCCATCTTGGGACCTGCCGGCAATACTCTTCGTATTGCTTGCCAAAACGTCCTTTCAGCTCAGGCTCTTCAAAATAAACAACCAATATATGCGCTATCATACTAATCACTATCGCATAAATAAGTATGCCCAGATTCGCAGAGAAGAGAACTTCTCCCCAGATTATCATTAGTTCCGCCAACATAATCGGATTGCGCACAATACGGAAAAACCCGCCGGTAACAAGATTTTTCGGCGCATCCAACATGAGGGGAGTCCCCCTGCCTTTATGACTGAAAACCCAAAGACAGTGTATCCACATAACCATGCCGGCACATACAAGAATCCCTCCTCCCCATATGCCAATCGCCGGAGGGATCGTCGCCTTTACCGTAATTATACGATGCGCCGCACATGGCAAAACAACCATGAATACGGCAATGAACAAGAGGGCGTTCAACAGCGATTTCCCCCACAATATTACCGTATTCTGTGTCTTGCTCTGCCGAACCCTTGGTCGATACAATTTAAATGCCGCCACCGCCGTTCCTTTCACTATTCCCGCCGGTACAATTCCCCTGCGGTTTTTCCATGCCGGCAAGCTTCAATGCCAGGATTACCGCGCCTTTTGCCTGATCTTCCGCAAGCGACACCGGCATTGCCCCAGGCACAGATTGCCTTACTTTATGCACAAGGTGTTTTTCGACAAAATCGCTATTGCGCAATACTCCACCTGCTAGTACCAGTGGAAAACTTTCTTTCGTAAAAGAAAGTTCTTTTGCCACCGCCAATACTCCATGACATAGTTCATCGGCCGCATTTGTTAAAATATGAAGCGCAACGGTATCACCCGATTTTGCTGCTTTATGTACCAGTTTTGCAATACCGGCAACACGGGCGTATTCCGGAGGTTTTTTCAAAATATGCGCTGCCATTTCCGCCGGTGTGCTAAAGTGTAATTCCTTAAGGATATATTCCGCAAGATGGGTTTGGCGGTCCCTTCCGTCGTATGCCCTCATGATTGCCCGCAGAGCCATCTTCCCTATTTCGTAACCGCTCCCTTCATTATCCAGAAAATTGCCCCAACCCCCTGCCTTTGCCGTTTTTCCGTCAAAACGTTCTCCATACACTATGGAACCCGTGCCGGAAATTACCACAACTCCATGCCGCTTGCCTGCCCCGGCAACAAGAGAAATAATTGCATCCGTATACACCTCAATCTGCATATCTCCGGCAAATAAATGTTTATACCGTGACTCCTCACCATAACGGTCTGTTACCTGACAGATTACCTTTCTCATTGTATGCCTTGTCTCTTCTTCTCCAACCCCGGCTAAGCCTGCACACAAGGCTTCTATCCTGAATTCCGGAACGGACGATGAGTGGATAGCGCAGGAAATAGACTCCTGCATTGCGGCTATTATCCCATCAGTATTAACCAGATTGGGATTCGCAGGGCCGCCCCTCCCCTGCCCGATTATCTTTCCTGTATCATCAGAAAGCAGGCAAGAGGTCTTTGTACCCCCGCCATCAATTCCCAATACACATTTTTTCATCATAGACTGCGTCTCTCATTCATTTTAAAAAGGTGTCTGTAAGGTATATAGTGTAGTCAAAGAAATAAGGTTATAGTTAAAGAAATCTATACTTTCAAAAGAAGCTTTACGCTTTTATGGTCTTAGTGAAAGACCGAGTTTACCATTTAAAATACCCGTTTGTCGAACACTCTTCACAAACATATTTCTTGCATGTACAGGAATACATTTGTAGAATCATTTTTTTGTTTTTTTATTCTTTTTTTTCACACGGTAACTATTTCCTATAAAATACTTTATCAGGAAATATGTAATCATATATTTTATTTAATCAGTAAAATCATTCTTTTTTTTGAAGGGTACGCAGGATTATGCGCAGAGGCATTGAACATGAAGGTTGGAGACACCTTACCTATGAAATAAGAGCTATCGTGGCGGTAGCAAACGAATTAAAAAAATTAGGCGTCGAAATTACCTGGGAGAACATAGGGGATCCTGTCCAAAAAGGAGAGAAAATCCCTCAATGGATAAAAGACATAGTTATTCAATTGGTATCAGAAGACAAAACATATGGATACGTAGCCACACAGGGCGTTCCCGAAACGAGAAAATTCCTTGCCGATCAGGTAAACAAACGCGGCGGGTATCAAATTTCGCCGGACGATATAATCTTTTTCAACGGATTAGGCGATGCTGTTTCCACTATCTTCAGTCTTTTGAAGAGGGAAGCGCGTGTGATTGGCCCTTCGCCAGCATATTCCACTCACTCGTCAGCAGAGGCAGCCCACTCCGGGTATGATCACCTTACGTATGATCTCGACCCTGAAAACAATTGGCTGCCGGATCTTAATGATATTGAAAATAAAATAAAGTATAACGATTCCATTGCCGGCATGCTTATCATCAATCCCGACAATCCTACAGGATCAGTATACCCGCGTCCCTTCCTGGAAAAAATTGTTGAAATTGCAAAGAGGTATGAGTTATTTCTCATCTGTGACGAAATATATGCAAATATCGTTTATAACGGCGCTGAAACGGTAAATCTCAGCGAAATAATCGGCGGTGTGCCCGGCATGGCAATGCGCGGCATTTCCAAAGAATTTCCATGGCCTGGTTCCAGGTGTGGATGGATTGAGGTGTTCAACCAGGAATCAAATCCGGAATTCAAGAACTATATCAAAAGTTTAATTAACGCAAAAATGCTTGAAGTGTGTTCTACCAGCCTACCCCAATATGCTATTCCACTGATAATGGGTAATCCAAATTATCAGGCGCATCTGAAAATGCGTAGAGAGAGGTATGAACACCGTGCGTATGAGGCATGCGAAATCTTTTCAAAGGTAAATGGCATACGTGTGGTAAAACCCCAGGGTGCATTCTATATGTCCATCGTATTTAAGGATGGTGTTTTAAATGCCCAACAAACCCTGCCAATCGAAAACATTGCTGTTAAAAAATACATCTTGGATAAAGTAAGTGGTGTGGAGGTAGATAAAAGGTTTGTGTATTATCTTCTCGGGGCAACGGGGATATGCGTTGTGCCATTAACAGGCTTTTGCTGCACAAGGAAAGGATTCCGCATCACGCTATTGGAAGCCGATGATGAAAAACGAAAATGGACGTGGAATACTATTGCTGAAAATATAAATAAATATATAACCTCCGCCTAAACTCCTCACCGCATCCATGCAGCATTAACCATTTTTAATCCCTTCGAGCAGGGTCTAATCTGGTAGATTCCGCTAAATCAGATGAAGACAGGAAAAACAACTATAGCGCGGCAAAAGAAATTGTTGAATATATAAAACAAACATTCAATAAAATCTATACGCCCGAAGGAATGGTACATACCCTCGATAGATTAGGCTTTACTTACAAGAAAACTGTAACTATTCAGCGTAATCTATTAAATTGCCGAAGCACAACTCGTTTCCAAATTCATGTTTGGGAACGTAATGGCACTGGAAACTACATTCGCGGGTTCAGGTTTGCAACCTGAACCAAACGTTTTATCCTTTCAACCCCGCCTTCTATTAACAGAACAAATGACAAATAAATTCCAGCCGCAATTGATTTTTAAAAAGCGAGAACCATTCATTTAGAATGTCCAGCGGATAAAAAGCATTATAGACATGTTTTCAATACCCCCATTTTCAGGTATTGACATGAAAAAAAAACTGTTTATATTGGACATAGAGAAAAAGCATCTGCTTTGCAGTATAAATTGAGAAAACTAAGTAATTTGCCAAACTACCGGAGTGTAAAGCCAACTTGTTCCCAAACCTTGTGCTGAACATAGTGAAGTATCTGCTTGGGAAGGAGTCGTGTATTGTTTACGCTGAATAGTTACGTTTGCGGAGAAATATAGAAATTATTTGTTTCGATTAAATCAAAAAAAATAACTTTTACCACGCTTGGGGGGGCATTAAAACCGGTTCTGATTTTGTGGGAATTTAAGTATTTTAGTCCAGACGATTTTACCGTTATTGAAAGGAGGCATCACTTTGAAAATTAACCATTTAAGAAAGATGTTCTTGGTTGTACCGCTTTTTATATTGTGGGCTGTTATTGGAAGCAATTCCTGGGGAAGTGGTATTAAACACGATCCTGACGAAAAAGGAAAACATTACCACGGACATATTAACGAAGAACCAGGTTCCAGGCATTATGAAGCGATACATGACAAAAAACCAAAACCTGAGCCTAAATCTGACATGTTAATAACCTCTATGGCATACCCAACAGGCAGTAAGGATTGTTGCAGCGTTATTTATATGGAAAAAATAGCACCCAGAACAGGCGCAGTGGGTGTTCCTTATGAATATGTTATAAAAGTAACAAACCTTATTGACAGCAAGGTTGATGATGTAGAGGTCATTCATAGCCTGCCAGGCAATTTTACCATAACAGGCGCAGACCCTGATATGGCACAAAGCATAAACGACAGCATGAAAGAAGGTATTGCTGTGTGGGAACTAGGTACACTGCAGCCTCATGAAACTAAAATTATCCGGTTAGCAGGTACCCCTACCAAAGAGGGTAAGATGCCGTTTTGTACCGACCTTGAATACCAGTTGCCGGATATTTGCCTGGAACCGGAAATATTGCAGCCAAAGTTGTTGCTTTCCAAAAAGGCTCCGGAATCTGTATTGCTTTGCGATACCATACCATTGACTTTTGTAGTACAGAACAGCGGAACGGGAATGGCCAGGGATGTTCAGATAAAAGAATCATTGCCTGACGGATTAACTACCCAGGACGGACATGCCAGTGTGATCTTGAAGGTCGGTACCCTTGCGCCTGGAGAGTCAAGAACGGCGACACTAAATGTTACAGCAGAAAGAATTGGTGAATATCATAACATTGCAACAGCAGTTGCGGATGGCGGATTAAGCATTGAGTCAAACAAAACAAGCACGGTTGTATTACAGCCCAAGTTGGAGATTGCAAAAACAGGACCTGATAACATCTATCTTGGACGTAACATTACCTATGATATATCGGTAAGCAACATAGGAAATGGCCCGGCATCGGCAACAGTAGTAACAGATACCATCCTTGCGAATGCTACATTTCTGAATGCGACCAATGGCGGAGTAATGTCGGCAGGCGGTGTAAAATGGAATCTGGGTACTTTACAGCCAAACGATTCAAAAAAATTAAGTGTTACCGTACAGCCAAATGGTATTGGTACAGTTGAGAACAAGGTTACTGCCGAGGCAGTATGTGCAGAAGCGGTATCTGCAACCGCAACTACAGATGTTGCTGGTATTTCCGCTATATTGCTTGAGGTTGTTGACGTACATGATCCAATTGAGGTGGGACATGATGAGGTATACATTATTACCGTTACCAACCAGGGAACTGACCACAGCAGAAATATCAGGATAACCTGTACACTGGAAGATAGTATGGAATATATATCTTCCGGCGGTGTGACTAGCGGGACAATTGATGGTGAAGGCAGGACTGTAACATTTAGTCCGTTGCCAAGCCTGGCTCCAAAAGCAACGGCAACGTGGAAGGTTGAAGTAAAAGCCTTGAGCGACGGTGACGCAAGGTTTAAAGTTAATATGACCGATGATCGTTTGACAAGGCCGGTAGAAGAAACCGAGGCCACACATTTCTATGAATAATTTCTTATAAAAGCCGGGAGTTATTTATTGGTCGGTTAATGTGGTTAGTATGATACTTATGGGTACTCATAAACAGAAGCAAAAAAGCCAGCTCTTTTTGCTGGCTTTTTTGCTTTCTATAAAATTGTTTAAATAGGATTCATTTAATGGAGATACTATATATGAATAAATTTAAAAGAGCCGTATTTTTGCTTTATATTCTTTTTGCGACTTTACCATTTTTATACGGATGTAGTTATACAAACAGGTATTTTTCGAATGAGAAGGAAGTTGTTTCCACGCGAGGATACGATGAAACCCAAGCAGCATCGGAAAAAAAATCTTCCGTAAAAAAAGAAACAAAATCGGAAGCCGCAGCCGAATATAAAAGACTTCATATGTCGGATAAACAGCATGGGCTTGTTCTTATCGATAAAAACCTTCCTTCGGAACCTCAGGTAGGGCAATTATTCGACTATGTTATCACGATAACCAATGTTTCAGGCCAGAAGCTGATGGATGTAAAGGTAATCGAAACGCTTTCAAATAATTTTGAAATGAAAAATTCCACTCCAAAAGCTGATATAACAAAGGAAAATGTTATACAATGGAGCATGGGAGAGTTGTCTCCGGATGAAAACAAATCATTTAGGGTATTTGGTGTTCCGGTGAAAGAGGGATCCATGTCTTTCTGTACGGATGTAACCTATAATCTGCCTCCATTTTGTTCCATTGCAAATGCAGTACAGCCAAAGTTGCTGCTTACCAAAAATACGCCACCGGCGGTATTAATTTGTGACGTGATACCTTTTACGTTTGTTGTGCAGAATTCAGGAACCGGATATGCCAAAAATGTCGAGATAAAAGAATCTTTACCTGAAGGACTCAAAACGCACGATGGGCTTTCCAATGTTGTACTAAAAATTGGTACTCTTGCTCCAGGTGAATCAAGGACGGTTGCATTGAACGTAACCTCCGATAAAACAGGAGAGTATAGTAACGTTGCAACAGTAGTTGCCGACACCGGATTAAGCGCTGAATCTAATAAAACCACCACTGTTGTGCAAAAACCGGAATTGCAGATTACAAAGAAGGGGCCTGGCAAGATATATATCGGACGTGATATAACATACGACATAGCAGTAAAAAATGTAGGAGATGGTAATGCCGGAACAACGGTAGTAGAGGACACAATACCCGCAAATGCAACATTTTTAAACGCAAGTTCCGGCGGCGTACTGTCTGCCGGTTCGGTCGCTTGGAACCTGGGTACATTGTATCCAAAAGATACGAGAAAGCTAAGTATTACCTTGCGTCCTAACGGACTTGGGTCTGTATTAAACAGGGCCACTGCTGAGGCGGTCTGTGCGGATGCCGTATCGGCAACGGCAACGACTGATGTCCTGGGTATTGCTGCTATATTGCTGGAAGTAGTTGACGTACATGACCCGATTGAAGTTGGGGCGGACGAAACTTATATTGTTACGGTAACGAACCAGGGGTCTTCCCATAGCAAAAATGTTAAAGTGTCATGCACACTCGAGGACGTCATGGAGTATGTGTCCTCATCGGGCGCAACCGGTGGTAGTCTTTCAGGTGATGGCAAGGTTATCAGCTTTGATCCGCTACCAAGTTTGGCTCCAAAGGCAAAGGCAACATGGAAGGTTGTTGTAAAAGCCCTAAACGAAGGGGATGTACGGTTTAAAGTCTCGATGCAGGATGATCGCCTTGACAGGCCAGTAGAAGAAACAGAGGCCACTACTTTCTATAAATAAAAGTGCCGAATAAAAGTTCGTTGTCGGTGAATTGTTTTTCCATGTTTTTAATCGGTATTTTATTAAAAGATAACCGTCCTTCCTCATTTCAAGTGAGGAAGGATTTTTATCTTTGCCCAATACAAAGATATAGTCAAACAAATCCGATTTTAGGTAACACTTTAGCCTTTTGAAAAACTCCAACAATGTAGTGCGACGAGGTTCGTCGCACTACATGAATTTTTCGTTCCCGCTCCCAAGCTCCGCAGGCGGGGTCAAAATGAACTTTGTTTGTCTACAAAGCGGGGATGAACTACTATGCCTTGGTGGTTATGAATCATTTCGTTTAAAAAGAACCTATAGAAACACAAACGGAGAAGATATGAAAAAAGGCCATGCTCTTTATCCGGGCAGTCTTGCTTTACTCAAAATCCTTGTGTTAATTGCAATAGTGCCTGCTAACAGCATTGTGTTTGCGGCAATGGAGACTGATGCTGTTGTACCAACGGGCAGTGTAGTTACGGCAATATTCTTTCGCAATACCCCGGAAAATGGCTTATCACCGGAAAAGATACAATCCGTATTGAAAAAAAAAGGACTATTTGATTCGCGAAGAAATCCTTTGGGAAAAGGAATTACCCACGCGTATGAAATACAAAAGGCGGGAAAAGTTGTGCATGACCGGACTGTTCATATTGCATGGCAGCAATCCGGTTCGCAAAAAGAAATGAATTACGCAGAGGCAAAGCACTATATTTCTCAACTAAACAGGGACCAATTTGCGGGTTATAACGACTGGCGTTTGCCAACCACCGAGGAAGCCATGTCGCTAATGCAATCAGTAAAGAAAAAGACTGGATTAAACATCGATGAGTTATTTGATCCCCACCAGGAAAGAATCTGGACTTCAGATATAAGAAAAGAAGGGACGGCATGGGTTGTCAGGTTTGATTCGGGATATTGCGACTACACCTATACAGATGCCAACATCAAATATCACGTTCGTGCCGTAAGGTAGCAAATAAAAAGGGTAATCGGTTCCCTTGCGGGATAGAGGCATATTGCACAGATTGCGAGGATTAAAAAACTCGAATGACCATGCGGAGCGCCGCGTAGCTATAATTGGCCAATTAAGAAGCACATTCTAATTACAAAGCATAAAATTCAAAACAACTCCAAAACATTGCAACACTTTAGTTTTGTGAAACCGTAGTGGTGAAGCGTTTGCAATAAACGGTTGCTGCTCACTCTTCACGTAATAGCTAATTCCAATAAATTCTCATGTAGTGCGACGAGGTTAGTCACACTACAAATGACAATTTCCAGTTTCAAAAGACTAAGGTGTTTACGATAAGTTACTAATGTATTCCCTTGCAAAATGTGGTTGCCTGCCCTTAAGCGGCTTTTTCGCCATAAAGGCGGCGTGTGCGTTTTTTTCTGTACTCATGTATGAGTGAAAGGGTAAACGGCAGGATGAATATGGACGTCACAAGGCTGCACGAGAGGCTGATTGCGAGGATCAATCCAAGGCTCGACACCCCCCGGTGAGACGCCAGCGCCAAAGACCCAAAGCCTATTATGGTCGTTAGTGAAGATACGAGTATCGCCTTTCCCGTGCTGGTTTGATGTATCCAAACGTCTTCTTTTTCGTTTAACCGCATCATGGTGTGTATGCTGTTATCAATGCTGATGCCCAGTATCAGTGGAAATGCGATGACATTTGCCGGGTTTGGCTGAATACGGAACAATTTCATAAATCCGATTGTCCATAAAATCGTCAAGAGCAGTGGATACAGCGTGATCAGGGTAAGTATTATATTTCTATAGGTGAAGATGAGGATCGCAAAAATAATAACCAGTGTGTAGCATCCGGCGACCAGAAACCCCCGTTTGATTAATCTGTTTGTATCATAAATCTGAAATGGCGCACCAGTAGCTTCAGGCTGTATACTCCGTATTTCCGATACAAACTCGCCCAGTTTTCCTTCCGTCCAGATGTCTTCTTTGGGAAAGATATATATCATGTTTTTCCCAGTTTTCCCGACAAATCGTTCTTTCAGGCCGTAGGGCAAATCGTCTATGGTCATGGGTTCGGGAACCATTCCATGCTTCAGGAATTCAAGATGTTTACGAATGGTCCGTTGTCCTTTGGACAATCTTTCCACGATTTCTGCTTCCGGCAAAGTTTCTGCACTCCGCAAAAAGGTATCTATTTTGTTGTTAAGGATGAGGAGGCGGTCGGCCAGGGGATGGCTATCCTCTTTCAGTAGCCCCATATTTTTGCCGAAAGTGAGCCGGAATCGCAGCCGTTCAAGAATGTTTTTCAATTCCTGATATCGTATTGCGTCGCCGGCATTCTCAGGAAGAGGTATTGTTTGTGCAATAGCATTCAATTCTTTTATAATGCCCGTCTTTTTTTCCTGCTCGCCGGGGAGCACCGAAGCAATGCTTTCTACCTTTCCCACGCTTTTAAGTCGCAGGAGTTTTTCGGACACCCTCTCAGCTTCTTCAGGTGTATGGGCGACAATCGCCCCAAACCATGTGGCGGTGCCGGTTGATTGAACAATTTTTATTGCGTATCGGGTCGATTCCAGGTTGGGTGGCAGGAGGTTCAGCAGATTGTCGTCAAATTTTATGTGCCTTACAAAGAAGCATGAACCAATTGCAAACAATATGGAAACAATCGTCAGTGGAACTTTGCATGAAACTACGATACGAAACATCCAGTTTTTTACCGGGGTGCATAATGAAGCCGCCGGAAACATTTTTTTCTCTGCAGTAATGAATTTGTCACATAAGATTATAAGCGAAGAAAGCAAAAACAGCGTAGAGATCAATGCGAGCAAAATTCCCGTTCCCGCGATTAGCCCCAGCTCGCTTAATCCTTTAAAATCGATTAACAGGGTGGAGTAAAACGATATTGCCGTGGTAACAGCACCCAGGATGATGCCTTTTCCGGTATTTTCCATTGATTTGCATAATGCGTCCCTTTTTTCATGGCCGAGTTTCCTGTATTCTGTGTAACGCAACATGAGGTGGATGCTGAAATCTATTCCCAGGCCGATTAAAACAACGGCAAATACAATGGAAAAGAGATTTAAGTACCCGATTGCCAATGTTGTAAATCCGAACGTCCAGCTTATCGAACATGAAAGGGTGAGCAGGCCGATTAATGGCATTACAATTGAATTGAACGAGATAATAAAGAGTATAGCAACTCCCACAAGTGCGCCAATGGAAATGTATAACATTTCTTTCTGGGAAATTTCCATTTCGTCGGCTTCCATAGCAACGGTTCCTGTAAGGCCGATATCGACTCCGGGACACATTTCTTTTGCTGCTGCAATTTGTTTTCTGATAAAACCGGTGGAATCCGTACCCGTCAATAACCCTTCAATATCGTTAACCGTTATCTCCATCAAGAGAATGCGTCCGTTATCAAAGAGGTTGTAATGTGCGGTATCCGGCGTGTTGCTGAGAGCCATAGCAGCGGGGGAAAAAGGTATTCCGCCGGGAGCTTGCATCGCTGTTTGCAATGGAGATTCCGGCATGGCATTGTTTTCACGGAGGTTATTATTCATGCCCTGAAGAAGGGCGATAAGCCTGTCGATATCTTCCGTGGTGGTGCTGCCGTCTGTTGTTTGTGCAGGGGTTTTCTGCGCCAGTGAATGCTCAAATTGGGCGAAAATATCTTCGTAGTGGTATGATTGAGGTAATTGCGCCCTGTTTTCCCGGGTGTGCAACAAATCGTTTTTTATTTTGAGAAGTTCTTCAACCTCAAGATAAAAGAGCCCCTTTTTCTCAAAATCTGTTTTGTTCACTTTATAGAAAATATTTTTAATAAGGCGTGGATTGTTCTTTAGCCTTTTTGCAATTTGTTCCGCAGCGTTAATAAGAGCATCCGTGTTCTCTGATTCCAGGACGATGATATGGCTATCAACCTGTCCAAATTCGTCCATTAGTTTCAGGAATCTTTTATTGTATTCCTTTTCTTTTGAGATAAGGGAGTTTCGGTCAGGGTTAAAGGTTAAATACTTTACCGTATAGAGCGAAGAAATGAGCGTAAGCAGGAGGGCAATGAATAATACTATTTTAGGACGGGAGCACGCAATGGCAGCGATTTTTCCGACAATGATTTCAAACACCTTGCAATCTCCGTATCTTTACTATCAATGCCGAAACAGCGCTTCTGATGTAGAACCACCCGGCAGGGGGCAATTCTGTTCTTTGGATAGAAGGTGCGGCAAAATAAATTGAACTATTTTTATAGAAGGTGTTTACCATTTTTTTCTCTTTTTCAATTAATGCGGGAAATATTCAGTACAACGTTTGTTTTATGCAGCACGATTCTCTGCGGATTAAAGTTTGTAACCCCCACGGGAAGTTTGTTTTATATGCGCTATATTATTAAACAATGCCTTATCTGTGAAATACCCATACAAATACGTATCTTATATTTCTACCCTATAATAATGAATAACTTCAACTTAAAAATGAGTAACAGTTCCGATCCGAAATACATGCAGAAATAACAATCAGTAATTTCTACCACAGTTTAGCGGTTTTTTCCCCTTTTCTTGTTTCTTCTTATATGCTATTGTGTAGCCTGTAAAACCAGTGGTTAGAAAGCATGGGTGTTATTGTTTAGTTTGTTTTCTTTTTGTTATATTTTATTTGAAGTACGACTGAGGAACGACTTATGAAAAAGCTTTTGTTCTTAATTCTTGTGTTTCTTATCGCCGGGTGCGCTTCAACGGTATCACAAACAGAGCAACAGTATTACAACGTTTACGATGAACAGGGTAAGCGCAAGGGGTACATAAAAGAGCAGGACGGGCATTTTACCATTTACGATGCAGACTGGCAGCGTAAGGGGTATCTGGAGCGCAAATAACTATAATGATTAAGGGATAAGGCAGGCCAGCCGACAAGGAAGGGGGAAAGGGGTCACCTCTTGACAGGCTATCCGAGAATGCAAGTTTTCACAAATTTGCTTATAATTATTAGGGTAACAGGGTTGCAATGGCGAAAATGGACGATATAATTATAAGTAAAAATGAGAACAACAAATCCAAACCACATCAAGCAACGC
>NZ_JBDIWA010000008.1:0-120301 GCF_039794105.1 Candidatus Kuenenia sp.
GAGATTTAAGATTCAAAATTAAAAATGAAGCGGCTCTCTTTGTCTTTACAACCGTGACTAAACATAATTTCAAAGAACAGAGTAAAAATTATGCTTACGCAAAAACCTAACCGGACAATGCTGAAAAATACCCAAAAAAACGTTTCCTTGCCTGTAAACTATTTTTTTAGGTATAATCCTGAACGACGTTAAAAAATTATTTGAACCGGATAATTCTTAATCATGAAAACAGAAAATACCTTTACTTACAGGATACGATTTCACGGAAGAGGCGGCCAGGGCGCAAAAGTTGCCAGCAGAATACTGGGGACAACAGCCTTTTTGGGAGGATTTTATGCGCAGGACTTTCCGCTTTACGGGGCGGAACGCAGGGGCGCACCGATACTCGCCTGTACACGTATTTCTTCAGAACCAATACTGGAACGGGGAGTAGTAAGCGACCCCGATGGTATCATAATAATGGATGAGACCCTTTTGGACGATACCGCAGCAAATCCTTTATCAGGATTAAAAAATGGCGGCATTGTTTTTATCAATACCACCCACACCCCTGATGAAATAAAAACAAAATACCATCTTGCCGGACAAACAATAACGCTTGACATTACAAAAATCAGCCTTGAAATGCTGGGGAAACCCATTCTAAGCACACTGGCTGGGGGTGTTGCGGCAAAGATTACCAGGATGGAAGAAGGTTTCTTAAGACAAGCCGTCGAAAAGGAAGTGTCTGAAATAATACAGGATAAGGGCCTAATCGAAAAAAATATCAAGGCCTCTCTTTATTGTTTCCATACCATTTCTCCGGTAATGATCGATGCAAAGGAAATTGTTCATAAGGATAATCCCGTCTTCTCTGTTCCTTTTGAACCCGCAACTATTTCAAGCCCTGCGGTATATTCCGTAGCAAACACTCCCCGGAGAAAAACCGGCAACTGGAGAATATTTAAACCCCAATGGAATTACGATGCCTGCACAAAATGTATGATATGCGTCAACAGATGCCCGGACGGCTGTATTTCCGTTAATGAAGAGGGTTTTCCCTTTGCCGATTATGACAACTGCAAAGGGTGTATGATCTGTGCGGAAGAATGCCCGGCAGCGGCGATAGAAAAAAAACGGGAGGTTCACGCTTGGTAAACAGCACCAAAGCCTCCCTTGCGGTAATTGGCGGCAGCCAGGCCTATGATTTGCTTCTTAACGGTTGCATTAAAGGCAAAAGGCTGGGGGAGATCAATACCCCTTACGGGCGGTCGCAGCCGGTATATTTCATCAGAGATGCTAATGCAGAAATGCTTTTTTTATCGCGTCATGGCGAAAAAGGATACAGCGTTACCGCACCCTTTGTTAACTACAGGGCAAATATCTACGCACTAAAAGAACTGGGCGCCAAACAAATAGTGTCGTGGTCAGGACCCGGCGCTATCAATGAAAACTACAAAATCGGCGAATACGTATTGATAGACGATATTATCGATGAAACGCATGGCAGGGAATCAACCTTTTATAAGCATCTGGGAATCGGATTTATACGCCAGTTTCCTGTTTTTTGCACCACCTTAAGGGAAAGTATCCTGCACACACTAAAATCTCTCGGTATTGGCGTTGCCGGCAAAGGCGTCTATGTATGCACCCAGGGGCCGCGGCTGGAAACACCCGCTGAAATAAGAAAATATAAGTTGTACGGCGGAGACCTTGTCGGCATGACGCTTGTTCCCGAAGTCTTTCTTGCCAAAGAACTAGAAATGTGTTACGCACCTATCTGTTACGTCACAAACTACGCGGAGGGAATCGCAAGCAGACCTTTTAAAGCGGGAGAATTGTTTGAGGGACTCGCAACTGACAGCGACCGCGAAGCGGTGAGAAATGCTGTCGCACTTTTTCCTCAAATTATAAAGAAAATAGCAGAAAATAGTAGCCAGCAAAAAATGATCTGCCAGTGCCAATCGTTAATGGAACGCTACAAACGCAGAGGAGATATCAGCCCTGATTGGCATAGCTGGGTAGCAATGCCTTAGTACTATCAGTAATTTCTTTGCATTTTTTGGCAAAATATTTAATAGTCCCTTTTGCAGTCTGCAATCTACAATCTACAGTCGGCAGTCGGCAAATTGCAAATTGCAGATTGTGGATTGCCGATTGTAGATTGTAGATTGCTACGGTATGACGGAAAATTCCGAGTCCCTTAACATGAACGTTAGGCACATACCTTCTGAAAGCATTTCGATTATCTTTTGCAATACAAAGCATATTATCCATGATAGTCATAAAGGCAAAATATCTTGTAAAAGACAATAACCACTACATTGAAAATGGCGCCATAGCTATCGAAGGCGCCAAAATACGTAAGGTGGGCACATTTGATGAAATCAGGAATCTGGCGGATAATGCGGCAATTATTGATTTGAAAAATACTGCGTTGTTGCCAGGGCTTATAAACGTACATACTCATCTTGACCTGACGGAAAGTAAAAACCTTATTGCCCCCACCAACAATTTCACACACTGGGTATTTCAACTAATCGCGCTAAAATCAAGGTGGAAAGCAGACGACGCCATTGCTTCAATAAAAAAAGGAATCGCATTGTGTATCGCCGGCGGCACAACTACCGTGGCAGATATTGCCAGTGCTGAACACTCGTTTTCCGTATTGGAAAAAAGCCCGATTCGCAAGGTTGTTTACAAAGAGATCATTGGCCTGAATCCTGCATATGCGCAAAAAATAATAGCAAAAACTTCCCTGGAATTGGCGAAAATAAACGCCACAGATCTTTACCATACAGGCATTTCTCCCCATGCCCCTTATTCTGTTTCGAAAGAACTGTATATGGCCGCTTCCCAACTTGCCAAAGAAAGAAACATCCTGATTTGTACCCACATAGCAGAAACAGAGGATGAAATTGAATTTCTCGCAAAAGGAACCGGGCATTTGCCTGTTTTGCTGCAAAAATTAAAGGCAATGCCCGACGGATGGCAACCTCCGGAACGTAAGCCCATACAATATTTATATGAAGCGGGGGTATTAAACGAAAAAACACTGCTCATTCATTGCAATTATCTTACAGAAGAGGAGATTCAATTACTACATGCATCAGGCGCCAGCGTAGCTTTTTGCCCAAAAAGCCACCACTTCTTCGGACACAAAAATCATCCGCTGCCAAAACTGCTGGAAAAAGGGATCAACGTAGGATTAGGCACGGACAGTTTGGCAAGTAATGATACATTAGACATACTGGAAGAGATGAAATTTTTACATACCCATTATTCATTATCGCCTAATGTACTATTTTCAATCGCCACAAAAAATGGCGCAAAGGCGCTGGGGATGGAAACAACTATCGGTCTGCTAAAAGAAGGCTTTGAAGCGGACATGTGCGGCGTCAGATTGCCCGACAACCCGACCGGCAGCGTCTATGATCAAATACTTGATTCATCGGCTAAAAATATTTTTACCATGATCGCAGGCGCTGTTTGTTATCATGCAAGTGAATGAAGAATGAGAAAGATGAAAGTATTTGGCGTAATGTTATAGAATATTTACCCTATTTATCGCAATTTAAAATGACCCCGACACGGTGTTTTCAATTTTCACTCAATATTTCTCCGGATGAATATCTGGCTTACTATAAAGGCACTGCTAAATACATACAGACAACCACCATGTCCGGCGAAACAATAAAATTCCCCGCATCGTCGTTAAAAAAATACCTCACTCACAATGGCATACATGGACATTTTGAAATAGAAATATGCGAAAACAATAAATTATTGAATATTAACAAGATAAACGTAAAATCAGATAAAAATGGCATATGGCTTTGATCTTTTATCATAAGGAAAACAGACAGACGGCTTCCCATGTATAATGATAACGGCACACAACAATTCAATCCCTCCTCATATGGATTTAAAACAACACAGGTACTCACCTGCACAGAAAGTGATTACCTGATTGAAAGCATTCGCGCAGAGATACGAAAAACCGTTCCTCCGGAACAATTTGACCAATGGTTTTCCCGCATGGAAATCTCCTCTATCACCGATAACAGCATTACGTTTGCCGTGCCAGGCGATTCCATAAAAAACCGGATATGCGGAGATTACCTGGAATTCATTTCGAATATAGTGTATAAACTGCTGCACCCCTCATTTGAAATCGACATTATTTCGGTGGAAAAACCTGCCATCACAACGCAAATGCAATTACACCCCAAAGATAATGACATCTCTCATGCAAATGCATCGTCTATGAATATTGTTTCTCCCTCATCAATAAATAAAAGATATGCCTTCGAAAACTTTGTTGTAGGCGCATGTAACCGTATGGCTCACGCAGCGGCAGTTTCGGTTGCCGGTTCTCCGGGATATGCATATAACCCTCTTTTTATCCATGGCGCCAGTGGATTGGGGAAAACGCACCTTATGCATGCCATTAATAATTTCATCATTCAGCAAGGCCGTTTGAAGACGTTCTATTTATCCTGTGAACATTTTGTAAACCACTACATTTCCGCAATACAATCCAACAACATGGAAGCATTTAGGAAGTTTTACCGGAATGTGGACGTGCTATTGATGGACGATATACAATTTTTTGAAAATTCCTGCGGAAGCAGGGAAGAGTTTTTTCATACCTTCAATGCCCTTTATAATGACGGAAAACAAATTGTAATCACAAGCGATTATCCCCCGGAATCTATTGCATACATGGAAGACCGTTTGGTATCCCGCTTTAAATGGGGGCTTGTATGCGGCATTAGTGCGCCTTCCCTTGAAACACGAGCCGCAATTGTTGAAAAAAGGGCTGCCGCCTGGAATATTAAGGTTTCCCATGAATCCGCCGTATACCTCGCGGAAAATATACCTGGCAATATCCGGGAACTGGAAGGCGCCATTGCGCGGCTGAGCAATGAAGCAAAGGCAACAAATAACGCCGTTTCTTTCGATTTCATCAGAAAGGTCTCCCGGGAAATATCGGGCAGTAAAAAAACCGTTAGTATTGAAGCGGTTCTCGGCGCTATCTCAAAAAAATTCAATGTGAGCGTTTCAGAGCTTTTATCGAAGCGCCGTACGCGTACCGTGGCGCTGCCAAGGCAAATAGCTATGCATCTTTCGAGGAAATTAACCAATATGTCCCTTTCAGAGATAGGGGGTTACCTTGGCGGGAGAGACCATTCAACCGTAATACATGGTGATGAAACTATCATCAAGAAGGCAGGGAATGATAAAAATCTTTCGTTTATTATACAAAAGCTGGAAGGTGAATTGTTGAAATAAGTAACACGTTAGTCTTTTGAAATTATTTCATATTTCGATATTCGCATTTCATATTTGGTTGCGGCCAAAGGCTGCGCCAAGTAGTCTGTTGTTTAAGTTTTTTTTACCGGCCAAAGGCTTCGCCTTACCGGCATGTGTATAGTAACAAACACGTGTTTACCCCTTTTTCACCTAAAAACCAGGAACCATAACAATGAAAATACTATTTTCAGGAGACGCTTTACATAAAGGTTTTAGCTTAACGGCAAGTGTTGTACCCTCTTCCGCCATGAAACAAATTCTGCAGGGTGTAAAGCTGGAGGTGGCGGACAACTGTGCCGAGTTAACCGCAACAGATCTGGAAGTGCTTGTTAAATACAGGATACCGGCAAAGGCATGCGAAGGCGAAGGCGGTATTGTGCTGCCTGCATCGAGGGCTAATAATATTTTTAGGGAATGGGCGGGCAACGAAGAAATTTCCGTATCGGTAGAAGCAGGCCATTGTACATTGCAATCAAAGGGGGGAAGTTTTAAGATTTTGGGGGACGACTGCCTTCAGTTCCCCAATATAACAAAAACAGACGTAACCTCATTTGTCGAAATAGACGGTGAAATACTTGGCAAGATGGTGGAAAAGGTTGCATATGCGGTATCTTCCATAAAAGCGCTCAGCATTTACAGCGGGATATCGGTTAAAATTTTTGGCGACACCATTATCATGGTAGGCTCCGATATGAACAGGCTGGCAGTGGTAAAACGAAAGGTCCGTAATCCGGAAAACGTTTCCATGTCGGGAATAGTGGGCGTAAAATGTCTGACTTTTTTGCAGCGTTTTGTATCGGAATGCAAAGGTACATTGATGGTCGGGTTGGGCGAATCACAAATACATTTCATCGGAGAAAAAGGAGAAGTAATATCGCAACTCATAGAGGGAAAATATCCAAACTATGAAGAGGTGATACCCAAAAATAACGATAAAAAGATTGAAGTAAACCGGGATGAACTATTATCCATAGTAAGAATGGCGTCATTTGTCACCAATGACGAATACCGGGTGGTCGAATTTTCATTAACAAAAAACAAACTGTCAATCTTTTCGAGCGCCGCAAATGTCGGGGAGGCTGCATTGGAAATTGCTGCGCAATATGACGGGCCTGATTATACTAATACCTTCAATCCCGATTACATTTTAGATTTTTTAAAGGCTTCAGATTGCGAAACGATCACCATTGAACTTGGCGAAATCGACGATGCAGCATTGTTTAAAACCGGGCATGAAGAAATAAACGTCATGATGCCCGTTGAATGGAAGTAATAAGTCGCATCACAAGCTTCAAACAAAAATGTTGAATTTCTAAGTTTAGTCATTGGTCAATTTAGGGTCGACCCTGCAACATTTATACAATTATGGATTTTTGCTTATGAAAGATGAATTGCGCGACCGATACTTTATTAACAAAAACAAGCCCAAACAGATTGGCGATTTACTAAAGGAACTCTTTCCTCCCAAAACCCTCTCCCGCACAAATTCCCTTCATAATAATATCAGTAACGCCTGGCGAAACATAGTCGGCGATGAAATATACCAGATCACCAGGATTGATGGGTTAAAGAACCGGATTTTGTATATAAATGTTGAATCCTCCGCCCTGATTCACCATTTGACTAACTTTGAACGGCATGCTATAATTCAAAAGATTAACGAGTTAATGGGGAAAAAATCTATAGATGACATTCGTTTTAAGGTGGGAAATATAAAATAATGACGAACAATGATATTTTGGACGCCGTTTTGGAAGCAGATGCCTATGATGCAACGTCAATAAAAACATTGGGGGGGATTGAAGCCGTCAGAAAGCGCCCGGCAATGTATATTGGAGATACCACCGCCAAGGGGTTGCACCACCTGGTTGAAGAAATCGTTTGCAACAGCGTTGATGAAGCCCTTGCCGGTTTCTGCGAAAACATTGCCGTAAAAATGAATACCGATGGCAGTGTAACCGTTGTTGATGACGGACGCGGCATCCCTGTTGACATACATAAGGAAACAAACAAATCTGCATTGGAAGTCGTTATGACAATGCTGCATGCCGGCGGTAAATTTGAACACAAGAGCTACAAGACATCAGGGGGATTACACGGCGTCGGGGTGTCTGTCGTAAATGCCTTAAGCGAGTGGCTTGAAGTGGAAGTAAAAAGGAATGATCATGTATATTTCCAGAGATATGAGAAGGGGGAAGTTATTACCCCGGTGGAAACAAGGGGTACAACTAAAAAACGGGGCACAAAAATTGTTTTTAAACCAGACCCTGAAATATTTGAAGACACCACATTTTGTTATGAGACGATCGCAAAGCGGTTGCGGGAATACGCATTTCTTAACAAAGGGCTAAAAATAACCTTTACCGACGAAAAAACGGATAAAAGCGAAACGTTTCAATACGAAGGCGGTATAAAGGCATTTGTAGAAGAACTGAATAGCGGCAAAGAAGTGATCCATAAGGATATCATCTATCTGGAAAAGGAAATTAATGATATCGTCGTGGAAGTGGCCTTTCAATACAATGAAAGCTACAACGAAAATATCTATTCGTTTGCGAACAACATAAATACGGTGGAAGGCGGCACTCATTTAAGTGGTTTCCGGGCAGCGCTCACCCGAACACTAAACAACTACCTTAAAAATAAGAAAATACAAAGCGAGGAGAGAGCCCCCACGGGAGATGATTACAAAGAGGGGCTTACGGCAGTAATCAGCATCAAATTACCCGAACCTCAATTTGAAGGGCAGACAAAAACAAAACTGGGGAACAGAGAGGTCCAGGGTATTGTAGAAACAATCATCGGGGAACAGCTTGGCATATATTTCGAGGAAACACCGGCAACGGCAAAGGCCATTATTAACAAGGGAATCGAAGCCGCAAGGGCAAGAGAAGCCGCAAAAAAAGCCAGGGACCTTACCCGAAGAAAGGGAGCGCTAAGCAGTTCTAACCTTCCCGGGAAACTGGCTGACTGCTCTTCCAGGGATTTTGAAACATCGGAGCTTTTTTTAGTGGAAGGCATCTCTGCGGGCGGTACCGCAAAGCAAGGGAGAGACAGGAGGTTTCAGGCAATCCTTCCGCTCAAGGGCGTCATATTAAATGTTGAAAAGGCGCGTATTGACAAAATGCTCAGCAATGAAGAAATCAGAACCCTCATATCCGCTTTAGGCACAGGCATCGGGATTGATGATTTCAACCTGAAAAATCTGAGATATGCAAAGATCATTATTATGACGGATGCAGATATTGACGGCGCTCATATCAGAACCCTTTTGCTCACCTTTTTTTTCCGCCAGATGATCGAATTGATAGACAAGGGACATGTTTACATAGCGCAGCCGCCGTTATTTAAAATAGTCAAAAACAAAAAACAGGAATATATCTATGACGATAAAGGACTGCAAAAAAAATTAATCACGTTCGGCATAGAAGGAACGGTAATGGAAATATGCAGTGATAAAAAAGAGACGCTCGACAGCCAAACGTTGGAAAAACTATTGCCACTCCTTGTACAGATGGAAGAGCACATTAAATTTTTAAGCAAAAAGGGTGTCTCTCTTAGAAAATTTTTGTCGCTGAGAAACAAGGAAACGGGAAGACTGCCTTATTATAAAGTAACATACAAAGACGAAATAACGTATCTTTCTTCGGAAGAGGATCTGGAAGCATACATAAAAGTGAAACAACAAAAAGAAGGAAAAGAATTGGAAATCCTGGAAGAAGATGATATGGCTGATGGGAAAGAAAAAGGAGAAGGCGGGGCAATCGAGGTAATTGAATATCACGAATGCAAGGAAATGGAAAAAACAATCAATATGATAGAGGGTTTTGGATTTACAATAGATGAATATTTTCGCGGACAAAATGATGAGAAACCAAAATTCAAATTAATAGCCGGCGAATTAGAGATTAATGCATTCTCTCTCAATGAAATACTGGAAAAAATAAGGGAAATCGCAAGAAAAGGCATGGAGATCCAGCGTTATAAAGGTTTGGGAGAAATGAACGCAGAAGAACTGGCGGAAACAACCATGAACTTCAATACAAGAACGTTGCTGAAAGTAAAAGTTGAGGATGCTGCAAAAGCAGATTCAATTTTCAGCACCTTAGCCGGCAAAGACGTTCAAAGAAGAAGGGAATTTATAGAAAAACATGCCCTGGAAGTACGAAATTTAGATATATAATATTTCATTTAGTCTCCTCCATTATTTCCCCCATTCTTTCCTCTTTACTCCCAGGAGCATGTCTGTGTATTCTCCATGCTTCCAGAATGGAGGGGCGGTATATTTGATTCCCAGCGTTTCTTCGATTTCTGCGAATCGTTTGAGTTTGCCTGCCTCGTCTTTTATCTGTACCAGCCATCTGTCCTGCGCCCATTCCCAATATCCGTAAATGGGACTATAATAGGCGTTGTGCGCCTTCGCCTTATAGATAGCACCAGTGATATCCACCAGCATCTCATATGTAAGCCTTTCAATGTTGGAGACGTTATACTTTCTCATTTCTCCTTTCCCCGGCAGGAGGCTGAAGATGTTATGTCCCCTCGAATCAGGCGCCAGGTCGCTGGGCATTGGGTCGATCAGATTGGCTTTGTAGAGCGCAATAACAATCGCCATTGCTTCCCGGTATTTTACAAAACTCAATTTCACCGCCTCGTCCATTGCCTCTAAATGGTCCCGTGCGAATCTTGGAGAATGGCAATCTTTACAAAGCACAATCCAGGCGTCTCGCGCCTCTTTATACCGGTATGTTCCCCGGTCAACCAGAGAGGTACCCATATAGGTATATACCGTTGACATGCTCCGCACATTATGGTTTCCTTCGGGCATATGGCAATACGCGCAGGTAGGTACGGTGTAGTTTTTCGCGTTAAGGGGTCTCGACCAATCCCATGTCTGTCCCTCGCCCTGATAAATCATCCCATGGAATGACTGCATGTACATTTCATACTCGTACTGTTCAGGCCCGGAATGGCATACCCCGCAGCTTGTTGGTTTCCTCGCCTCGGCGGCAGAAAACCTGTGGCGTGTATGGCAGCCATCACACCTGTTCTCCGCAATGGCATGGCAGGCAAGGCACGCGGCGGTTTCTTCCGCAGGTTTTTCCATCTGGCAGCCCTGATCAATCAACTCAAGGTGATAGGCATGGGCATGCGAACCCCTGCCTCCATCACGGTGTCCCTTCAGTTGTTTTTCATGGCATTCTCCGCATACAACATATGAGGGCATTATCAGTTTTTCGTGATTTTTCCCGTGACACCTGTCGCACCCGACAATCTCTCTTCCTTCAGAAGTAGCGGCATGTTTACTCTGCCGCCACTGGGTGACAAGCCCCGGATTTTCTAACGTATGGCAGATGATGCACTGTTCATTTTCGTATTCTCCGGTTACGGCACTGCCGGGATGAAACGCTTCGGTATTGAAGTAATAGTCAGGGTCATACCATCGTATTACCGGCAAAAATTTGTAAAAATCCTGAAGTTTCCCCTTTCCCGGAAAGAGTTTTTTAGGGCCGGTATAATAACCTGACAATCCCCCCGCATGATATACATCGCCGGAATCATCAGGCCCTACCTTTTCCCCCAAAAGCCCTGCCATTTCATGACGAAGCTGCATATTGCCCAATATTGGTTTCTTAGAAGCGGAAGTAATAATTCTCTGGCTTTTCTGGCTGGGTGGATTCAATTCGGGCACGAATGATTGCGCAAATATACGGCAGGGAACAAGCAGTAAGAAAAAGAAGAGGGCAAAAAGATACATCGGCCTTCGATAAAAAACAGGAAGATTCTTCATTATTTTACCTCCTAACATGGACAAGCCAGAACCAAACAAGCACAATTAAATATTTTAAGAAAAAGTGCATAGAAATAGGTTTTAAGGTACTAAATAACATTGCTGCAACATTTTATTTCCCGTGTAGGGTGGATTAAGGAGCGGCTTTTTCGCATCGAATCCACCAATAATAATGGAACTGTGTATTTTCTGTCACTTAATCCACATTACTGTCTAATGGATTTTACCCACACCTTATGAGTGAAAACCTATCATATTCTTGCGCAGGATGTAAGAATAAAATGTCGCTGTAGTGATAATTTGATCTATTCGCCTATCTAAAAATTCCCGACCTATGTTCTAAATGTACATTACATTGATTATATCGCTTTTGCCACAAAACGCATTTTTTGCGCCAATACCCTGAAAATGTTGCCCTCCTTAGAAACCCTTGTCTAATAATTAAGATAATGGCAAAATTTGCATCATTCATGTAACGCTCATTAAAATAAATACTTATATCATATTCATGGAGATTTTTGCCTGAAAAAAAGCGAAATTAACACCTTTTTTAAGGGGAAAAGCTTGATTCCCTCAAAAACAATCCTTAACGATTTTTATTAGCATCTCATAATAGCTTTTAAATACATAAATTGTTTTTTTGATGTACTTTATATCCCCACAGTTTCTAGTTTTTCCCGGGAAAAATGTATCCATTTTTCAACATACGCATATGAATACATTCTTCGGGCACTATAATTGCTAAAAGTGATATCAGAATTTTTATAAACATTCATCACCAATAGTTATTTAATTGAATAAAAGAGGAGTGAATTGTTCATGAAAAAATATAGCAAAAAAGATTGTTCTGTCTGCGTTGAATACCCTTATGGTTGCGATGATTGTTACAGTGAAATGAAAACTTTTATGACAACAAAAAACAAGCTGTTGCTTAATAAAAGGCAGCATACCTGCCTCACGAAAATACAAGGGGGATCGAAAATATCATCCCTGCGAAGGCAGGATTCCGGTAGTGTCAATCCATGAATTGCCGCTACACATTTCCGGATGCCCGATTACACGGGAATGAAAGATAAAGATGGTATCTTCAGTATGAAACAAACAAAAAGAATCAATGTATAATAACCAAAACAGTCAGATACTCTACTAATAATGAGTTATTTTACGGTACAGGGGTGTTTTAAAGCACATAAAGCCCCGCTAATTTCCCCATTAGATAAAGTGTGCAACTCTCCTTTGTTCAAGGAAAAAGATAAAAAGGTTTTTTGTTGATTATACGTATTAAATACTATAAAGTTTGCGGGAAATAATTTCAGGAGGGAGGAAACAATGATAGCAGAGAAAGAGTTGAAGCAGAAAATATTTGTGTGTCCTCATTGCAAAGGGACGAATTTTATTTTCCTTGGCATGCAAAGGCAAAAGGGATTATTTAAAGGCCGCGAATTGTGGAACTGCAAAACGTGCCACAGTACTTTTGCCAGAGAAGCTATCGATGTAGATAATTTGGAAGAAAATACCTCTTTTAACAGCAAGACCTTTCCATTCTATTACAAGGCGCGTTTTTCCTGCTGATGAAATCACCGGATATAATCTTTGAGACATTAGAAGTTGGCCCATTATCGGTTAATTGTTACATTATCGGTTCCAGGTCAGATAATACTGCCGCAGTAATAGATGCAGGCGGCAATGTGAAAGAAATTGTTAAAATCCTCAAAAAACAAAACCTTACCCTGAAATACATTATCAATACCCATGCGCATTTTGACCATGTGGGCGGGGTAAGCGAGCTTCATGCGCTAACAGGCGCACCGTTTTTACTTCATCAGGGAGACGTCCCGCTTCTTGACTTTCTTGACGAACAGTCAAATTATTTTGGATTACCCCCGATTCCCAAACCCAAAGTAGACCGCTACCTCATTGATAACGAAGAACTCCCCCTCGGAGATGAAATAATACGCATAATCCATACCCCCGGACATTCCCCCGGCTGCGTGTGTTTCCTTTTTAATAACGCAATTTTTGCAGGAGATACATTGTTTTCAGGTTCTGTGGGAAGGACAGACCTTTACGGAGGCTCTCACGATACGCTGATTAACTCAGTAAAAACCCGATTATTCACCTTGGAAGACCACGTATTGGTATACCCCGGACACGGCCCCGTTACCACAATTGGTAAAGAAAAGAAACATAATCCTTATTTTTAAATTCTTTGTATTTTAATTGATTCGTTGCATTTCCTTTACGATACAAACCTTGTCGTTCGTGAAATATACACGAAAGCAAGCAATGCCAGGCTTGCGGCATTCGACGCCGCCAGTATAAAACATGTGCCGTATAATCCAAGAAGCGGCAAAAAGAGCACCCCGGCCAGCATCGATCCCAAAAAGGCGCCAATATGGTCAGCGCCGTCAGTTACCCCAGCCGATACGGCAATGTTGTCATTACACTGAGCGCATATCTTATTGGCAATGGGGAATTCTATGCCGGTCAAAATGCCTGTAACCATTACCAGAAATACCAACACCGTTTCAGCAATAACGGAATAAGCAGATATTGCGGAAATCAGGAAAGGCACAATGATTGCATAACCGGCAATCATTCCTTCCATCATCATTAAGACCTTTATCCAGTCTGAATTCCTTTTCTGTATCATCTTATTCGCCGCATATCCTCCGCATGCCAGCCCTACCATGAAAAGAGCGATGATGACGCCAATCCTTTCATAAATATATCCATAAATATTCTGAAAGGCATAGAGAAGGACAATCTCAAGCGCTATGCCTGTAAAACCTGTTGTTGCAAGTGCGACAAGGGCATGGGTTTTGGTGTGAACGGTGTTGAACAACCGGCCATTCCGCCGTTTCTTTTTTGCGTACAGGAATAGTATTCTCCCGGCAAACGCAAAGACTATGGGAAGGAGAAAAAAAATCATACCGGCGTCTTTCAGTTTATAAAAGAAACCGTGCAGATACCCCCCGGCAAAGACGTCCCACAATACGAGATTAAGGAAATAGGTGACTGGTTTTGCATCGGTATTCATAACCAAATCCTTCCGCATTTGCAATTGTCTTTCAATAAACGCAACCTGTTCCGGCGGGAGTAGTGTGTAGAAAAGATATTCATTAAAATACTCTGACTGCACCCCCTGTTTTTTATATCGTTCCATAAGGGTTTCCAAATCAAGGGTAACTATGCCTTCTTTGTTGCATGCGAAATAGAAATTAGTTTGACCGGGCGTTACTTTTACCTCCCGAAAAGTTTCGTGAAGGGTTCTGTATAATGAGCCGGTGTAGCTCCCTACTTCTTTGCCGATATACGTAACCGCAGAACTTGCCGATGTTACCACTATGCCGTCAGGTTTCAGGATAGTTTGTATTTCTTCCAGAAAATTCCGGGTGTAAAACCGGTTTAGAAATGCGGTGGAAGGGTCAGGGACGTTTACAAAGACAATATCGCAACAGTGCCTTTCCGCAAGATGCTTTACGTAATATCGCCCATCCTGGTAAAAAATGTTTATTCTTTTATCAGACAATGTATTTATCTCCGTGGGAGATAAATATTGTGCGGCAATGTGCAAAAGTTCCTGATCAATTTCAACATAATCCAGCCCTTCAACGGGATAAAGAAGCATTTCCGTCAAAAGTCCCCCGAAACCGCCGCCGATTACCAATACCTTTTTTGGCGATGGATGCTGCGTCATCACCAAATGCGCAATTTGTGCGTAATCATATTCATTGGGAAAGGCGAAGGCATAGTGCCCATTGAGATAAACATTGTATTGTCCCGCCTGTTTGCCGATGTCAATATGCTGATATTTTGAATTCGCTGATGCAGTTAGTTCAATGTTATGGGCAAAGGTATTCCACCGCATTTTGGCTGACCATGCATCAATCCTTTCCGGAACCGGTGAAAACCAGAGTGTAATCATGCCCGCCGTTAATCCCAGCGCCAGAAAATAGAAAGTCACTCTTCTTCGAACCCTTTCTTTTTTTCGTTCGGCGCGCAGCATGAGGAACAAGACGAAAAACATCCCGGCATTCATCAGGACAACGATTTGCATCGAATGAAATTTTGAGACGAGATAAAAGGAAAACATCAAACCGCCAACAAGACTGCCCAGCGATTCGATTACGTAAACCGCTCCGATATCGGTAGCGGCGTCTTTGGTCGATCCCAAAACAACCTTTGCCGAAAACGGAAAGACGACGCCAATAATAAAACTAAAGGGCAAAACCATGCTTACGGTAATAAGGATAAGAGGCAAGAGGGATACATACTCGCCACTTCCGATGTTCATAAGCAAGCGCACTCCGCGTATTGCCACAATCTGGACGGGCAGGACAAGGCACATGGAGAACAAAAAGAGGATAAAAATTATCACAGGTTGTTTAAAAATGCGCTCCAGCTTTGCGCCGGAAAAGGTGCCTGAAGCTATTCCGAGGAACCATGCGCCAAATACAATGCCCAGGCAAAGCTCGTTACCGTAAAATATGTTCAGGAATTCACGCATCAATATTACCTGCGCGATGGCCGCATAACAGCCAATCGCCGCGATACACAGAAATGTTAAGAGAAATGAGTTTTTACTTTGCATGTTTTCGCTTGCAATGGAATACGAAAAAAGTAAACTGTTTCGTGTGGTGGCGATTTGGCGCATGGCTCATCGCTCATGACAATCAGCTATTAGCTATCAGCGCCTCTACAATTTATGTTTAGGACTTTCACTATTTTTGTAGAGACGCATGCAATGCGTCTCTACATTTTATACCGATACTACATAATGAAAACTACTCCTTATAATTCTACTTTGCTTTCAAACGAAGGCAAGAATATTGCCTGGTCGAAATATGACTGGTATGCCACCCTTACATTGTTGCTACTCACGTTGGCATATTTCCACAAGGTCGTTATTCCTTTCGATGCCGTTATTCTGAGTGACCAGAACACCGATACGCGGCACCAGCTCTTTTATTGGAGATATTTTGGTTTTAATACACTGGCAAAGGGTACACTGCCCCTTTGGAATCCTTATATCTACAGCGGATCACCCTTTGTTGGCGGCATACAGTCCGCACTGTTTTATCCGTTTAATCTTATTTTTCTCCTATTTCCCATTCATGTTGCAATTAATTACAGCATCATCCTGCACGTATTTTTGTCCGGAGTGTTTACCTATCTCTACATGAGATATCTTCGTTTTTCCGGAGCAGAAAGGCAGGGTGCATCTCCTTTGAAGAACAGAGAGGCAGGCGGGCTATCCCGGACCAGCTGCATAATTTCTGCCATTATCTTTATGTTTTGCGCTCCGCAGATATTCCACGTCTATCCCGGTCACCTGCCAAACCTGTGCACTATGATATGGCTGCCGCTTATTCTCTTGTTTTCTGAGTTTTTTATCCGAACCAGAAATCTTTTGTATGCCTTTGCCGGAGGCGTTGCCGTTGCCTGCAATATATTGGCAGGGCATCCCCAGTATTTCTTTTATACGGCAATTGCCGTATCGCTGTACTTTATCGTGCGTATTCTGCAGGAGTTTGCCGGACACAAAAACCGGAGGCTGGCGGGTTATTCACTTGCCGGCATTTTTGTCATTTATATTACAGGCGCCCTCCTTTCTTCGATACAGTTGCTTCCGGCCTTTGAAATGGTGAAGCACTCCACCAGGCAAACACTCACGTATGAATGGGTGGGGCAGTTTTCTTTTTTACCTGAAAACTTTATTACCCTCTTTATCCCCGATTTCTTTGGCGATTTGTTTAATGCGCCGTATTGGGGGCGATGCTATCTATGGGAAATGTCATTATATACAGGCATTCCTTCTCTAATATTATGCGGCGCAGCCTTACTTTGTTTTAAAAATAACTATACCAGGGTGTTTTTAATACTTGCACTGATAACCGCAATCCTCGCCCTGGGCAGATTTACCCCGCTTTTTAAAGCGCTTTACACTATTGTGCCTGGTTTTAACATGTTTAGGGGGAATTCCAAGTTTATATTCATCGTCGCCTTCTCTCTTTCTGCACTTGCCGGTTTCGGAATGGAACATTTACAAAACGCCCCATTTGTAAAAAAGAAGATAAAAACGTACCTCTTTATTCTCATTGGCATAGTTGCCGCAATAAGCATATTTTTCATCATATTCTTTTTATGTAATGTGGGGTTTGGCGAGTGGTATGGCATTATCCACAAAATCAACTCACTGGGCGACCGCTACACAACTCTGCCCGAACTGAACGACGCCGGTTTTCTGCAAACGACCTTTGCCGTAGCCGGCAAGAGCGCAATAAAAACCGTAATAATAGCAATACTCAGCCTGCTCATTATCGGAGTTTGGAGAAACGGAAGGGTACATAAAAAAGTGCTCATTCCCATGACTATCGCATTGCTATTCGGAGATTTGTGGATGTTTGGAAACCGCTATATGGTCACATTTGATCTTCAGGAGTGTTTTTGGAATAAAGAAGTAACCGATGTCTTGAAGAAAGACCCTCACCCGTCCCGCATAACAACGATCGGACATTTTGAGTTGAATCAGGGCATGGCGCACGATATCGCAAATATAGGAGGATACGACGCCAATGTGATAAAGGAGTACAGCGAGTTTGTTAATCTGCTAAGCGGAAAGCCCTTTGAACAGCCAAACATAGTAATGGAGGTATCTAACATTTCCAAACTGACCAACCTCCTAAATGTGAAATATCTGCTGCTTCCCTCAAACGTAAGAATAAATCATCCGGACTTTACATTATTATACACGGACACCAGATACGCCATTTTTGAAAACACCCATGCACTGCCGCGCGCTTTTATTGTCCGGAAGGCAAAGGAACTTCATAGCAGAGATGCAATATTTAAGGAACTTTCAGGCGATGCATTTCAACCGGAAGAATATATTATTGTAGAAGATCCATTGCCGCCTGTCCGCACTGCCGGGTTGCAAAACATACGAAACGAACCATTGCCGGAAATACTTGAATATACGCCAAACAGTGTAACAATTAAGGCGTCTCTTGCGGCAGATGGATACCTTGTCCTGGGCGATACTTATTATCCGGGATGGAATGCCTATGTGGACGGGAGGAAGAGCAGGATATATAAAACAAATTACGTGATACGGTCTGTCTTCCTTGAAAAAGGAGAACACATCGTCAGGTTTTTGTACGAACCAAAATCTTTTGTCATTGGCATGATAATTTCCCTCTCCGCGTTTATTCTCATAATCCCCTCATGCGTTTATTTAGCGGTATACCGAAAAAACCCTTGGGAAGTGTCCCCATATTTTATATTCCCCACAATGGTATGAAATTTTTGGAGATGTGGCTGGCTACTGTCCCCCGCTGGCGGGGGATCAAGGGGGTGGACTGGCAGAATTAGGAATTTTGGCAGGCACATAATCTGCATATCCATAACGAGCAACAGCAGCAAGCCGCCCTCAAGTGCCTCAAGTGATCCGAATCGCAAGAGAGAAAGCAAGGCGAAGGGTGAAAGGAAGGCAGGCGGGCAAAAGGGCCGTGATGGAGTAACGCTCAAAAAAGTAGACAATCCTGATGAGGTGGAAGTAATGAAAGTAGAATTGTAGCGTCATTTCCGGAAGGGGTAGCAAAGGCGGTGCAGTATGGTCCGGATTTGAAAGCGCATGCAGTCTATATGTCGCAGTATCAATTGATACCCTACAAGAGGATACAGGAGTATTTTGAAGGGCAGATTGGGATACCGGTGAGTGAAGGTTCTATTTACAACCTTAACAGGGAAGCCTACGAGTCTTTGGAACCCTTTGATGTGAGAGACAGAGAAGAACTTACAAAATCAGAGGTGATGCATGTGGATGAGGGTGATGTGCTGAGGTTTATGGACAATAAAAATGTCCCCTTTACGAACAATTTGGCAGAAAACGATATCAGGATGACGAAGGTTCAGCAGAAGATATCGGGCTGTTTTCGTTCTTTGGAGGGAGCAAAAATTTTCTGCCGCATTCGGAGTTATCTCTCGACCTGTCGAAAACAAGGGGTAAATTTGAGCCGGGCATTACAGATGCTATTCCGTGGTGAATTGCCTGCTTTTGCCAGCTCGTAGCGACAGTGGGTGAAAATACGCTGAATAGATACTCGCCCATGCTTTTTCAAAAAACTAACGCGTTACATTTCTATTCATTCCCGTACATTTCATGTAAATTAGTGTAAATTCGTGGCTAAACGCTATAAATAAATATGAAAATAGCAATCAATACAATGTCTGCCGTTGCCGGCGGAGGTGTTACTTATATAAAAAATCTTTTAACATATCTGTCAAAGTTAAATACACATCACCAATTTCTTATCCTTACAACACCCAAAGGAAAAGAAACATTTTATTTTCAACATCCGGATTTTAAATTCTTGTCTTTTAGAATACCCTCAAAAAGTTCGATACTACGCATCTTGTGGGAACAACTTATTCTCCCTTCCTTCCTGAAAAAAGAGAATGTTGATGTCCTTTTTTCTCCTGGGAATATATGTCCCCTTTTTTCAACAATACCAAATGTTGTTATGGTACAAAACGTTGAACCATTTAACAACGAGCTCGCAAAAGGGCAGGGTTTGATTCAAAAAATAAGATTGAAATTATTAAAATCATTAACAATACTATCGCTCAAGAGGGCACAGCGAATCATTTTCCCTTCTATGAAAGCATATGCTATTACAGAAAAATCCGGGACATTAGCCCGGCATGCGGAGGTCATTTATCACGGTATAGATAAAGAAGTATTTTATCCCCGTACTGAAGATAAAACATCTTATCTATTAAAGAAAAAATATGGTTTAGATAAGTTTATCCTTTATGTATCTCACATTCAGAGATACAAAAATTTCTTTGAGCTTATAAAGGCGTTTATACTACTGAAGGGTAAGATCGATGATGACGTTCAACTTGTGTTTGCGGGAAAGTGTTTTGATAGGGAATATTACGATGAAATGAAGGCTTTTATTGTAGAGCAAGGATATGAGACCCGAGTTGTATTTTTAGGCAATGTTCCCTATGAGGAATTGCCTTATCTCTATTCTAGCTGTGTGATTTTTGTTTATCCTTCAACCTGTGAATCATTTGGAATGACTTTGGTGGAGGCGATGGCTTGCGGTGCTCCGGTGCTTGCTTCTCAGATGGAACCTATGACAGAGATTTGTGCAGATGCTGCTATTTATTTTGATCCAATGAACCCGGTTGCAATTACGGATGCGATATTTAAGACACTAAATAATCAGGAGATGACCTCTGTCTTGTCAAGAAAAGCAATAGAAAGGGCAAAAGCTTTTTCATGGGAAAATAGTGTGCTCGGCGCAGTAAAGATTTTTGAAAGTAGTATTTAAAATTCTATAAATACTAGAATATCTTATTATTCTCCATATCATGCAAGTTTTCTCTACCAAATAATTATCTATCGATACGTGCGTTTTTGCCATAGATAACCTCTAAAAATTGATAAGGTCTTTCTACCAAAAATTTTTAAAATAAACTGCCTGGCTAAATAACGTGTGAAGCTGTTTGCACAAATACACGTTTCGTTAATGGTTGATGAAAGCGTGTAAGATCGGCGAATCGTCCAATCTTCGACGTTAAAGGTTGAACCACCCTTTCCACCGGCTCGCATGCGAACAAGTACATCATTGAGTATAATCCATGGAATATTGGCCTTGAGACATCTCAGCACAAAATCATAGTCAGCGCCTATTCGATAACGGGTATTAAAGAGTCCGACACGTTCATACACCTTACGTCGCACGAATGTAGCCGGGTGCTGTACAGTTAAACCTTTATGCAAATGAAGTAAGCTCGATTTTAAAATAACCTTAGCACCATCAGGAGAATCTTCCCACACTTCAATCGATCCGGAAACTATACCAACATCGGGATTACGTGAAAATGCGGATGCAACACGATCAAGTGTACCCGGCAACCATGCATCGTCACTGTTAAGAATGGCAATAATTTCACCATTTGCACGACCAATTCCTTTGTTCATGGCATCATATATGCCGTTGTCTGGTTCTGACTGCCAGCCTGTTAGAGCTGGTGGGTATTTTGCAACGATGGTTTTGGTGTCATCCGCAGATCCACCATCTTGTATAATAATTTGAAGATCAGGCCAATTCTGGCCTACGATGCTTTTAAGAGCATCTTCAATGGTCTTTGCGCTATTAAACGTTGGAATAATTACACTAATTTTCACAGGTAATTTATGCGGACCTCTCTGTCTTCTTTTAAACAATAATGTTTCATTTTATTCCTTACCGAGTCCTCAATTCCTTGCGTACTTTTCAGCTATATCATTATAATGCTGCTGGCACACAATGATTTTATTAATAAAAAACCTTTCTTTATTGATAGGCATATAGAGTATAATTTTTAAAACGTTTCAGCGGAGTAAGCATCTGCTGGACGGAATTTTGACAGATAAAAATAGTATTGTGTCCTTTTATTTGGCCTTGTTTTTCAAAACTTACGTTAAATACTTTATTTGGTAACAATGTAAGGGGAAATACCCCATCACAAAAAACAACATCATTGTTTTGAAAATTAGAAATGATATAGTTTACAATTTCATTTGGTTCATCGTAAAATTTTTCATTCGAACCCCATTTGTTCAACACGTGATAAACAAAGTCAACTTTCGACTGTTTACCTAGCAAATAATTGACATAACCAAATCTGCCAAGCTGTAAAACGCTATAGGCTATCATTAATACAGAAAAAAGACAAATTGCATACTTGTAAAGTGGTTTTTTCAAATCAACCAACAGATACAATAATAGAAGGTATGGCGGGAAAATACCAATAAGCGAACGTGCTTGTGGAATCTTTGATAACCAAATGAAATAATATAACAGAATAAACACAAAAACGAAAAAAAGAATCCTAATATGCCATAGGCGTTTTTTAACGATAAAATAGAACAAAATTGGGAAAAAAGAAAGATACAAAATACCAATATGGGCAGAACAACCTCCCTGACAATTCCGAGTCGATATTATAAATACGGCCTTTATTGGCGCTAAAAGACCAGTAAATTCATTTATTGGTATTTTACAGTCCGGTGTAAAAGGATAAAACAAATGACCCATAAAATAAGTTCTCACATAAAAAGGCAATGCATACATGAATGCCGATATGCCAGAAATAGAGATTAATGTAATATATTTTTTGTTTAATACGCTATAATTGCTAATAAACAGCGCTATAAAGAAAAAGCCTAATATGGCCAATCCTAAATGATTTACCGAAACAAGTGCCCCACCTACTAGGCTCACAAATAAAATATATAAATTGTCAGAATTTCTTTTATTGAAATTCAATAAAAGAAAATATAAAAGTGTTGTGCATAAATAACCAATAAGAATATATGGCCTTCCTGTGGAGATAATATAATTCATTAATGGATTGGCTAGAAAAATGCATAAAACCAGACAAAATGAATTAAAATTAATCCTACCTTGACTGAGAGCACTTAAGCACAACCCATACAGAGTCCCTACCATAAGAAGAACTAAATAGAAATTAAAAATCGAGGCAATATCTAAAGTTCCGAAATAAGCCAAAAAAGCGATGAGACTCGGGTACCATAAAGACTCACGGCCATGCGGAAGAAAATTCCCTGCTGAGAAATCTCCGCCCGATATATATAGCTTAGGCAGATAGAGGTACTGCCTCATTGAATCCTCATCAGCTATAGGAAAAACACACCGTATAAAATATATACTTAGTAAAAAAAATAGTATTACAAACTCCATGCAGAACAATTTATTAAAAGAACAAAGGAAGAATTGACTTCTTACCTTAAAAATAATAATTTTCTTTCGATTTATAATAGTAAACACTATTAAAGATATTAATAAGATTGCAAATATTGAACTTACCGTAAAAAAATTAATTCCAAAAACCAAGAATATGTTATAGATAGCGAACGATAAAATGGATATTCCAAATGCAATAGCAAATAGAAAATTTTTAAATACAAAACGACCCAAACCATAAGACACACCAAAAAAAAACAATAAAATAATATGATTTATAATATTTTCAAAAAGCATAGTAAATCCATTCAAAAATTGTTTTAACTTTAGTTCGGGCAGATATTAAAAACATAGATAATAAAGTTCCGTAGATCAATATAAATACAATATCAATAAACAAACTTTTTTTCTTCATCTTACATCTGCAATATCTTATAAATTTTATGAAAAGAATTCTCATCAAACAAAAATCACCGAATATATTTCTTCCAAAATATAGCTGGAATTGCCCTGTAGTAGGTTTCAATGCGTGAAAAAAACATCTCGTAGGGATGTATCAAAATCTGTTTTACAAAGGGAAGGCTTATATAAAATTTTCTGTAAGCTTTTTTTGCCATGGTCTCTAGTTCCTCTGTTAATAATTCAGGGTAATGCGGCATATTGTCCTTCAACCAGCCTTTTTCTTTTAATTCGTTATGAAACGGAGTTCCTGGGAATGGAATCATCAATTGAAATTGGGCGGTGTGCGGTCTTATCTTACAAGCCCATTTTATAGTTTCCAGAGCAGATTTTTTCGTTTCACCAGGAAAACCGATGGCAAAATCACCATGTATTCTGAGGCCGGCATTTTTTGCATCGATGGTAAATTTGGTCATTCTGTCTTTAGTCACTCCCTTTTTAATTTCTCTTAATATACCCTGATCAGCCGATTCAAAACCAACATGCAAGTTCAGGCAATTCGCTCTTTTCATTAATTTTAAGACATCGTACGACATATTACCCCTTGCATAGCACGACCACTTGAGTTTTATCCCAGCCCGCAGTTTGGCTTCAGAAAATTCCCTTGCCCTTTCTTCTGTAAATGTATCATCTTGAATCATAATAGACTTTATTTCAGACATTTCTTTTGTAATAAATTGCATTTCCTCAATAACATTCTCGATACTTCTGCAATTATAAACAGGGCCTTTAACATACGAATTTACCCACAAGCAATACGTACAATGTCCCCATTTACAACCCCTACCCGTCATAATATCCATAAAAGGGTAGGGTTCAGATATGGTTTTATACTTGTAGACATCCAGATGTTTTTTGAAAAACCGTGATAAAAAAGGGATTTGGTCTAACTGTTTAGTGTCAAGATAAGGCTTTTCTGGGTTTTGAATAATTTCATGCCCATCTTTGTACACCAAATTAGAGATCTCAGCATGTTTCTTTCCTTCGATAATCTCCTGCACAGGTAATTCGAATTCCCCAGTAATAAGATATTTTACTCTTTTTGCTTTTTTCAATGTCTCCTTTGGAAAGGTAGAAGCATACGGGCCGACAATAACTGTCTCACAACCAATTTGTTCTGTCAGCTTATCAGCGAATGCCACATCATTATCCTCACTTATTCTTCCTGTATAAACGATAAGCCATTCTGGTTTATAATCAATAACTAGCTTCTCAGTAGTTTGATGATCCAGGTTGTATGATGGGGCATCAACAAGTTTAACGTTATGTCCGCACTTCTCAAGCCATGCACCGCAATACCCTAATAAAAGCGGATACCATTGGGTTCCCGATAGAGAAACAAAATCACAACGTGCATTGCGCATGTAACCACGAAGAAATGGGGGAGAAAGCAATAAAACTTTCACGAAAACTCCTTTATTTAACAGCGAAAATCCGAACCAGGGGGGCATAGCCCCGTTTATAAGATCTTTTGCCAAACATTTTATCTGTCAACAGAGACAGTCCATACCAATGGTATTCATACCTAACATCCTTAAACCCTATGCGTTTTAGCGTTGTTTCAATCACTGGGGAAGGAATCCCGTTCTGGTGAAATTCGGAATAGTTATACATATCTTCTGATAATTGATTAAACTTTGCCATATAATCTCTGCTTGCATCATTTATTTTACGATAAATATTTAGTAACGGTTTAAAACGTCTGAAAAAGAAAGAATCCATATCATGATCTGAATAATAAATTCCACCCTTAGTCAAAACCCGATAAATTTCAGATAAAATTTTTTCATATGAATAGCAATGATGCAAAACTGCAAATGTAACAACACAGTTTAGTTTAGCATCTTTTATCGGAATCATATCTGTATCAGCGGTTACGCTATAAAGAGTTTTGTCTTCTATACTTTTGATAATTTTATGGGAAATATCCACAGCATACCTATGTTTAAAATAATCTTTTGCAATTCTGGATATAAATCCACCGCCACATCCCAGATCCAGGATTGAATTGGCATTCGTGTTATTTAATATTTTTTCAAATTGTATCTCGACATAACGAATTAAACGTTCTGATCTCCGGCCATCAATAGCTTCGTAGGAATGCCCAATAATATCATAGAAATCTTTATTGGCCCTTTTTACTTGCTGCTCTAAATCAATCATGTTTTTAGATTAAATTATTTTCCTTATAGTAATTAAATGCCTTTTGTACTGTTTCTTCAAAATTCTGTGAAGATTTCCAGCCTAATTCTTCTCTCGCCTTTTTTGAGGTAAAATATTTATATCCATAAGTCTCTTTTAAAATTTGGGGTGTCAGCAAATTGATTCCATTTCTGGTAAGAGACAAAAATGGTTCTACACACTTTATTGCTAATAAAACTGGAGAATACGTGAACTGGGGTAACTTAAAACGTACTTCTTTTAAATTTAAAGTTTTTGCGATTCTTTGAAAAAGTATTTTGTATTCCATATTTTCAGTGCAAAAAATATAACGCTCTCCAGCTTTACCTTTTTGTGCTAATAATAGCAAGCCATCTATCAGATCATCTACTGAGACGAAACTTGTTCCGCCCGGTGGGATGAGTCTCATTTTACCCTCATAAATGGATTTTATAATGGTTCCAGAATTTAAATTCCCATCTCCCTGCCCATATACTGTGGCAATATTTGCGATAGAAATATCTAACCCTTTCTGAACATATTTCTGAACCTTTTCTTCCGCTAATTTCTTGGTATATGCATAAACATTATCTTTGGTAATTTCTGGATTAGCGTTCTCGTTAATAACTTTATTTTTATCAGTAGAGAATCCAAGAACTGCACATGCACTTAGATGGACTACTTTTTTTACCCCGGTTTGATTTGCTGCTTCTAAAATATTCCTTGTCCCCTCAACATTAACCTCATAAGCTTGTTGAAAGTCTTTTTTCTTGAATGATATATAAGATGCACAGTGAAAGACGAGGTCACATTTATTCAAAACAGAAGTAAAGCTTGCAGGGTTAAGTATATCTCCCACAACAACCTCTATTCCTTTATCAAAATGCTCACCCGGTTTTCTTATAAGTGCAAATATTTTATTATTATTACTAAGACCCAGTTTGTTGACTAAATTTCTACCCACATAACCAGCAGCGCCTGTGATGAATATATTATTTTTTATATTTTTGTCCACCATTTGTCCCCAAACAAAATAATCACGCATAACTATGCTTATGTGTACTTAGGAACAAAATATCACATACTCTTCATTTTGTTTAGCATCTACAAAATAATAATTACAGATTATTCTTTAAAAATGTAATAACCGCGGACCTAAGACTTTTCATGTTCATGTTTGTTAAAATTTTTAGTGCTCTAATCGGATGTGAGATAAGAAACCCTCTATAAATACCCTTTCTTATTTTCATTAAGTTCCCATTGCTTTTATACGGTAATTTCTCACCATGTGGGTCATATAGATTCCAGTCTGTACTCATGCCACCACTTTCAACAAGCTTATCATGCATCTCTGTGCCTGGGAATGGTATAGCTATGTTGCATTGAAATGCGTCTGCTTCCAGCATATCCAGGACTAAAAGCATATTTCTTTTATACTCATTTTCATCTACATCCTGCCGCGGAAACAACATCGTAAAGGCAACTGTTGATATACCCGCCTCTTTGGTCCTTCGAAATGCATCAACGGTTAGTTCCTTTGTAGTCTTCTTCCCGGTATCTTCTAAGAGATCCTGGTCTTCTACCCCATAAAATATTCTGTTACATCCAGCTTTCTTCATAAGCCTAAGCATCTCTATTGATATAGGACTCACTCTCATGTTGCATGACCAACTTATTTGTAAATTATGACTTAATAATTCATTGCAGAAACTCTCCACCCGTTTTTTGGTGATGTTGAAAGTTGCATCAAGGAAATAGAACTCCCTTATCCCATATCTTTCGTAATCTTCTTTAATTTCAGCAACGATATTTCCCACACTTCTCAACCTGGATTTATTGCCAAAAAATACCGGATAAAGGCAATATGTACAAGAATAATGACAACCCCTGCTGCCAAGTAGTAATGTAAAAGGATTCCCTCGCTTTATATAGGGAGCGTAATACTTATGTAAGGTAAGAAGGTCTAAAGAGGGGAATGGCATGCTGTCCAGATCTTCCCAGTAACAAGGTTCTTTCCTCCTGGAATCGTATGTCAATACTCCTTGAGAGGATCCACCATTCATGTTGTTCTCTATAAGATTTAACACAGCGGCTTCAGGGTCTCCAATTAATATATAATCTACCCCTTTTTCAAAACATTCGTGGGATACTGACTGGGCATGCGTGCCGAAACATATACTCTTTATGTCATCAGGGGTATTTGCAATAATTTCATAATCATAATTTGCACTTGTTGTAGAAATGTTCAAGACAATATATTCGGGTTTGAAAACCTCAAGCTCTTTATGATATTCCTTTAAGGGATCTTTGTAACATCTTAAATCCGCAATTTTAACATCATGGTGTTTCTGCCTGATAGCAGAAGCAATACTTGCAATGTCCACCGGGGGAAGCAGGCTGCCTGCTGATGATGTCTCCTGGCAAACCCATACCTTAACCAGTTCTTTCCGTAATGAAGTAACAAGCAGAAACCTCATGGCAAGTCAGTTACCTCCAAATCTCAACCATTTTACTCTCGCCGAAAACAATCTTTTGATTATTGAAAAGTAAAACTTCCTTTCCCCTCTACTCCTAAAAAAGAATATCTCCATATACTTAAGAATATTTTTATAAAGGTTGAAAAAAAATTCTTTTAAAAGTTGTTTTTTTAATGCGATAATCTCCTTACTTGTCAAGTCTAATAATCTTAAAGGAGGTTTGTTCCCATAATATCCATAGTCATTGTAAGTAGTTATGTTGAGCATCTTGTTTTCTTTTGCATAATCGTGAAGGTCAGTGGATAAACAAGGGTTATTTTCATTTTTCTCTATATCTAATTTTTGAAAGTATTGTTTCCACTCTTGGAATAAATTTGTTTAAAGCAAAATATCTAAAAAATGAACTTCCTATGATTAAAGGCAGGCTCGGTTGATACATATTACAGCCCTTACAAAGAGCTATCTCGTGATACTTACCGGAGATATGCTTTTCTCTCAATCGAATCATTTTTTCTGAATTCCATAATTTTCCCAAAGAATTTTCTTTGATATTCCCAAGCGGGTATACCGCATTCACATCTTGGCAGCATGGCACTACTGTTCCATCCCACTTGATGTGAGGATCGCTCCATAGCCAGTAACAAGGACGTCCATTTAAACTATTTTCGAATTTATCTTTTCCGCTATAGGTAACCTGTCTTATCCTTATCCCATCAACCCCTTTAACTTTCCACATTTTAACAAAGTCGTTTATTTCACTTTCTGTATTCTCCATCTGAATACATTGTACAACTGTGAATATCCTTGTATTGCATGCCGTTTTATTAGCCAAAAAATCATTTATATTATTAGTTACCTTTTCAAAATTCGCCCCTTTTCTTATCTTTTCATACGTCTCTTTAGTCGCCCCGTCAAATGCAAATATTATGTAATCAAGCCCTGAATTTAATATATTTACTATTATATCATTGTTGAGAACTGTCGCATTGGTAGAGATTCCAGTCCTTAAGCCATGCCGCTTTGCGTATGCGATCATTTTGAAAATATTTTTATTTAGAAAAGGCTCTCCGTAATCTTGCAACCATATAAACTCTACTTTCCCCTTTATATCATTTATTATTTTCTTAAAAAGCTTTATATCCATATCCCCTGTTTGTCTTGTCATCTCCTGGCGGGGGCACATAATACAGTCAATATTGCATCTACTTGTAGTCTCTATTCCTATAACAGAAGGATAACTTAGACCTGTATTTTTACTTTTGAATAAATAATATTTCGCCAGTTTAATCCTTTCAACAATCATCGTCCTCTTAAACTCCAAAAAACGCCCTTCTAAGAATCAGATTTTTAAGTGATAGCCATATCAATCTAAAAAAATAACAAATTTTATCTATAGAGTTAACTTTTGGAAGGATTAACCTTTTAAAGCCATTTATACTTAAAAGTTGTCTTAATTTGATTTTCTGGAATTTTCTTGTAATTTCTATACGCATTTTATTAAGTTCTTTAGCAGTGAAGTTTAACGTATCATATTGAGTCTTCTCATAACCACTGGAACTTAGCATATCTTCTTTTAGAAGCCCTTCCTTAATGTAAATAGGATAAAGATCTGAACCTGCCAGTGGCTGACATATCAATAGTTTGACAAAATCAGGAGTACTTTTAAAAATAAACTCGGAGGTTTGTTCAATATCTTCCTTGGTTTCATAGGGAAAACCAATAATAAAGTTTGCGAAAGTGTATATTCCCAAACGATTACATTCGCCAATTATATTTAAAGCCTTATCCAAATTAATTCGTTTTCTAATAAATTTTTGTGTCCTCAAAGAAGCAGTCTCTATAGGAAAACCAACTCTATACATGCCACTCTTTTGCATCATTTCCAACATGCCGGGCTTGATTCCCAAAACCCTTACTCCTTGGGAAACCTGCCAGCTAATTATAATCTTTCTTTCTATTAAGCCCTTACAAATTGAATTAACTCTCTCTGGGTCAACCAGAAAACTGTCATCGTGAAAGTGGATTTCCTTTACACCATAATTTTTTATCAAAAATTCGATTTCATCTATACTCAATCAGACTGAAACCAATGGCTTCGGTTTGATTGAGTATAATCCCAATCTGAGCACAATTAAAAGGGCATGGAAGGTAATGAATGAGCACGTCAGAAACCCGTGATTCCAGTCTGATTGAGTATAGTACCTTTTCAGGAGAACGAGATCTGAACTTCTTGAAATTCTTTGTAGTGCTGCAAAATATACAATTATAGGCGCAACCACGACTTGTTATCATGTGCCCTATGGGAAAGTTCTTACTAAATGCAAAATTGTTTGATTTCTGTTTTAAATAAAGTTCCATCTTTAAAAGATGATAAGCAGGCATAGGGAGTTCATCAAGAACGCCAATTGGTTCCCTAAGCTCATTTTCTACTATAGAACTATCCTCTTTCTTCCACACAATACCTTTAATATTATTCAAAGGTTCCTTATTTGAAACAGCGTTAAGGAGTTCTTCAAACGTATATTCTCCTTCACCGCGAACAACCACATCAACAAAAGGCAATTTTATAATTTTAGGATACTCCATTGTCACATGAGCACCTCCCAAAACAAGCAGAACATCAGGAAATTTGTTCTTTATCAACTTTGATAAGGCTATCGCGTCTTTGTCATATAGTGTAAAGTTGTTTGAGATACCTACTACATTTGGCAGAAAATTTTGAACCTTTTTAATAATATCTTCTTCTGACAAGCCAATGCGCACATTATTTCCCATCTTTTTTCTGATATTAAAACCTTCTATCAGACAATCAACTATTTTTACTGAATGACCTGATTTTTCAAGCATAGCAGCAATATAAGCCAATCCAAGAGGGGGGGAAGGCTCCAAAACTACCTTCAAGATCTTTATCTACTGTAATAAGTGGCGCAAAAAGTAATAACTTCATCGCATTCCACTCTTATAATTCTTTGCAATATTAAATAACACACTAAGATTAAAAGAATACATAAGGTTAAATTCATTCTGACATGGAATATGACATGTATAACAAGGATGGTTGTTAACGTATTTAAACGCCTTTTTTATTCCATGTTCGAGACAATTTAAGGGCTTAATTACGTCAACAAGTGTTGGACAGGGATACACATCTCCATTTACATCAATTATACAAAAGAACTTGCCCGCATTACACTTTATATACTTAAAATCAGGTTTTTCCCCCATGAACTTTTCCTTTTGATAGCCCAATCTCCAGTTAAGCGCATATTCCAGGGATTTTTTCGAAAATAGAACCGGATAACCTTTCTCCTTCAATTCTATTAACCTTTTTAGTATCTGCTTATATTCATCATCTGTGGGCATATCCTGGGGCACGCTTTTCTTTCCATGAACAGTTTGGCTTATCAAAGTACTGAATCCTACTGAAAATCCGAGTTCTTTCCCCTTTTCAAGCACATATTCTATAGAATTCAGATTATTTTTTGTTATAACAGTTGCAACCTGGAAAGGAATATGATTTTCTTTGGCCAATTTTATAGCGCCTATCGCCATGTCATAAGATCCTTTGCCCCTGTTGGCATCATTCGCCTCTCTATTACCATCTAAACTTATACAGAGCAGATCAAGCTTTTTAACATCATTTATTTTTTTGGATACCATATATCCATTGCTTGTCATAACACACTCAATCCCTTTTGCTTTAATATGATCAATAATCTTTCCAATATCCTTTCTTAACAAGGGCTCTCCACCAACAAGATTAATCCTCTTGGTACCAATCTTTTTCAATTCATCTATAATATAGAAAAGATTGTCCGTAGTCAGTTCCTTGTGTGTTCTTTCAGGATAGTTTGCATAACAATAACTGCACTTCAAATTACAACGGTTAGTTACCGATAACTGCACTTGAAATGGTTTGTATTGTCCAGACATCTTTGCTTTTAAGACATCAATGCCAAAACTGATTTTGTTCCAAAATTCACTCATTTAATTACCTTTCGGCTAAACACCACCTTTTCATCAAGAGGAAGATTTTTACTTCCAAAAGTCTTCGAAAGATAAGTATCGATAAATTGTCTATCCTCAGCAACTAAACACTTGTCATGATAATTTCCAAGGTAAATATTCTCTAATGCCCTTTCTCGAATTTTTACAATTGGTTCATCAAGAACATTTCCAAAACTTATATGCATAAAGGGGCAGGCAAGAACATCACCAAAGGGGGTTATATAAAGGATCTCCTTTGCAGCACCACAACCCCAATGAACAAAATTTGCTTCAAAATCTGTCCTTATGTAAGGAGACTTTTTTGTTAATCCTTTTATATACTCCATATCTTCACCGGTAATCAAGATATCTAGATTATCCTGCCATTTCCCCGCAGGAACAGCAAGTATCAAATTGAGAATAATCCCTTTTTTAACTGTCATGTCAATGAGTTTTTGTATTCCTTCTGATCTCAAATTTGAATGCGATACAGTTGTTCCTATGGTAACATTGAATCTTTTTTTAAGCGCTGACTCTATTCCCTGCATTACCTTTGCAAAAGTTCCTTTTACACCGCGGAAGCGATCGTGTTCTTCCGGAATAGCGCTGTCTAAGCTTATTGTTAGTATATCTACACCAGTTTTTTTCAAGCGATCAAGGTTTTCGTCGGTAAGCATTGTTCCATTAGTAGTCACCGATATGATATTTTTCCATGGTTCACATGCAAGAATAATCTTTTCCCAATCCTTGTACAGGAAAAGTTCTCCGCCTTGAAATGAAAAATTTACTGCACCGAGATCCATGCATTCATTTGCTATCCGTTTGTAATCTCGTATAGAGAGCCTTCTTGTATCTTCTTTAGTTTCATCCTGTTCGAGACTTGTCTTAAAGCAGTGATTACATTTGAGGTTACAACGATAATCTATCGCAAAATCAACATATCTCAGCGGTTTCTTTTTTAATACAATAATTCCTAAAAATGTACCTATTAATCTTAAAATCAAGATTGGTTTCTTTAAATTAACTGCATACTTAAAATTAACAATGTTTTTTTTAATATATCGTTTTAAATTTATCATTAATCCATAAACCTGTATTTTATTAATGTGTATATAGCTGGGATTGCATCCCGCCATGTGATTTTTTTGCCCTCTTCATAAGTTCTCCCATAATAAGCAATGGGAACTTCAACAATACGAAGATATTTTTTTTTAAATATCTTTGCGGTTAACTCCGGTTCCACATTAAATCGATTCGATTTTATTTCAATATTTTCCAATGCCTTTTTTGTAAATATTTTATATCCTGTTTCCATATCAGAAAGCATCGTGTTATAAAGGATATTTGTTATCCACGTGAGTATTTTATTACCAAAATAGTGCCAGAACATAAAGACCCTGTGAACACCCAGGAATCTTGAACCGTAAACAACGTCTGCATAACCTTTTATGATAGGCTCAATTAAGGTGGGATATTGTTCTGGGGGATACTCTAAATCAGCATCCTGAATAATAACAACATCTCCAGTTGTTTGTTTTAAGCCGGTTCTTAACGCGGCACCTTTCCCCATGTTCTTTTCATGCAGGAAAAATTTTATAAGATTATTTTGATCAGTCTGATGCTTAATTATTTCCAGTATTAATTCTCTTGTATCGTCTGTTGAACCATCATCGACGACGATTATCTCTTTGGTCAACGAAAGGTCTGTCAGACATACCCTTTTTATTAAACTTGTGATAGTATTCCTTTCGTTATACACAGGTATGATAATGGATATTTTTGATATAGAAATGTTAATCATTGCACCTTAGAATAATTACTTGTTTGTGTGTAAAATGGATAGCTAATACCAGCTATGAAAAGGATTAAGTTGACTAATAAAAATATGGCTAGATTTGACCGTCTTTTATATCTTAAATCAATAAAATACGTGCGTCTCCTTTCAACGAGCAGATGACATACTAAGAAGGATAAGAAAAGAAATATTAATGCACCTATAACAAAATAAAAACCTATGCCAAGTTCGAAAGAACCCGTGGCAAAATCCATTTCATCAACCAAAAGGATAATTGTTGACAGAAAATAGGCAATTAATAACCAAGGCATAAATATTATTTGTAGTAACTTGCTTAAGAAAATTAATTTCCATCTGTTTCTCATCCTTGGGAGCATATAAATAAATCTCAACTGCTCAATGATAAATGCATTCGCTTTCCTAAACTTATGACTTAATAATTCTGCAAAAGTAGAAGGTGTTCTTTCTTCATACGCAGTTGCATCCTTTAAATATATGCTCCGTTTTCCTATTGTATTGGCCAAATAAGCAACATATATATCATCTGCAACACAATCTTCTGGAAATGACGACAAAAGTTGTCTTCTATACGCATAGCAAGGTGCTATAACGATAGATGCTGAATAAACTTCGCTCTCCAGTACCCGGAAGTTATTTTGGTTTTCCCAGTATTGTTTTTCGATATCAAGGCTAGTATTGGGCAGAATATACGCTCCCACAACATAAACATCTGGGTCTTCAAACTCCTTAACTAATTTTTCGACTGTATCCTTTTGTAATACTGTGTCCATATCGGTATTTATTATAAGATCTGACTGCGTGTTTTGTAGTATACAATTTATTTGCTGGATTTTACCTTTGCAGCCTGTCTGGATGACTTTCATATAAGGAATATCTTTGATTTTTGCTTCTATCTTTTCAACAGTTTGGTCTTTTGAATTACCGTCAGCAAAAACAATCTCAAGTTTATCTTTTGGATAATCAATTTCTGTTAAATTACCAACTTTTTTATCCACCCAAGATTCCTCGTTATGACAAGGAATTATGATAGTTATAAAAGGATAATTATCAATTTTCTTTATTCTTCCATTTGCTTTCGTAAATATGGAAAAAAAAAGGAGTAATAATAAGTATCCGAAAAAACCCCACCAAATTAATACTACTATCATCAAATACATGAATAAAAATATTGAATATGATAAAATATTATCCATTATCTATGATTATCTAACTCCAATTTAACATACTGGACTTCATCCTTTATAAGCTTGTTCATTAGTTGATCAAAACTCATGTCATAATTCCAACCTAATTTTCCTTTAGCCTCCGAATTATCTCCGTATATTATTTCAAGGTCTACAGGCCTATAAAGATTTTTATCTATCGTTACAAATTTCTCTAATTCTAGGTCTAATTTTTCAAAAATCTTTTGAACAAATTCTTCCAAACTATGTGCCTTCCCAGAGCAGATAATATAATCCTTAGGAGATTCCTGTTGTAACATCAACCACATTGCTTCAACATATTTCGGAGCATAACCCCAGTCCCTATTAATCTTCAGATTTCCCAAACTTAATTTTTCAGCCTCCCCCATACTTATCTTAACAGCCGTATTAAGAATCTTTTTTGTAACAAAATTATTGCCTCTTAAAATCGACTCGTGATTAAAAAGAATACCGCATGCCGAAAATATACCATAAGCCTCTCTATAGTTTACCGCTATCCAATGTGCTGCAGCTTTAGAAATTCCATAAGGACTTACAGGATGAAAAACAAAATTTTCAGTCACGGGGAGATTTTCTTTTCTGACATTTCCAAACATTTCACTGCTTGAAGCCTGATAAAATTTTATCTTTGGATTAACTATTTTTATTGCTTCTAAAATATTTGCAACACTAACTATATTAAATTCTAAGGTTCCTATTGGTTGTTCAAAAGATAAACTTACAGAGCTTTGTGCTGCTAGATTATAAAATTCATCGGGTTTGTTTTTGTCCAGGATTCTGATTATGTTTGATAAATCTAAAAGATTAGCTTCTATAAGTACGATCTTATCATAAACGCCAAGATATTTTAGGTTTTTAACATTCACTACCGATGCATTTCTTACAATACCAATAACATTATAATTTTTATTTAGTAAAAAACTTGATAAATATGCTCCGTCTTGACCCGTTATGCCCGTTATAATTGCCGTTTTCATAGTATACTTTTATATAGCATCTTTGTTTGATTTGCTGTTTTTTCCCAGGAAAAATTTTTTAACCTTTCGTATCCTTTATATTTTAATTTACACCTCAAATCATGATCATATATTACCTTCTTAACTGTACTTAAAATTGATATTTTATCGGTTGGGTCAAAGTATTCCGCTGCATCACCTGCAACCTCAGGAAGTGAACTTACATTACTGGTTACAACAGGACACCCACAAGAGAAAGCTTCTAAAATAGGAATCCCGAAGCCTTCATATAAAGATGGAAATATGAAAGCTAATGCATTTTTATAAAGCTGCGCAAGTATATTGTCATCAAATGAGCATTGATTTAGTTTCTTTATAACTCCTGACTTTTCTAAATTCGCTGTTTCTGATGGAGTAAATTTGCCCCCACCTGCACAAATTAGGTAAAGATTTTTGTCGTCTTTTAATAATGGTGAAATTGACTCTATAAATGTATCAAAATTTTTATATACCCTTCTGTTGCCTACAAAGAGTAAATATCTTTGAGGCAATTCACTACTTATTCCCGTCTCTTCTTTCATGGCATCGACACAAAGTGAATTGCCAAGATAAATGACTTCTATCTTATTCTCTTTAATGCCAAACAATTCTATTATATCATTTTTTGTATTTTCTGAGATTGCTATTATCTTCGTAGCTTTTGAAGCTAATAATTTTTTATGCACACTTGTTTTATCTCTTGGAGAGAAAATTTGAGGAAATAGTTCGTAAACCATATCGTATATGGTTAGCACAAAAGGCTTATCTCCTATGTACTTTAAAAAGTAAGGATTATAATATGTTGGATGAAAAATATCAAAACCTTTCTTGCAGAGGAATTTTTTCTCAAGGTGTTTATTTATAAAATTGAGAAGCCTGATTTTGCCTCTAAAACTTTTTGCTTCCAAAAAAGGTTTACACGTTAAAAAGCCAGTTTTTCTTACATAATGATTATTTGAATACAGAAGTGGCAAATCAAAATGAATGTCTTCTTGTTTATTAAACACATTCATGAGTTCGTAGAAATATCTTGAGATTCCTCCATAATCTTGAAAAACAAATATTTGGTGGTCATACAAAATTTTCATAAATTTTAACTTCTTCCACAAACTTTCTTGTCTTTAAATATTTCCAGCGCACGTTTATAATCATCCGGGAAAGTTACATTGAGATACTCTCCGGTGAACGGAAAGGCGCTTAAAATCTTTCCGTCATCTATCATGTTCTGGAGCACATCGGTAATTTCAACCTCGTTTCTCAATGACGAGGGTGAGGTTTTAATGATGTAATCGAACACACTACGGTCAAGAAAGTAATACCCCATTCCACAAAGGTTGTTGGGAAGCAATTTTGGTTTTTCCACAACTCGAAAGATTTTTCCTTCTGAAATTTCTACTGAATAGCTGCGCCGGATGTCGTCGGGGCAATTTGTCTCATAAACACCTACTCCAGTTTCGAAGGTGGGGGGTAATTGAAAACTTCCCTTGCAAAGGCAATCGCCCAGAACGACAATAAATTGGTCACGAACCAACTTTTCAACACAAAGAAGTCCGTTTGCAATGCCTCGCAACTCATCCGGTTCGGCGAAAGACGCATGAATTGAAAGCGAAGAAACGTATTGGATAATTTCTTCTTTTTTATATTTTACAACAAATATAAAATGGGAGACAAAGGCAGACCAATAATCGATAATGTATTGAAGAATTGGTCGTTCATAAACCGTAATCATTGCCTTCTGTTTCTCAATGGTCAGAGGATAAGCCCTGCTTCCCTTTCCTCCGCAGAGGATAACACAACTGGTCCTGGAAGGGTTCATGCTAACGCCGTTTGTCCCCACAAAATGCCATTCGGTAAATTTCGTCAAAGCCGTCAAGTATCCTCGACTCATCAAAAATGGCTTCCGCCACCTGCCGGGCGTTATTTCCCATCGCCAAACGTTTCGTTTCAGAAGAAAGCAAACTGTCCATTGCGTGCGCAAATCCATTCACGTCATTTCGCTCTACAAGAATGCCGGCGTGTCCATCGGAAATGAACTCCGGTATGCCTCCCACCTTTGAAGCAATGACCGGTTTAGCCGCATACATGGCCTCGCATAAAACCACGGGTGACATGTTTTCCCATTGTTCAGGGATAATCAAACAGTCACATCCTTTCAGAAAAGCAATAAATTCATTCCGTTTCAATCGATCAAAAAATATGACGCGTTCTTGTAAACCAAGTGCGTTGATCCTTGCCCGAATCTGAGCTTCATAGGATTCATTTGCCTTAAATTTCGCTACAACAAGACGGGCAGCAGGGTGCTTTGAAGCAATTTTCCCGAAGGCGTCAACTGCAATGTGCAGTCCCTTTTTTGTATCCATCCAGCCTGAAAATAATATAGTAGAAGACGGAAATTGAAAAGGAGGAATAGCATCAATGCGTTCGTACTCAACAATCTGGGGAAGAATCCTGATCCTGCATTCTGATATCCCGCTTTTTTGGAGGATATCCCCGGATGAACGTGAAAGTACATGAAACAGAGAAATTTGCCTGAGAGAGGTATGAAGAATCCTTCTTCGCCAGTGATGGTAGGCTTGTTTCACCCTGCTTTCCGGTTTACCATAGCAATCTGCACACATACGTCCTTCCATTGCAATACAAAACTCCCCCGATCTATCAAGCGAAACTTTTGGACACATAATCCAGTAATCATAAATAGACATAACCATGTGTCTCCGGGTTAAAAGATTTGCAACTATCGCCGGAAAGAAAAGGTACTTACAATTGTGGATATGAATAATGGAATTTGCCGGAAGCCGGGAAAACAATTTACATAATTCCAGACAGGCTATTGGGTCAAAGTGGATAAGATTGGCAAGCATCTGTCCGACTTTCGTTACCGATGAGGCGCTTTTGATAAAAAATGCATCCTGATAAATTTCTGGTGCTGAAGGGAAAAGGCAAATTATAAAATGTCTCCCTGGTGCATGTTTCTGAAGCGCAGAGATATATTTTGCCGTAAGTTGTTCGGCTCCACCCCAAACAGAATGGCTATAAGGGAGGGTGTCAGTTAGATGATAAACTCTTGGCATAAACCATTCTCATAATAGTGAGAAACTGTTTTGGAAGAAGACGGGGTCTGTATTTAATAAGAAAGATTAATCTGCACGTATACTTTAAAATTACCGGGAGTGACGATTCCCTGATCCCAATCCATTTGGCCCAACGCAACATCTGGTCTGGTTGTGAAGACGAATGGTTATCAAGAGATGTCTCTGAAGAGGCTTTGTTAAAAATTGCATCTATTTGTATGCCTTTATCGAACGGAACATATACGCTAAGATGGGCATTAATTCCATGTTTCAGTATAAAACACAAGCTCTCGATATCATCCGCCATGGTAGTTCCCGGTAAACCGAAGATAAAAAATCCATTTATAGAATCAAAACGTGGCTTGGCAATTGAGACAGCCTTCTCGATCTGGGCAATAGTTTCTCCTTTCTGTGCCATTCCCAAAATTCTATCAGAAGCAGTTTCGACACCAAAACTAAGATATCGGCACCCGGAAGCCCGTATCGCATCAGCGATTTCCTCATCAAACAAATCCGCGCGAAGCCCGTTCGAACAAATCCATTCCAGGTTAAGCGGTTTGGTCTTTGCAGCAAATTCCAAGACACGTCCTTTTTTAAGATTAAAACAGTCGTCCATGATGCAAAATTTTTTAATGTTCCATTTCACTTGGGCCTGTCGCAATTCGTCAATGCAATTATCTACCGATCTGGTTTTATAAACCCTGCAACGACTCATACAATAGGTACATTTAAACGGACAGCCAATGCTTGTCATAAGGGGGTAATACCACTCACCTGATTGCCATTTTGCCAGAAAAATCTGAAAAGAATCAAGCAATGAATAATCAGGAAACGGAAGATTATCTGAAAAAGGGATATCAATACTCAAGGTCTTACCGAACGTAATAAACGGGTAACAGCACTGGATATCCAGAATACCCTTGAGGGTCCTAACGCTAGCAGCCGGTTGTTTTAAGAATATATCTTCCTTTATCTTCTGTGCATGGCCGTAATTTCTTGATTGAACAGACAAAACATAGTCGTTTTCCTTTTCATCGTGAAAGCGGTTGCCTGGATCGGGCATCGTATTAAGATCAACCACCCTGCCGCGGTATAATGTAGCAGCGTAGGCAACGGCAAGGTTAGGAATGTCTTTGTTGGTACGACTATCCGGATTAATGAAAATCACCCTTTGTTCTCCCAGAGTTTTAGTTCTTCAGGATCCTCGTGATACGGAGAAACATGGAACGCAGGACAGAACTGACACTGAACCGGTACAACATTATTGTGAACTTTCTTACGGAACCAGGCATAACGGGGAGAACACCATATTTGCTTAAAAGGAGTTTGAAAAATATTTCCCATGGCATATTTACGCTGGAACTCGCGACGACAGTTTAATACAAACCCCCTCTTCATGTTCTTTTTAATAACTCACTTCTTATTTCAGAATTCCTAGAATCATAAAAAAGTATCCTGTCAGAAAAACGTGTTGCATATACTCCATCGGAAAAACCCCTTATCTTCTCAATCCCTTTCCAAGGATACAGCCTATCTTCATTGTATACAGACGAAATAACAGCCTTTATAAAACGATTTCCCCATTTAGGGAGCGCAGCGGTGTATCCTTTACCAAATTCATTAACCTCTGATTTTTCTGTAAATATCTGATAAATACCTCTTTCTTCACTACAAAAGGGAATTATTGGGAAATACCTGCTCTTGATAAGAACTCCTCCATTTTTTATCCATTCCAAAACATTTTTTAAAGTCTTTTCACGGAGAATATTATCCCCCAGAAAAATCAAAAATCTATATTTATTCAAAGCTCGGTCATCTATCATATTTTCATCAACCAAATCAATATCTACAAATGATCGTAGTATTGAACATTTTTTGTAGAGCTCGTATAAAAAAACCGGTGTTACTGCAATAGTTGTATTGGGAAAAATGACGGCTGCTTCAATTATAGGATCATCAAGCTTATAATAACAAATGTTTCGTTTTAAATTACTAGCTCCGGTTGTTGGCTCTCCCATAGTAAAGGTCTTTCCCGAACATATATCAACACCTAATCCTATTATACTTTTAAAATATGCGCCTTTAGCACCCGAAGTAGCAGCATCAAAAATACGCATAGTCACCCCTTTGGGGTTGTTAACCAATTCTTCTTCTGTGGTAAAATAAGACCCATAATACCTGCATGCTGATGAAACCAGACGGGTATAGATAAAACTGTCCGAATAATTGTCTGTCTGATTTGTTATCCTTATACCCGCATTATATTTTTTGGACACCTTAGCTTGTGCAGAAAAATCAGCACCTGCTTGAGGTAAACCATAGCCACCTGTTACCAAATAAATTTCAGCATCTGCAAAATATTTTCTTGCCGTGCTGAGCCAAAAATCAGACCATCCATTCATTGATTCCATGTACCAAGTAACAAAATCTACCCTCCTTTGTTGCTCATGTATCGAACGTGTTTTTCTAAGATCAGATTTTAGCCTCTTAATATAAAGACTTACAACATCATCCCAAAAACTCTTCGTAGTCTTATACAAAGGGCGTAATAGTTGTTTCACCTGATAAGGTAATATCTCTTTTATCCTTAGCTTTGAGTTATCTAAGCTCGTTTGTTTTTCTCTTGGGAAAGTAACATCTTGGAAATCAGTGAAGCAGGTTTTGTATGATTCATTAATTTGGTTAATATCCTTATATTTTTCAAGAAGATGCTGTCTATAACTATCGAGGGCATATTTATCACCACACCACCAGCCACTATGAGTGTGAAAATCCGTTCCAAAACCTCCACCGACTGGATACATAGCCTCTCCCCAGTTTCCACTTATTCCAAGCGAAATGCTTTCAAACAAATCAGACGATTGATAATGTTTCGCAAAAACACCAAGAAAACGGTCAACATATTCTGGCAAATATGGATTCCAAATAGATTGAATCTTGGAATCAACGCCATGCTCAAGGCATCTCGCAAAAACGCTTTCAGCAGAAACTTGAAACCATGCGGGAGTTGCATAGCTAGGACCTAAAATCAGAAATGGTACCCATTTTAATTTGTGCTTTATTATCTTCTCCACCATAGGGTCATAGGAAGAGAAATCAATTTTGCCGTGTTCTTTTTCTATTTCTGCCCAGTAAACATAGGACTGAAGACTGGTTAGACCAGATTCCTTAACGTGTTTAAAGGATTTGTCTTCTAAAAGAGCAGGATTAACCGTACCGGTATACTGCCATTGTTGAATCAATTCAATAGCATTTTCCTTATAATGGATCATATCTGCGTATTTTCTCAAAAAGCTTTAATATTTTGAGCACTCTGCGACCATATAATCATGCACACCATATTTTTTCTCTCTACAACTCGTATTAGCGCCGCGACAGCCTTTACAGTAAAGAGGTACTGGTTTGTTTTTTTGGTTTACGCTATGCCTTACTCTTTTGTAGCCGTTACCATACCAAATATCTTTAAAATTCTTTTCAAGCAAAGAACCCGGGCTGATAGACTTGAGATATTCTCTATTGTTGGCCATCACAAGAGCACAGTCTAACACAGTATATCCACCCATCATTATGTAAGGTTGTATCCATTTAGCACAATAGTCTATTGAATACATATTATTATTTGTATGTGACCAAATTATGGTGACACCAAATTTTTTCGCGTTCTTTTGTGTTTGTTCTATAATATCTACTGGGATACATGCAACATTGTATTTTTCAATTTCTTTAAAATTCAGCAGACCAACAAATTCAATGCTTACTTTTCTACCACAATTCAAATCCAGATCGTGTATTAAGGCTGGCATAGCGGGTATTTCATTCACATTCTCAGATGTCACTATAAACCTTACAAAAAGATAAGGGAATGGAGTTCCCCTGCGTTTTTTCTCTGCTACCAAATATTTTAAATTATCCATAACACGTTCCCAATTAGCGCCCACTTTTAATTTTTCGTATGTCTCTTTTGTGGTAGCATCAAGTGACAATTCTATTCTATTTACATCGGTTTCAAATATCTTATCAACTCTTTCTTTCGTAAAAAGATCAAAACTTTCCACCATCAAAATATAAATATTTCTTTTATGTAAATATTCCAATATTTTGTTAAAATCTTTGTTTAACCAACAAGTACCTTCCCCCGTTACATTGATAAAAGACAGTTTCGGAAACTGCTCACATATTTTTACAAAATCCCCATAGTTTATATCTTGTTTTGAATATTTCGAATCTGACCAATAAGTATGTTCACAAACGAGGCACTTTAAATGACAGCGTGTGGTTATTTCTACCTCTATCTCACGAGGATACCGTGTCAGATTTGGATATCTCATATAAATCGGGTCCATTAACCCAATTCCGATGTCCCTCACATTAAATCTTGACCACACATAATTTTTGAGTTTAGAAAACTTTCTATTCTTGAAATAATACCACCAATAATCAAAATCATTTTTGAAACACAATTTACATCCTTGAAGAAACATTTTTAATACTTTTATCAATACCATCGTATATTTCCAATAGTGATAATTTTACTCGGTTAATTAGTTAAACCAACAATACGAATTCCTTGATATACTTTTTCCTAGTGTTGTCTGTGTTTCATATGTGACAACAAAAATAAACATTCTAGGTTTTTCTTTCATAAAAGATACTTAATTTTCCTACAAACATATGTTTAAAATATCGTACGAAAAACATCGCCTCGGCTTGGAAAAAAAATATCGGACGTGATTTATGATTAAAGAAATTTGATAAAAATGTAGAAAATGCATAGGAGACTACTGCAGAAATTGCAGCACCAATACTTGAATACAGAGGTATGAATATAATATTGAGTATAATATTTACAACTGCACCAATAAGTGTTCTTTTTAATGATAGTAGCATAAGATTTTCTGCTGCATCCCATGCTCTCTGCGTCGCTGCTAAGAACATAAAAAACACTGCCCAAATGTGTATTGCCAAAACCGGTCCAGCAGATACATAATTTACTCCAAATAGCATTAAAACTAGTTGTTTTGAGAAAAGTGTTATAGGAATAGCAATTGTAAACGCTAATCCTGCCATAAGATTAAAAAGTTTTTGCAGCCTCTGATAGTAAAGAGTTTCACTAATCCTCTTTGCTTCAACGATCGAAGGTGTAACCGAGGATACAATCACCGCAGGAACAAAAAACCAAACCTCAGAAATACGCGTTGCTGCTGAATAAATTCCTACGGATTCACTCCCGACCATTTCTCTCAGCATAACTTGATCGATTTTCATAAAAAGCCCAACTGCCAGACCTGCGAGTATCAGTGGCCAACTATCTGTAAGTAACTCTTTCGCGCACCGAAGACTAATTCGCCATTTTTTAAGATAGTATCCATTTAATCGATAGGCAATGACAAGTCCAATCGTACCTAAAACGATCTCTGCAAGCCCTGCACAGGCAAAGAGAATGAGCGACGACCGGGTCATAATGAGTATAATCTTGACGAAGGTAATGATTAAAAATGCCGCATTCCTGACATAGACCGTATATTTGGATTTTACCTGAGATTGAAACCAGAAATCTATGGTATCAAATGCTTGGAAAATTGCTCCAATTGCAGTAATCCCTACCAACCAGCAGGTTACGCTGTCGCTGGAGCGTAATAACAAAATCGCTCCAATGGATACTATTAAGGTTATAATTCCCCCAGCAAATTTCAGGAAGAAAGCCGTACCCAAGATCTCATCTTTGGATGTGGGATCACGAACTATGTTGCGCACAACGATGCCATCTAATCCCAAATTGGATAGAGCAGAAAACATGGCGACAAATACGATGGCATAATTGTAGACGCCAAACTGTTCAGGACCCATATAACGGGCAATCCACACGCCTACAAACAGCCCAACACCCATACGGAGGATACGGTCCGCAAAGAGCCATCCTGTGTTTGCCAGGATATTTTGCAGGTTACTACGCCCTTCTAACCGAACGCGGATAAACGAAGGGAGAAGTTTAGTTAAGGTATAATTCATTTCTTGCTTTGGAAGCGTCTGGTTTTTGAAGGTTGAGGTTGAGGTTTTTTCTAAAGAGTAGACATTAAGCAGTAGGCAGAAAACGGACAAAGAGATTAAAGCAAAGGCGAAACCGTTCAAGCTGATGCAAACGGGTAGTAATCATGGACTAAGTCCCTCTCGGTTACATGGGTATTATATATGTAACTTACAATATTTAATAACTTATGATCAATTTGTTTGCCGGTGGAATAGGATTACACATCCATATTTGGCGCCACACTCATAAGTTGTACGACTATAAACAACAAAAGAGAGGATTGTTTGAAATAATAAACGTTTATAATTTCAAACGTTTAGCATAGTAAACATTTATCCAGGGATTGTCAATTGGAAAATTCGTTAAATAGTTGCGGTCGGAAGTCGGAGATCAGAAGTCAGATGTCAGAGATCAGAGATCAGAAACGGCTTTGGATTATTAATCATACTCCCGAGCATTTTTCCAACTTCTAAGCAAACAGACGTCAGCTCCTTATGATGTTTGTCCGTAATGTAGTTGCTGTCTCGTACAAAGTCTAACCATGTATCTGTTTCACTGTTTTCTCCATCACAGTCTGTAAGTTTGCTTACAAAATGTGCAGGATAACGCCTTTTTGCCCAAGCTTCCCTCAGGTTGGCGCAGACTGATCTTGATGATCGGCGTATTTGATCTGTAAGAGCAAAACGCTCTTCACAGGGGAATTCTTTCGAAAGTTCAAACAGTTCCATAGCAAGTGCATAAGCTTTCTGATACACCCGCAAATCCTTAGCTGATTCAATTTTCATATTATCCAGAGGGCGGAGGTCGAAAGTCAAAAGTCAGAGGTCAGAGGTCTGCGGTCGAGTCTTTTTTTCTAATGAGTTGACCAGTGAATTTAGTTCTTTTCCATATTTCATGGACAAGATATGAGGTAATAGTTCACCGTAAAGGGCGCGGATAACACGGAGAAAACAAATACCCGTGGGCGCCTGCATAATTTTCTGTTTTTATCTCCTAAAAACCTCTGCGATTGTTCGACGGAGCTCACGACAAAGTCCCAGCGTTCTCTGCGGCAAGCTAAATTGTTACGATATGAGTTTTTCATGTTAGAGCAATTTTTCAATTTCTTCCATATTCTTTGATATTTTCACCGCTTCTTTTATTGCCTCCAGCTTTTCTATTACTACTATTTTATTGATACGTTCCTGAAGCCTTAAACCTTCAACGCCATACTTTAGCTCCAAACCAATCTCTATCGCTTCTTTTAGGCCTTCTATCCGGCCTTCTACTCTACCTTCTACCCTACCTTCTACTTTACCTTCCGCCCTACCAGCCATTTTGCCTTTTTCTATTAATTTAGCCGCTATTGTCATACTTAATTTACCTCCTTCTTCCGATATCTCTTTTAGGGTTTCTATTACCCGTTCTTCCTCTATATCCGACGCATAGTACAAATACCTGATCACACTTTCCAGAAATTTTAACCCTTCATCCTCTTCAAAATATTTCCGCCCTATTTCAAAGAATCCCTTTAGCTTGGCGTCAAGAACTCTATCACTATATATGTTCCTCATTAATAACATGGTTATTTGAAGGGATACCCTTCTAAATGCCCTGTCCTTTATTTCCTCATTACTGTAGCAACTCAGGTCCGTCAGCAGATATTCAAATTCCGGTATAAACCTGTGGAATACCTCGTCTATCCCTTCAAAATAGTCTCTGAACCTTCTGACTTTCCACGCATCTTTGCCATGATACAATATCACCGGAATTACCGGTATTAGCCTTTGCGCCTGCTTGCTATTTGCTTCCCATATCTTTAAAAGGTATTTCATCAACTGTAGATATGGACATGCTACGGCATAACTCTTATGCTCGAATAAAAGGGTTATCCGGAGTTCTTTGTCTTTACAGAAACAGGTATATACAATGTCTGAAAAATGTTCTTTGAGTTCTTCGTCGATATATGAGTTATTATCCTGTGTTAAAGTGGATAAATCCAGCTTTTTCAAAATTTCAGGGGGAAATGTTCCCTGGAGAAAATCAATTACATTTTTCTTTATGGAAAAGATCTCTTTGAAGAATTTGTCGTGTGGATTGATAATTTCCATTGATGCTCTTTCTGTTTTGATTCGTTAATTGGTTTTAATCTGAGGTCCGAAGTCTGAACAGTTTAGTCTCCTAGTGGTTAAATGGTTATACCTTACGGGTTCACAAATTGTGATTTCTTAAAGGTTGCAGTTGTAGAGCGAAGAGTCTCTTCGCGTGCTCTATATTGGGATTAGCGAAGTGGCACTTCGCTCTACATTTCATATTTTGTGAACCCGTAAGGTATAATTGGTTAGCTCGTGTATCGACGTTCAATTAGTTCAAACTGTTCAAGCGGGTAGTATTCATGGACTGCATCCCTCTCAGTTACATGGGTGTTATATATGTAACTTACAATATTTAATGACTTATGATCAATTTGTTTGCCGGTGGAATAGGATTACACATCCATATTTGGCGCCACACTCACAAGTTGTACGACTATAAACAACAAAGGAGAGGATTGTTTGAAATTATAAACGTTTATAATTTCAAACGTTTGGCATACTAAACATTTATCCAGGGATTGTCAATTGGAAAATTCGTTAAATAGTTGCGGTCGGAGGGCAGCGGGCGGACTTTAGACCTCCTGAATCAGAAAAGGACCGGGATTGTTAATCATTTTTCCAGGCATGCTACCTATAAAAGCACACTCGCCTGTTAATTTTTTATGTCGCTCTGCTGTTAAATATCCGCAACCCATATCTGTAATCAGAGACTAGAAGTCAGAGGTCAGAGCTCAAAGCGGAAGGAGATTTAATCTTTCTTTTGATCTCCAACTTCTTAAAGAAAAATCTTAAAAGTGCAAGATTGAACTCTGCTAAAAGTAGATAAATCCTTATTATAAATATCTTTAAACTCATTCCAATAACTTTTAATTAGAAAGGTTACTCATTTCAAACAGTAACTTCTCCTAAAAATACTTCTTTTTCTTCAATAGGTTCTAATCTTCCGTGTTTCCGTTCTACCTCCAACCAACCATTAATTGCATCTTTTATATTAGCTAATGCCTCATCAATTGTCTTACCTTGACTCATACATCCAACAAGCTCAGGGACATCAACTACATAACCTTTATAATCAGAATCATAAGTTATTACCACCTTAAACTTCATATTGCTTCCTCCTAACTCTTTAAAATTTATAAGCTATATTTTATATAAAAAATCAATGCCACGGCATATGTTCAGAAATAGTTCAAAGCTCAAAACTCAAAGCTGAAAGCAAGAAATAACGCAAAGGTTATATAAATTCATTAAGTTTATCCACTATAAGTCCCCAGGCATAACAGATGATTATCGCAAGAGATAATATATTTGGCTTTTGCAGGCACCGCACATTCCAGGACTTTATTATCTTCGGGATCCTCTTTTATCACGTCGATCACAATATTTGGTTCTATAAGTGTAGAGATTAATGCAATCTTTGCCACAGCCTTTTCAACAGTATATTCTCTGCTTTCAAGTCTTTTTATAAATTTCTCCCGCTTTAAAACACCCTCTAACTCTTCTAATATTTCCTGCGATATGAATAGATGTATTTTCTTTTTCTCTGCTTTTTCAACAATCTTAGCTTCATTACCGTCCCACAGAAGGGCTGAAATAAGTGTATTCGTATCTAAGACAACTTTTTCCAAGATTATCCTGCTACCCCTTCTTTCTGTATTTTCTTATCTCCTCAGCCACGTCTTCCGGCTTTAACCCTTCTTTTTTTGTCATTTCTATAAATGACTTGGCAACCTCACTAAAAGGTACATCTTTAAGGGTTTTAAATACCCCCTTGAGATATCAAGAAAACTATTTACATTTTTCAAATACCTGTGGAGTTTAGTGGGGCCATGTCATTTTGAAAGATTTGACCGCAGTTGTCCTTTTTTTGGTGTTTTGGATGCCTTTCAGAGTACTAACACATGCAAGGACACTGTTTCTTCAATTAATATTTCTGCAACAGCTATATTAGATGTGTCGCATTGGACTTTTCCATGGTCTATATTTTCACTCTATCCATCCAAGAACGATCCACTGAGCAAGAAAGCGTGGGCACAAAGCCCGGCGCCAAAGGCTACCATGACACACCAATCTCCAGGCGCAATACCTTTATCTAAAATTTTTTGGAGTACAAAGAATGCTGTCGGAGAAGACATATTGCCATACTCTGCCAAAACATTGCGGGTTGCCCGTAGTTGAACCTCCGAAAGTCCTATTTCATCCCTGACTGCGTTTATCACCTTTTCACCCCCTGGATGAAATGCCCAGTGTTTGATGTCCCCGACCTTTAGTCCGCCTGGATTTAAAAGGTCCATCACTACCTTTGCGACTGTTTTACCTGCAATTCCCGGTAAGGAAACGGAAAGCTGGTTGTGGAGTTGTCCGCTCTTATATATGTAGCGTATATGATCACGCGATTTCGGGTCGTAGCGGCTAGCTGAGGCGATGAGCGCTAATCCCTCAGGACGAAGCCAAAGCACAGAGGCTGCCGCACCATCTCCAAATAGTGCGTTTGAAATTATTAGGCTCATATCGTCTGCCATCTGAAATGTAGCGCTGCAAATCTCTACCGAAACACTAACTACCACGCCATCACCTGCTCCAGGTAACATATCCTTACATATCTGTAGGTTTGGAACTGCCCCTCCGCAACCGCTGCCGACAAGGTCATGGGCGCGTATCTGCTCAGAAAATCCAAGTTTTTCTATGAGATAAGTTGATATGCCCGGACAAATATATCCCGTGCAGGTATTGACCACCAGTCCGGATACATCATCAACAGTCAATCCAACCTGATCGAGCGCTTTGATAATTGCCTGTGACGAAAGGTCAACCGCCCATTGTGTGTAGCGGGCAATGCGGCTGTCCGGATGTTCATTGACAAGGCATTCAAGGTTATCAACAGCGAGATGACGGTGACGTACACCGGGATGGGTAAATATTTTGTGCATGATTGCCAGACTTTTTGGACTCAATTTATCCGAATAGTGTTTGACGAGAAATGCCTCAGCCTGTGCCTGATTTATTACATAAGGCGGCGTTGCGGTCGCTATTGAAGCTATGTAGACTTTTTCATTCATGGAGATCGGGGGTAAATCTTTTATTATTCGTTATTAAAGTCTTGCAGGAGCAGGTTTTAAACCTTGCCCCTACTGATGTGCGTTTCATACATCCTCTGCTGTTTCAATCGTTCCCGGTTGAACCGAAATGTTTCGGTTCGGGATACACGCCCTGAACCAGCACAGAGGGCATGCTTCGTTAGGTTTTTCTTTGTGACTTTGTGTCTTGGTGGTCTGTACTATACTCTATACTCATACATCCATTCCCAATGTCCTGAGTCCACGCCGAATGAAGCGCGTGTGTCTCCAGAGAGGGGATTTAACGCCTAATCTGTATCCCAAACGATTTATTGCAGGTAAAAACGATAGACCAAGGGTATTTGAGTTGATATAGTTCATGTGGGCAGCCATAGTTTGGCGCATTGTTTCTGTTAACCAATTCAGATCGAGGGCGGGAGAGAAGTAAAATACCGGTTCCAGCATTCCATATGGGGAAGTTGCCAAAACTCCTTCTTCCCGCGCCTTTTGTTCAAGTTCCGTTTCCGGATATACACGTATCCCGATATTGAAAAATGCTACGTCTTCCGGACGTATGCATTGTTCTGCAAAACGCAGTGTTTCTCTGACGGTAACCGCTGATTCACCCGGACCGCCAAGCATAAATATCCATAGGCAAGGTAAATGATGGCGTTTGATTACCTGGGCAGCATGGTAAACATCTTTTGCCGTAAAACCTTTTTGCAATCCATCCAAAACGATATCAGATGCACTTTCAACGGTGATACCGATACCAATGAAACCAGCCAGTTCCATTGCCGTAAGGAGGGTGTCATCTATGAAAAGCGGGTTCAGTTCCAGGCTCTGGAAACGAGCGCCGGATTGCGATCTGGCAAGTCCTTCACAGATAGTCAATGCGTGATCATAGGGTGAATTAAATACATTGTCAACGAACTCTATGTCGTGTAATCCTGCAGTAACAAGGGTTTGGATAGCATCGATTACGGCCTCCGGGTCGCACAAACGATAATCGTGTCCCTCGATTTTCCGGTACGTACAGTAAATACACTTAAAGTGACATCCAAGTTTCGTTTGAATTGGCACGGTAGATAATCTCGAAAGATAAGCATATACATTAATCCAGCGATGGAAATTGGGGAACAGACCGCCATTCGAAAAACGGTCGACAGGTCCTGTATTTTTTATAAAGATATCGTCCTCAAGCCATGCGATACCAGACAGCTTGTCAGGTATTTCACCCAGTGAAAGCGCTGATAATAATTTGGGGAAGACAACTTCCCCGTCTCCCAGTACTGCCCAGTCTGCGCCTGTGTATCGAAGCAGTTCTTCTGGCATTACAGAGACCGCAGCACCGCCAAGAATAACTGGCGCCGGAGTCTTGCTGCGAATAGTATTCATCAGTGGCTTTAAATCCTTGAAAAACGACACTGGATTCTGCATATCATTATTGTCTATATTTCGGACGGAAAGACCTATGAAGTCCGGATTTGATGCGTTCAGTTCCAACGCCAGGGTATTCAGGGAATTTTGCTCAAACATCAAATCCAATACCCTGACCCTGTGGCCCGCCCGTTCTGCAGCCTCAGCGGCCATGCAAGCGCCAACAGGCATAACAGGCACCGGGCTGCTATAATGATTTGTTGCAACAATAAGGATGTTCACCACTTTCCCTCGTTAATTTATGATTCTTAAATCCCTTGTTCCTTATCTGTGTTTTCAGTGGGACGGCATATTTCTTTTCTATTTCTGGTTGGGCATTATCCCCGCACTCTCCGGCATTTCCTATCTGGCAAAAGCCCGATACAACTTCTTAATAATAAAGCAAAGGTTTTTGTGGGCATATTTTTGATTGGAATATCAAGCGTAATCGTAAAATTGGCGGGCATGGACTCCAACTGTTGCCATTAAAAATGGATGCATCCGTTGTTGCACCTTTTTCTCTTCGCTATCTAAAGCGTTAGGCATACTGCCTTGTTCTTCATGAAAGGCAATATCACAGGAGGTGGCTAAATTAACAGAACACTCGCATAATGCCCCTATTCGTGCCAATTCTCAGTGCTGCATACTTTCTTCATTGAGATATGCCCGTTATTTTTCAATAAGCGGCAATTGGTAAATGGAAGGTACAAAAAAAGCGTTTTTATTTTTTGAAGGCGTGTATTAATAAACTAGCTTAACAATTCGAAATTAAGTGCTGATTATACAAATGCTTATGAATTTTCATCATTTCAGGGTATTTCACTTGCTATATGACGACTGTTGAAAAAATTCACCCCATTAGAGTCCGCTAATATTCATCGTCATCAGAAATTCTGCATTTGTTTTTGTTTTTGCAAGCCTGTTCTTTAATAATTCCATAGCCTCTATAGGATTCATTTCATTAAGCACCTTTCTGAGGAGCCAGATGCGTTTAATTTCGTCTGCATTAACAATTAACTCTTCTTTGCGGGTACCTGAACGGGTAATATCAATTGCGGGAAACAATCTGCGGTCTGCCAGCTTCCTGTCAAGATGAAGCTCCATATTGCCAGTGCCCTTGAACTCTTCAAAAATTACTTCATCCATCCTGCTTCCCGTATCAACAAGTGCGGTTGCAATGATGGTAAGGCTGCCGCCTTCTTCAATGTTTCTTGCAGCCCCGAAAAACCTTTTCGGTTTCTGAAGGGCGCTTGCATCCACGCCTCCCGACAGTATTTTGCCGCTGTGGGGAATCTCTGTATTGTATGCCCTTGCCAGTCTTGTTATGGAATCGAGCAGCACAACAACGTCTTTGCCATATTCCACCATGCGTTTTGCCTTTTCTATTACCATTTCCGCAACCTGAATATGCCTGCTTGCTGGCTCATCGAAGGTAGATCCTATAACCTCCGCATCAACCGACCTGTCCATATCCGTAACTTCTTCCGGCCTTTCATCAATGAGCAGGATAATCAAAAACGCCTCGGGATGGTTTTTTGTAATACTATTCGCTATTTTTTGAAGCAACACTGTTTTCCCTGTACGTGGAGGCGCTACGATTAAACCCCTCTGGCCTTTGCCGATAGGCGTAACAAAATCCATAATTCTTGTCTCAAGTTCAGCAGGATCTTTTTCTAAAAAAAGCCTTTCAGTCGGGTGAAGGGGAGTCAGGTCATCGAAAACAATCTTATCTCCCATAATTTCCGGATTTTCAAAATTTATTGCCTCAACACGCAACAATGCAAAATACCGTTCGGAATCCTTCGGGGGCCTTATTTGCCCGGATACAACAGCGCCGGTACGAATACCAAAACGGCGTATTTGCGAAGGCGAAATGTAGATATCGTCCGGGCAAGGCAGGTAATTATAGTCAGGTGAACGGAGAAAACCAAAACCTTCCGGAAGCACCTCCACTACGCCTTCTCCGTACATCAGGCCGTTTTGATTGACTCTTTCCTTCAGGATTTTAAAGATCAGTTCCTGCTTCTTTAATCCCGTGTATTCTTTGAGTCCTTCTTTCTTGGCAATATCCTGTAATTCCTTGATTGTTTTCTTTTGCAGTTCTGTTATGTGCATTTTGCCGCGTTTGATTTCCTCATATTTTTCATTTGTTTCTTTATCTATTACTTCTATTTCTTTTTTACTGTCTAAGACCATATCCATTGTCTCCTTACCTTTCATAACTATTTTTCCTCTATATAAAGTTGCCAGAATTTTTTGACTTGCAGAAATGTATTATCGACCGAAAAATTATTATCAATAATATAATCCGCCTTGTTTTTCTTCTCTTGCAGATCCATCTGAAAAGATTCTCTTTTTTCCAATTCTCCTTCGCTCCAGTGCCTGCTGATTTGACTTCGCTTTGCCCGTTGGCCTTTCCCGGTATTTACAAATACCACATAATCACATACCATTGAAAGCCCCGATTCTTCTAATAAAGCAGCATCGATAACGATAGCATGCTTCTTGCCGTGATGTATTATGTCGTCAATTTTTGCATAGATTTGTTTTATAATAATGGGATGCAATATCGAGCATAAAGTATCCAAACCGGCCTTATCCCTGAATACGATCTCTGCCAGTTGTCTGCGGTCTATTCCGCCATAGCCATTTTTCACCGTATTGCCAAATGTTTCTATTATATTTTTTTTAATCTCATCTCTTAAAAGTAGTGTATGGCACATCTCATCGGCATCGATGTGTGCCGCTCCCAGCGAAGCCAGCATACGGGCAATGGCGCTTTTTCCGCTGGCGATGCCCCCCGTTATGCCAATAATTTTTGGTCTGTTGTGCACTATGTTTCCATCCAGTTTTTCCCCGTCTTGATATTCACCTTAACGGGAACCCTAAGCGTTACGGCATGCCCCATTTCTTCCTGCACCATTATACGAGTCTGCTCCAGCGCCTGTACTTCTACTTCAAAAAGCAGTTCATCATGTATTTGCAGCAGCATGCGTGCTTCATAATCCCCGCCTTTCAATTTTGAATAAATATTGTTCATTGCAACCTTTATCAAATCGGCGGCGGAGCCTTGAATTATCGTGTTTATGGCAATACGCTCCGCCAGGTTTCTGAACCGTTTATTCTTTGCATTAATATCGGGAATGGTACGTTTTCTATTAAAAAGCGTTTTTACATATCCCATTTCTTTCGCTTCTTCGACCACCTTATCCCTGAATTCCCGCACCCCCAGATACAAAGTAAAATATGCATCGATAAAATCTTTTGCATCCTTTAATGAAAGGCCGGTATCCCGCGAAAGCCCATATTCATTAAGTCCGTAAATAATGCCAAAATTAATCGCTTTCGCATTGCGCCGCATTTCTGTCGTTACGTTCTCCAGAGGAATATGGTAAATGGAGGACGCGACCGCAGAGTGGATATCCAAATCTTCCCTGAACGCCTCCATCAGCGCCGTATCTTCAGAAAAATGTGCAAGTATCCTTAACTCGATTTGCGAATAATCCGCCGACAAGAACACTGCGTTTTTTCCGGAAGGAATAAACGCCCTGCGAATTTGTTTGCCAATATCTGTTTTAACCGGGATATTCTGAAGATTCGGATTACTGCTGCTGAGGCGGCCAGTTGACGTCACTGTTTGATTAAAGGTCGTATGAATTTTCCCTGTATCCTGATTTAAGAGATTCGGCAAGGCGTCTGCATAGGTGCTTTTAAGCTTCGTAAGCTGCCGGTATTCCAGCGCCAGTTTTGGCAATGGATGACGCCATGCAAGGGAAGCCAGCACGTTTGCATCTGTTGATGCACCAGTTTTTGTGCGCCGTAATTTTGGTAATTGGAATTTATCAAAAAGGATCGTCCCCAATTGTTTGTGAGAACTGATATTAAACTCCTGCTCTGCAACACGATAAATTTCCTTTTCCAGATACTGCAATTGTGCCGATAAATCACCGGACATCTGCCGGAGAAAGCCTGCATCAATACAGATGCCATTCCCCTCCATTTCCGCCAACACATAAATCAGAGGAATCTCTATTTCCTGGAATAGCAGCCATAATCCTTCTTTTTTTAATAACGGCGACATTGTTTCCGCCAGGCGAAATGTTATGTCGGCGTCCTGGCAGGCATACTGGCATACCTTATCTACCGGCACTTTATCCATCGTTATCTGCTGTTTGCCGGAACCGATTAATTCAGCGATCATTATTGTTTTGTAAGATAAGTATTCAAAGGCAATGTCATCAAGATTATGGTTTCTTTTCGCCGGATTGAGCAGATAAGAAGCAATCATTGAATCAAAATAAATGCCTTTTAACTCAATGTTGTGTTTTTTCAGCACAAGCAAATCATATTTGATATTTTGTCCTATTTTCTTTTTACTTTCGTCTTCCAGGATTTTTCTGATTTCAGGAAGAACAATATCCGCCGTTAAATGCCTTGTGTTTTCAGGCGCCATCAAAGGCAAATAATATGCTTCCTTCTGTTCCCATGAAAAAGAAAGTCCTACAATGTGTGCTTTAAGGGGATCAGTACCGGTTGTTTCCAAATCTATTGCAAAGGCGTCTTTTTTGCTAATCTGTTCAAGAAACCCGTGAAATTGTTCAATAGTATTTATGAGATAATAATGGGTCTCCTCTGTATTTGCAGTAGCTACCATATCGGAGAGAAGGGTATTGAATCCAAATGATCGAAATAATTTCCGGAGTTTTATGTTCTCTCCGGTGGACAGCCTGCAGGATTCCATATCCACCGTAAGGGGGATATCGTTATAAAGCTCCAGCAGTTCCCTGGAGAACCTGGCCCGGTCGGCAAACATCCGTAGGTTTTCCTGTCTCTTTTTCCCGGAAATATGATCAACATTGGCAAGTACGGATTCCAACGACCCCCATTTTTTAATTAGATCGAGGGCGGTTTTATTACCGATACCAGGAACACCGGGAATATTATCAGAAGCATCTCCCGCAAGTGCCAGCACATCAACCACCTGATTCGGCTTTATGCCCTTTTGCAGGAATAGCACGTCTGAATCAATAATCTCCCCTTTTTTTGCGTGCAGTATTTTTACCTTCGGCCCAATTAATTGCTCCAAATCCTTGTCCGAGGTAACAATTACCACTTCTATTTCTTTTTTTTCCAGTACGGCCACTAACGACCCAATCACATCGTCCGCTTCATACCCCTTTGCCGCGTAAACCGGAATGCCAAGCGCCCTGACAACTTTATAAATCAAAGGGATCTGAACTTGCAAATCTTCCGGTGTTTCCTTGCGGGTGGCTTTGTATTCACTATATTTTTGATGTCGGTTTGTAGTATATTTTGTGTCAAATACCAGCGCCAAATAGTCAGGACGTTGTTCCCGCAGCAATTTCAGCAGCATCCTTGTAAAACCATATACGGCGTTTGCCGGTGTGCCGTCAGGCGTTGTCAGCTTTGCCGTAATAGCATAAAACGCCTGATAACAATGCGAATGTCCATCGATGATAAAAAACCGTTCCGGCATTTTTGGGTTAGTCTTGTAATTCAGTCATACTTTGCAAAACCACGTGTGTCATATTACGTAGAAAGAATGCTATTGGCATTTTGCAACTATATGACAGACAAGGGTGATTGCGCTGGTAAGATAAATAAAGAGGATATGTTGTATGTTATTTACAATCAGGTCTCTAAAAAGTGGAAAAAGAACATCTTGCTCAATAAAACGACTGTGGTATTAAAAAACAGTTTTGTATGGAAAAAAACGGAAAATGCACAGACTGGGAAAAAGGATTTGATTTACCGCTATGCAAAAATTGGATGGAATACTTTCTTAAATGCAATTACGAAAAATGTTACCATGTATAAATGTATTGTCAAGTCAAATATGAAAAATCAATACCGCATTTACCAAGGTTTTTTGGATTTTTGCTATACACGCTAATTTTTAAAAAAACGGCCATTGATTTACCTACAGAGGTTTTTTTCATTTTCTCTGCAAGGTTTGTTTTAAAAATATATATGTTCATCCATGCGGGGCGTAAACAAGTAAATATTGTGCTAATATAGCAGGGACGAAGTATTTTCCTGTGTACAGTTATAATTCGTTCAACAGTGCGTAGTTGTCGCATTTACAGCATTTTACGCCTTTATGCTTCAATGCAGGCAAATGCGACAACTACCAGAGAAAAGCAAGCCTCCCGAGTGGGAGCATTCCCGATTTTTTGTAACCGTTCATGGGGGGCAGGACGACACAACCCTGACAGGGTTCAGAACCCTGTCAGGGTTAACACAACGGCAACATTTCATTAAAATATGACGGAAGTCACAAAAAATCAGGAATGTACTCCTCCTGAGTATATTATCTTGCCTGGAATTATTTATTTACCTTTACCTTCAAGGTCTTCTTTAAAGTTTCTGAATAAAAACGGACCCTGGCTGTCCCTTTTTTATTCAATGCATTGATGGTAAATATTGCCTCGCCCTGTGAATCCGTCCTTACCTTTTTTGGCGAAACTGTTATCCGTTTTTGACCTGACTTGTTTATTTTAACGCGGATCGATTCTTCATTTACAAGGCAACCATCTTTTCCCGTTACTATTACCGTAACGTCACCGCTCTCATTCTTTTCAAGTTTCAATCTGTGCGGTGATATCTCAATATCTTCTCCTGTGCAAGCGTAAGGAGTCGGAGGAATTGACGGTGTTGCAATAATCGATGGATATGGCGTTGGTGCGGCAACGTCTATCACGGAAACTGTAGCGGTTACCAGCTTTACAGCCCCTGTAGTGTTAATGTCATCAAGGTACAATGCCATTAACGTATCTCCCACACCACCCTGAATGCTGTTAAATTCCAGTGTACCGCCGCTTCTTGCCACCAGAACCGAACCGGTAAATATGCCAGTATCCTTTCCGGTTTCATCCATCCGTACCTTCGTGGTGTTAAACCGGGAGGTTTGAACAAAAACACTGTCATTAAAGGTTTCTGCTTCTACGTGGTTGATATTTTGTTCGGCGTCTGCCAGTATTATACCGATAAATGTGTCAGGGAGGCATTTGTCATTATTAAATGCAAGCTTTGCGTCAAAACTACTGAACGTTAGTTCCTCTGAAACTTCCGTATCCAGCGGCGCCGTGTCAGTATATGTAACGGTTGCCGTGCCACCCTGTACGGTTTTTATAACTCCAATATTAGTCCTCTCGCCCAAACCTGCGCCGACCGTGGTAGTGGTTCCCGTTCTGATTGTCGCAAGGAACGTGCCGCTGTCTGCACCCTCTTCTTTCAAATCAAGCAGCAGGTCGTCCCCTGAGTAATAGTTAACGCCAAATATCTTAATAGCGGTAGTAAGGACGTCTTCTGATGCTGCGTCGGCATTTCTGTCGGAATCAGCTACAGTAACAACTACAGTATCACCCGAAAGATACGCCCTCTCTTTGCTCAGGGATAAACTGCCGGTAGAGCCTTGTATTGGAGTGGGGGAAGGTAAAGGAGATGGTGTCGGAGACGGAAAAGGCTTTGGCGTTGCCGAAGTTACCGAAGGACTAGGTACAGGAGTAGGCGTTGGGGTAATTGTTCCTGTAAAAGTTGGCTTTGGGACTATCGTAGGCAATGGCGAAGGGGAGGGAGTAGGTATTTGCACAGGCGCTGATTCTGTGGTAAAGCTCCAGCTATAGCTTGAACTTAATGTGGTTCCCGCCCAGTTTGCAGCCTGGGCGCCGGTTGTGATTGTTGCCGTATAAGTGGCGTCATAGTCAAGGTTTTCTGATGGGGTGAATGTTGCGGTACTTCCATTCGTAGATACAACCCCGCTGACATTGCCGCCGCCTCCGCTAATGGAAAAGGTATCCGCAGTGAGTGTTGAACCGTTCATTGTGAGGCTAAAAGTGGCAGTGACCGTTGTTGTGACAGTAATACCGCTTGCCCCGTTGGACGGACTTACGGAGGTTACCGAAAGAGTTACTACGGGTAGTGGTTCTTCGCTTGGAGGAGTAACTGGCGGTTCTTCTGATACCACGGCGACCTTGACAATAAAGGCGTTGCTAAAATCATCTACTGACCAGCCGGTGGTTGTTCCTGCTATAGGAAAGGTTGATGAGTAAGTCTCTCCTGTGATATGAGCATCACCGGAAGCGTCCACGGCGATTCCATAGCCATAATCATTATCAACGCCCCCGATGTAAGTGGAATAGGCAAGCGATCCTCCCGAAGGTTCTAACTTAGATATAAAGGCAGAACAACTTTCTGCTGCATGAGGGGCGACGGTAGTCGTTCCCACAACAGGAAATTCGCTGGAGAACGTATAACCTGTTATATAAGCAGAGCCGGAACCGTCTAAGGCGATTGCATGTCCCTGATCTTCACCACTTCCGCCAAGATAGGTTGAGTAGATAAACTCTACAGGCGTTCCTGTGCCGATCTTTATTATAAAAGCGTCATAAGAGCCACCGCCGTAAGGAGTATTAGTGCCCACAATGGGAAAGTTTTCCGACTCGGTATATCCTGTTATATATGCATATCCGTCGCTATCCACGGCGATTCCTCTCGCAAAATCAGCACTAGCTCCTCCAATATAAGTGGAATATTCAAGGGTGTCTCCTGATGCATTTAGCTTTGCGGCAAAGGCATCGCTCGCTTCTCCTTCTATGCCTGCCGTCGTTCCCACAACGGGAAAATCACTGGACAAAGTTTCTCCTGCTATATATGCAGAACCGTAACCATCTACTGCAATTGCATATCCCTGATCGTCACTGCTTCCTCCAAGGTATGTGGAGTAGACAAGCTCTACAGGCGTCTCTGCACTCAATTTTGTAACAAAGGCGTCGTAATTCTCTACGCCATTTTTTTCTGTATCAGTTCCCAGAACTGGAAAATTAGCGGAATCGGTATACCCTGTTATATAAGCATATCCATCGCCGTTCACAGCGATTCCATGTGCAGTATCCCAGTTGCCCGCTCCCCCTATATAGGTGGAGTATTCGAGGGTGTCGCCTGATGCACCAAGCTTTACTACAAATGCATCACGTGTTCCGCGCAGTGTTGACGCTATTAAAGGCCAATCGCCAATGTCTGTTTCCGTTTCCACTACTGGAAAATCACTCGATTCCGTATATCCGGTAATATAAGCAGAGCCGGATCCGTCCACCGCGATTCCATAACTATAATCATCATCATTTCCCCCTATATAGGTGGAGTAGATAAGCCCTAAGCCCAATGGTGAATCTGTGCCGAGTTTTGTGACAAAGGCGTCATAGGTTTCAGCGGGGCCATGGAAGGGTGTATCTGTCCCTACTACGGGAAAATCATCAGAGGCAGTATAGCCTGTTATGTATGCAGCCCCTGAACTATCCACCGCAATTCCTCGTCCCACATCGTCCATATTAGCACCTCCAATGTATGTGGAGTATTCGAGAATAGGATCGATGATGAGAGAATGGGATGTATCGTAGGAGGCAACTTTGATGCTATAACAGTATGTAAGATGTGCAATTTCAGATTTATGATCGCCTGACTGGTTTAAAGTATTTGAGCCGGATTGTTGAGAATCTTTCTGCGCATCGTTGTCTGCAGGATAAACTGCAAGGCAAAATTTGTCCGCGCCGCCTTGCGTCTGCTTTGATGTTTCAACCTCGAAGCGTCCTTCTATTTCCGTCCGTTTCCCATTGATCTCCTGATACACATAAGGCCGTTTTTGAATGATTTTGACTTCCGTATTTAAGACGTTTGAACTGTCTTCTGCCCCTTTTTTTACGATAATCTCCATATCTCCGTTTTCATTTACCCGCAGGTCTTCTATACCCGCATACGCAAATCTTGCCTGCGTGGGGTCTGCGCCTGGTTTTACTATAATGTCGTATTCAAGTTGGCGGTTATTGCCGTAAAATTTTATGTCGATGCCGTCATATATCTCCTTGTAAACAACAGCGCTGTAAGTGGGGACATTGGTTATCCAGTTCGTCTTCTTATTGCCGGTTAAATAGTTTACCTTTCCCATCGACAAACCATCAGCGAAGATTTCCGGATGTTTATTAGCGCCGATAGGTATGAGGCTGATGAATGCGGATCGGGTGGTGCTGGTAAACGCTGTTTGCCCGTGTTCCCCTGTGGCATAAGAATTGGAGATTTCTGACTTGTCCTGGGTTTTTCGTTGAGAGGCTGAGGATTCTTTGTTTAAACCATTTGATCCTGTGAGCGATAGATACACGCCCTCTTCCGAAAAGAGCATGGTATGCCCGATGCCCTTTTCATAGAATTTTACCCGTTTATCCATTTGTCCGTTGTTTTGTACGAAGTAGAGGGGCAATTTCCCATAAGACATCCGAACAGGGCTATGCGTTTCCGCATCAAGCGGCGGTGTATTTAATCCTTTATATTCTGCAAAGTCTCCATGCTGCAAATCCGCCGCATATTTGGAGAATTTCATTGTTTGCTTGCTTTTCGGCCTTGATGAATCCTTTCCTGCCGTATGCAAGGCTTTTCCGTTAATAGTAAATATCGGACTGCTATATTCCTCATTCCCAAAACCACAACCCCGGCATAACTGAGAAGTTTCCTCCAGGCAAAAGCCGGTTACTGTATATCCCAATACTATCGTAAGGAAAGTAATCAATGCGCAAAATAAACGTAACATGCTCACGAATAATCTCCTTTTCACAAACATGCATTAAAAAAATGAAAATTCCTATACTATTAAATTAATTCTTCTATTATGTGACATGTCCTAAAGTGTTACATACCTGTATGTTGTATGTTTGAAAATTGGACAGCATTTTTGGGAAAAATCATTTGCATTGTTGTCTCGGCCATCCGGAAGGCGGCAATGTGCCAGTGTATTTTTTAAAATACTGTGTAATTTTTTCATGAGATTCATAACCAGGTTCTTTTATATCTTCTGTCCGTGTCATTACAAGATAGTTATTTTTAAATTCTATTGATGTTGACCATGTAGTAGTGTTGCCGTCTTCCGCATCTGTTCCCTCCCAAAAAGAACCGATAAGTCTGCTGCCGGAGATTTTATAAGCAATGGTATCGTCCACTTCGTAGCATGTTTTATCATGGGTGTACCATTTTACGGTATTACCATTAAACTGGAAAATTTCTTCATCAATTACATTGGTTTCTTTCCACTCTTCCCGTTCTCCATCATCGATGTCATACCCTTCGACAATTTCTTTTTCCAACAACCATGTCCCGGACAACCCTGCTAATTCAGAAGAAGATGATTTGTTTTTTTCTTTACATCCGAATCCAAATAACAGGGTAAAAATAAATACTACAGCAATTCCCCGATACTTTTTCATATTAGCCCCTTTCCCTGAATAGTACTTGTTAAGATTTATAAAAAACATATTACTTGGTTTAGTGTTAGTATGATTTCGCCAGGTATCTGATCAAATCTGTGCTGGTAATTATACCGATAAGGCTACGGTCGTCATCAATTACGGGGAGTGAATGAAATAGCCCATTACTCAGAATATGCGCAGCTTTTCTCATCGAGTCCCTGATATTAATAGTAACTAAGTTTTTCTGCATAACCTGCTCTATGGTATATTGTTGGTCAATTAATTCATCAATTGATTTAGTACTCGTTTCTGCGGATGCGATGTTGAGTTTTAACATATCGGTAGCGCTGATAAGACCCACAAGTTTTCGATCATTTACCACAGGGATATGATGAATTGGGTTTTCTGCCATCATTTTACGTACAGTACTCAGTTTTTGATCTATGGATACGGTGAGTACATTTGCCGTCATGACATGAGAAATCGGGTCAAGATTTTTCATCGTAATTATTTATAAAGATTCACAAATTAATAACTGAGGTCGAAATGATTTGTAGGGGAAAAATGCCTTTTTCTGATAACTAACCAGTACTCGCCAGAACCAAACAAAGATTACAGCAAAGCACACAGATTAAAAAATTCATTATAAGTTTATGATTATCAATTGACAATTAACCATTGTAAGAAGGCAATTGCTATGTATCTATCTTATATAAAAAATCCGGTAAGGCAAACAAATCATTTCGTGAAAATGATTGAAACCGGCATCATTGAGCCATTTGGCTCCTAAATGTAGATATAAGGTGTTTATTTTTTAAACAATCGAAGTTAAAATACTTTCCATCCACTTCCCAACACCTGTTCCATCGATACAGGACGTTGCGATTATATTTAATTCCGGGTTAATTGCCAATGCGTTTCGCTTTGCCTTTTCCATATTGAAATTGGTATACGCAAGAAGGTCTACCTTGTTTATCAGAAGGTGCCGGGCTACTCTGAAGAGTGCCGGATATTTAAGCGGTTTATCGTCGCCCTCCGTTACACTCATTACCACCTTTGAGAAGTTCTGCGATTTTTTCAACAATAGAGGTCTTTCCGGAACCGGGCGAACTCATCAGATTGATGGTAAATATGCCCCTCTCTTTTAATACCTTTCGGTTACTATTTGCAATGGCGCCATTTTTTGTAAGTATTTTTTTATTGATAAGGACGTCGTGCATCTAATCAACCTCCATGCTGACTACATCAAGTTCCATGCCTGACAGGTAATCTACGGCTTCTCCTCCGCACACAGCGCACCTGGAGCCGAGATACATATTTAGCTTGAACTCTTTTTTACAGTTAATACATTGCCCCATAACGGGAACTTCTTCAATTTCAAGGATTACGCCCTCCATATCTGTTCCTTCAGTGCAAACCTCAAAACAGAATCTAAGGGCTTCTGGCTCAACGGCGGCCATTTCTCCAACCCGTATCTTTATACCTTTCAAACGCCTTGCCCCGCTTCGCGCCATTTCTTCCCTGACGATTCTGATTATGCTTGTGACTATCGACATCTCATGCATTTGTTTTGATCTCTGCTAAAAAAACAGATCTCTCTCCCCGTTTCTTATCCTTGCAAGCTTATCCTCTGTCTGTTTTTTTATAGAAGCGTTCTCTATTGCTTCCAGTGTCTTATTTATTATCTCCAGCCCTAAAAGTCTGCTTTCCGGAGAGGCGTTATCTTCCATATATTCCATCAGTGTAAGTATGCTATTAGGCCCGCAGAATTCCTGGATATCTCCCGGCCTTGCAAGTTCCATAAACACCGCGCCTGTCCTGCCCCTGCGGTAACAGGCGGTGCAAAAACTGGGCATGAAGCCCTGCTTCATGACGTTCACGGTTATTTCTTCCAGACTCCTCTTGTCCGACAGCTCAAACTGTCCAGCCCCTTTTGGCCTTCCCTTCCCCAATCCGCCCGGGGTAGTGCTTGAGGCGGCGCTGGCCTGTGTAATCCCGATGCGGAATGCCGCCTCCCTGATCGCAGGGCTTTCCCTTGTGGTTATTATCATGCCTGTGTAAGGTACGGCGATCCGAAGGATTGCTATGAGCCTCAGAAAGTCGCTGTCACTTACAGGGGAAGGGGGTCTCAAATTAACCGAATGGGCGGGCCTGAGCCTTGGAATGGATATGGTGTGAGGGCCAGTTCCGAACGTTTCAAAAAGGTAAGCGGCATGGGATATCAGCCCCAGCACCTCATACCGCCAGTCATAGAGACCAAAGAGTACGCCCATCCCTACGTCATCTATACCGCCCTCAAAGGCTTTGTCCAGGGCATACAACTGTCTCCGGTAATCACTTTTGGGACCATTGTGGATTTTTTCGTAGGTAAGCCTGTGGTAACTCTCCTGGAATAGCTGGTATGTTCCAATGCCTTTGTCCTTGAGCCTTCTGTAGTTTTCAGCCGTTGTTGCGGCGATGTTTACATTGACCCTTCTTATTTCGCCCTTTTCATTCCTTACAGAATAGATGGCGTCTATTGCCTCAAGGATATAATCGATCGGATTATTTCCGATATCCTCTCCTGCCTCAAGAAGGACTCTCTTATGTCCCATTTCTATGAGGCAGCCCGTCTGTTCTCTGACCTCATCCATGGTAAGTTTTTTTCTCGGCGCAGGGTTAGCTGCATGAAAGCCGCAGTATAGGCAATCATTTACACAGTAATTGCTGATATAGAGGGGGGCGAAGAACACTAGCCTGCTGCCGTATACGGCATTTTTTATGTAACGGGCCGTGTCAAATATCTCATTGGACAATTCCTGATCGATGACGTTTATCAACATCGCCGCCTCTTCAGGCGTAAGCCCTTTCAGCTCCCTGCCCTTTTTGAGAAGGTCTGCCAGCATCGCCGGCGACGGTGAGGGGGTATTAGTGAGCAAGGATTGAAATCTATCTTCGTCTATAAATGTTTTTTGCATGATTCATAATCTCAAAACAATAACCAATTTTTCAAGTCTCTTTCTTCATTTATCAATTAATTCCTACTGGTTTTAACTTTTATTTTCCACCTAAATTATTGGTATTTATTCCTTAAGCAACAAGTTTTTCTATATATCCCTCTCTTTTACTCCATACCATTGGTTCGATTCCATAAGCCTTGAGGGCGTTTGCCAATCATCTGTGACAAATCAGCTCTGTCATTTTGCCTATTTAACTTTTTAGATGACACAGCTAAGATGTTATTTATCAATGATTTTCGTTCTTATCTGTAACAAATAGCTTTATAATTACAATCCTTGTTTTAATCTCCAAAAAGCCTTTTTATAACCTTTTACTATTCCTGGATTACCTATCAATTCTATCTTTCCTCCTTCTTTTAATTCCCTCAGGTACCTGTTGATTGTAGATCTTGGAATATCTCTCAGTGCCTCTACAAAATCTTCGATGTAACCTTTTTTGTAATTCTTTAAGTGTTCTATAATCAATAATTTATTTGCCTCTTTATCCAGCCCTTTTTTGCGGGTATATTCGCCTTTTTTGCCAACGTACTCATAGTATCGTTTAGATAAAATAAACTTTGTTCCACGCCCTCTTCCAACACTTCCGCAATAATCACCTCAATGCGCCTTTCCGCCTCTTGGTACTTGCCCGACATCCTTTTCGGCTGCCCTTCCTCACAAATCCAGTATTCCCTCGGCTCCTCAAAAGGATTGTTCAGTATCGGATTGTCAACAGCTAATGACATGTTTTATCTGCCTCCGCGTTCATTCCCCCGCCTCCCTCCTCTTCTCCTCAATAAACTTTTGCATTTCCTCTTTCTTCGGCAGTTCGAGCTGATACTTGGACACGAAAAGGCCGTTATCCATACCTGCGAGGGCGTATTCCACAAGTGCGTGGTCTTTTTGAGTGCAAAGCAAAATGCCGACCGGCGGGTTGTCCCCGGCAGTCATCATGTTCTTCTTATACCAGCTCACATAGGTATTGAGTTGGCCGATGTTTTCGTGGCTGAATTCTTCCAGCTTAAGTTCCACAAGGACATGACATTTCAGAATTCTATGGTAAAAAACCATATCAACAAAATTATGGGTATCACCGATCAGAATGCGCTTTTGTCGGGACTCAAAACAGAAACCATGCCCTAGTTCCAGCAGGAACTCCTGAATCTTGTCCAGCAGTTGATCTTCCATTGCGGATTCGCTCATAACCTCTTTAGACTTCAGACCAAGGAACTCAAAAATATAGGGATCGCGGATATTCAGCTTAGGTTCTGACATTTCGGCTGCGGAATGCGCAAGTTCGGTAAGTCTTGCTTTATCCTTGGACAGCCCGGAGCGCTCATAGTAAAGGCTGTTGATCTGACGCTTGAGTTCCCGCACCGACCAGTTGCCTCGGATGCACTCAATTTCATAGAAAGCACGTTTTGTGTCATTGTCTATAGCAACCAGATTCTCGATATGCGTATAGGAAAGCCGTTGCAGAAGCATCTGTGGTTCAATACCGGAAAGTGCGGTCGCAGACCGCACTTTCCTCTCAATATCGGTTATTGCATCCGGGACAAGGTCGTGTAATTGTGCGGTCACTGACCGCACAATCTGAGGATAAATTTGATAGAAACGCAGATATTGATAAAGTTGTCGTTTGCCGCAAGCGCTTATATTGAGTTTTTCCTGTTCATCCGCCAGGCTTGCTAAAAGCTTATCGCCATATCCGGCCCTGTCTGCACCATGCATCTCAAATTCGGCAATGTATAGACCGATTATCCAGTTTCTTATTGTCAGACCTGATATTGACTGCTTTACAGGCTTGTGCCGACAGATAATCATGCACCTGCTGTATGGATGAGACAAGCCGGTCAAAGGTCATTTTATCTTTTCTATTCCTCATATCTTAACGCCGTATTTTTTATTGTCATTCATTTTCTACCCCAATTGCCTTGCCCTTATCATCAACGCCGATTATCAATCTTCCGCCGTCGGCGTTTGCAAATGCGAAGATTACCGTGAGATATTCATCCCGTTGGTTGGATTTGAACTCTATATTTTGCGATTCAACCGATTTTAAAGCCATAGTTCCTTTTACATTCCTTGCCTCATAATTTTGCCTTAATGTCAGAGCCGTGAGTTCAGATTTTACCCCTCTCCCCACACCTCTGCAATAATCCTCTCAATCACTTTTCGCCTCTTGCCTTAAAAGCCTCACGCCCTTTAATGCCATTTCTCTTTGTCAAGATTGGCAATGATTTTTTTATTAGAAACTTTTCTATCAATGCTTGACAATATAATTTCTGCAATTAAATCACTTAACGCGGAACCAACAGGTATACCATTCGTCCTCCCATCATTGGCATATTGAATTAAGCGGTCTATTTTGTTTCCTGTCAATAAACATTCATTATCTTTAAATGCCTCTTCCCGTCCATGAATTGCCCAACCTATACTGTGTGTATATACTGAATTATAAAAGTTTGTTATGTCGGCGCGAATAATCAAGCCTCTGCTACCATGTCTTTTTCTGCCATTTCTACCCATTCGTAAATCATTCTTCCAGAACGTAACCGGCTTAGTTTCCCACTCTCTTTGGCATTTACTGGAATTGGAAAGCTATATGAAAATATTTTTAAATCTGTATGAAAAAGATGGTCAATGATAGTATCCCAATCACTAATTATGCAATAAACAATATCGTGATAATTAAATGGGTGTTGAATACCGAATACTCTCGAAGTCAATAGCGTTTTGGGATATGAAATGTTAACTAAATTTCGTCTGGCTGGATCTCTTAAACATCTAATATAAGGCTTGTTTTTTAATTTAAAATTTGACACGCTAAATGAAGGGGGAAGCACATATTGCTCTGGATAATAACCGTCGTTCAACAACCAATGGGCAACATCGTCCTTTTCTAATGCCCTGGCAAGTTTTGCTGTAGCTTTGAAATGTTTTTCTGGTAAAGTCATTTTTTTCTTACTCTCCCCACACCTCCTCAATAATCTTTTCAACCCGCCTTTCCGCCTCCAGACAAAAGAGGCACATACCTCTCTGTAGGAGCAAGACGCCCAAAATATTAATAATACTCCTTAATATACTCATACGCCTTATTGAAAAGTTCTTCATCTTTAATCTTATATTTCACCCAAAGAATTTTTCTCAATTCTCTTTTCACTTCTTTTTCTCCGGTGGTTGAATTTTGCCAACCGTCAAAGCGGACTATTCGGACTATTTCATCAATGTCTGTAACAATTCGCTCCACAATAGCAGGCGTTTTGTCGGTTTTCATTTCAAGGAATAATTCTGTCAAAGCGGCTTTTGCATTTTTTTGCTCATCTTTGGCTTCGGTGTCTTTTTCTGCCTGCAAAGTTTCTTTTGCTATCTGGCAAAGTTCCTTGATGAACTCAATGGAGTTGATTAAACCTTTCTCCGCTTTATCCCTGATTTCTTCCAATCGTTCACTTAGTTCTTTGAATTTTAGAATGCCTTTGTGTTTTGCAAGCCGGCTTATTAAAATCTTGACCAGTTTCTGTGCCTGCTTCGGGTCTTTCTTATTTATCAAGTCGTCAATCACATCTGCATTCAGAATCATTTCTTCCATGTCGGTGGTGATTCCTGAAACTATAATGTGGTCGTGAATAAGTTTTGTTGTTTGTGCTCCTAATGCATGCCACAATAATCTTCCGTTGTCGCTTGAAGTTGGTTTCACCGACGTATAAACCTGCGAAAGCCATTTGTAATCATTCTGAAACTGATTCAACACTTCATCGGGTGAAAGCGCTTCCCAAAGTTTTGACAAGCTGCTGAAATCCACTGCAAAAGCATCTCTTTTTTCATTCGTGTTGATACAATCCTGTGCCGCTTGTAATCCTTCAAAACCGGAAACGCTTCTGTCAATGTTGAAGAAGTGAGACAAACATTTCTGAACTACTTCAGGAAGTTTATCTCTTAACTCCTGCAAGTTGGTGATGACTGCTTTTATTGTTTCCTCATCAAATGCCAGTGCTTTTGCCGTGTCGTCAAACACTCCGAAATAGTCAACTATTCTTCCAAAAGTTTTATTCGGAAACAAACGGTTGGTCCTGCAAATCGCCTGCAATAGTGTGTGGTCTTTTAGCGACTTGTCCAGATACATCGTTTGCAATATCGCAGAATCAAAACCTGTAAGAAGTTTTGCAGTGACGATTAAAAATTTCAACGGCGAATCCGGGTCGTTGAATTTCTCAACCACTTTTTCCTGTTTGTCTTTGTCCATTCCCCAACGTTGCCTGAATTCAAAATCGTCACTGGCAGAAGTGCTTATAACCACTTCACTGGCTTCTACCGGAAACCATTTATCCAATTCCTCTTTGTATTGAATGCAGGCAAAACGGTCGGGGGTAACAATCATGGCTTTTAACCCCTCCGGCTCAACATGCCGTGTGAAATGTTCGGCAATGTCTTTCACAATTGCTTTCACTCTTTCAGGAGATTTTAAAAACACATTCATGTTGGTTGCCTTTTGGCTCAATGTGTTTCTGTCTTCTTCGCTTAAATCGCTTGTGAGTTCTTTGAAAGCAATGTCTAAGTCCTCTTTGCGGATGTGATAATTAGGCAATCGTGGTTCAAAATGCAAAGGCAGCGTTGCATTATCTCTGATGCTTTCCTGAAAAGTGTAGCGGCTCATGTAACCTGCTGAGTCCTGGTCTGCGCCGAACGCCCAGAAAGTATTTTTATCGGCTTTATTGATGGGTGTTCCGGTCAGTCCGAAAAGAAAGGCGTTTGGCAATGCTACTCTCATTTTTCTGCCCAGATCACCTTCCTGTGTCCGGTGTGCTTCATCGACCATCACAATGATGTTGTCCCTCTTGTTCATGTCCGGGTAAGCATCCTGGAATTTGTGAATCATGGTAATAATGATTTTCCGTGAATCTTTTTCCAGCAAGTCGTGAAGTTCCTTAATGCTGTCGGTGGTAATCATGTTCGGAACTTCAGTAGAATTGAAAGTGGCTGTTATTTGAGTGTCCAAATCAATTCTGTCCACAACAATCAATACGGTGGGGTTTCCCAAATCCTGCTGCTTGCGTAGCTTTTGTGCTGCAAACAACATTAATAAAGATTTTCCCGAACCCTGAAAATGCCAGATCAAGCCTTTCTTTATTTTTCCTTCCTTTACACGCTGCACGATGACATTTGAACCTTCATATTGCTGATAACGGGAAACCACCTTTACTTTTTTCTTTTGATTGTTGGTTGCGTAAACGGTGTAATACTGCAAAATATCAAGGAGGGTAGAGGGTTTCAGAAGGTGCATTAATTGCATTGACACATCCTTTAATCCTGCGAACTGTTCCGGTCCATCTTTTGTATCTTCCAACCGCCAGGGTGTCCAGCATTCCAGAGGAGTGCGGACTGCCCCGATAAACAGTTCTTTTCCTTCAGTTGCAAACGAAAACACATTCGGCACAAAAAATTGTGGAATAGAGTTTTCGTAAGTTATATGAATATCATAAGCACCGTCTAACCAGCTCACGGCAGGACGAACAGGTGTTTTTGCTTCTCCTACAACTAAAGGAATACCATTTACAAAGCATACGATGTCAGGAATTTTTGTTTCTCTTGCACGAACAGGTAATTGATTGGTGAGAATGTATGTGTTGTTCTTTAAATTTTCAAAGTCAATGAGGCGAATGGGGGTGTGGTGATCGCCTTTTCCGAATGGCAAAGTAATTTCGCCTCTCAGCCATTTGCCAAATTCTTCGTTGGCGCGAACCAAACCAACATTGTTCACCGCAATGAGAATTGCACGGAGTTTATGAATCACTTCTTCGGCTCTTTCCGGTTGTGCAGCAATTTCGGGATTCAAACGGCACAATGCTTCGGTTAATTCTTTTTCCAGTAAAATATCATCACAGCTTCTTTGAAGCAATTCGCTTTGAACATATTTCCATTTTACCGTGTCGTACTCAACAGGGTTCTCTGCAACAATGCCGGATTGAACAGCGTTCAGGTTAACACCTGTGAGGCGGTGTATAATGAAATATTCAACGCTGTTTAGTTCGTTAAAGGACATAGTCACCCTTTTTTCTTTTTAACGTCTTTCAACAGTTTCTTTTCATCACCTTCCAGTTTACGCTGTAACTTTTTAACATCATCGGCAGGTGGCAAGGTTTCCGGTTTTACGCCGCGTTCAATCAACATTTTACGGACGGCTCTGTTGTTTTCGACATGTTCGCCTGATATCCGAATTTCGCCGGTTAAATCTTTTTCGATTACGTTATGGCTCGTGAGTTCGGTTGCAAAATCTTTGGCTTTTATTGTCAGTGTTGGCAAAAAATCCGCCAAAGGCCTGCTGTTTGGCACATTAAGTTTTAGCTTCATTTCATTGGTAGAATATCCGCCAAATAAAGCTTTGTCACCTTTGGAGCGGATGACGGCAAAGCCTTTGTCATCCACACCACGCTCATAGATAATGCCGGATAATTTCTTTTCTGATTTGGATAATTTATCGCGTGCCGTAATGCGATCCACATCCAGCAGCCGTTGTTCGATAACTTCCTGTTTACGGGTTTGAACAGCAAAATATGTCTGTGCAAAAGATATTTCATTCTTGGATGAGTCGCCATTTTGTGCAATCAGGTAACACGCATATCGCGTGAGAGCCATATCATCAACTTCTCTTTGCCCTCCCTTGCCAATCTCTATCATTTTGTTAACGTCAACAAAATGATCCGTTACAACAATACCAGTGTTTTCACATGCAGTCTTTGCTTTATCCACTACCTTTAAAAAATTCCGCCATTCGGTATAACCTAGAATCTCCTGCAACTCGCGCGCACTCCAGCATTCAATTCCTTCGTAAAGATAGCAAGTTTTCTCAAACTTTTGAAACAACGCACCAATGAGTTCTTTTTTCATATCAACCTACCAGTATTTCGTTCAGCAATTTCTTTTTTAAATTCTTCAGTGTCAGTTTTTGGGCTTTGATTTGATCTAATGTTATTTGGAGTTGTTGAAACACTTCCACAATTTTTTCCTGTGTTTTTAAATTGGGAATAGCAACTTCAAATGTTGATACATCTTTCCATTTTGTTCTTGGAGAGAGAGAACCAGCCGAAGTGCTGACCGCATGTTGAATAAATGCTTCTGCTGATGCGTAAAATGGAAGCAATTCAGAGAGCATCACTTTTTCTTTTGCCCTCAATACCAGAATATCACCCGAACAGATTCCGTCAAAGTCTGCAATAGCAACTTTTTTCAAATATGCCCTGCGTTTGCCGAACAATACATCGCCTTTTGTAAATCTCTTGGTGAAAGTTGTTCCGTCTGCAATATTGCCCCAAGTTGAAATTTTGAGATTTTCCTGCCCAATATTTTCCAAGCCGACAAAACGACTAACATAATTTTTATGTTTATCATGTTGCTCAATGCAGTCAGCAATTTGTCCAAAAGTTGTTGCATTACAATTTTTATTGTTCAACAAATTTCCGAACGATGGTTGATTGCTTGCCAAACCATTGCTCAAAGTTTTTTGCAAAGCTTTTAAATTCTTCTCCTGCTGTTCGGCTTGTTCAATGGCGGTTTCTATACTTCGAAATAATTCGGCAATTTGAGCTTGTTCTGAAAGAGGGGGAAGGGGGAATTTGTAAGCAGAAACATATTGCCATTTAGTTCTTGGCATTGTAGTTCCGATTGAAGTATCAATTGCATTTTGGAAAAAACTGCTTGTTGATAAAACAAATGGCAATAATTCTTGCCTCAATTTTTCTTCGTCCTTTGTTCTTAAAACTAAAATATCGCCTGAACACAAACCATCAAATGGAGCAATTGAAACTTTCTTAAGATATGCTCTGATTTTTCCAAAGAGTACATCCCCTTTTCTAAAAATTTTATTGAAAGTTACTCCATCATCTATATTCCCGTAATTATTTACTTTTAAGTTTTCTGATTCAATGTGTTCAAAACCAATATAATTTTCTAAACCTTTTTCATGAGGGTTCTGCGTTGTAATTTTAAGTTCATTTACAACTTCACCGAGGGAAACCAGCTTCCAATTATTATTTCTCATTTTATTCCTAATGTTTGTAACTTCTCGAAAAGATTTTCAATTGTTTGATTCAAAAGCTTTTGATTCTCCTTCACTGATGAAACCAAAATTTCAATATCATGTTCGTGGTTATTCAAATTATATGATTTCACATAAAGAGGAATGGTAAGGTTTCCACTGTTGCTTAACACATCTTCCTTGCACATTACCTTCGCAAAGCCGTTAACGTCTTTTAACTTTTTATAAACATCGTGAATTTTTTTTATATTCTGCGATTCAAGCCAAGCATTGCTTCTTTCTATTCTCACTTCATTCACGGCATTGATAAAAACTATTTTTCCTTTCCTCTCTTTCGGTTTCTTCATCCGGCAAACCAGCAGACAGCTTTCCATGCTGCTGTTGTAAAACAGATTTTTGCCTAAGCCTATTACGGCGTCTACCAAATCGGCTTCAATCATTTTTTTACGCAACTCACTTTCTGCATCACGAAATAAAACTCCGTGTGGCCAAAGCACCACGCATCTGCCTGTGTCGGGTTTCAAACTTTTAATTATGTGCTGCTGAAAGGCGTAATCTGCGCAACCCTGGGGTGGTGTTCCCCAAATGTTTCTGCCCCATTGGTCATTCATCCACTTTTGTTGGTTCCAGCGCTTTACGCTGTAAGGCGGATTTGCCATAATTACATCAAATTTACGCAATTCATCATTTTCTAATAGCTGTGGATTGTCTAGGGTATCGCCCTGCACGATCTGAAACTCGTCAACATTGTGCATGAACATATTCATCCGTGCAATGGCAGAGGTAATCAGGTTCAGCTCCTGTCCGTAAAGTTTCAGTGTCCGGTATTCTTTCTTCTGCTCTTTGAGATGCAAAGCGCTGTTGAGCAGGATGCCCCCGCTTCCGCAGGTCGGGTCATACACGCTTTCGCCAGGTTGCGGGTAGGTAATCATGGTCATGAGTTTTACAACGGTGCGGTTGGTGTAAAACTCGGCCGCGGTGTGTCCACTGTCGTCAGCAAATTTTTTAATGAGATATTCGTATCCCTCGCCCATAATGTCGTGGGGCACATTTTTCACGCTTAAATCCATTTTTGAAAAATGCTCAATCAGGTCTAAGAGTTTCTCATCGCTCAGGCGTTTTTTGTTTGTCCATTGCGCGTCGCCAAAAATGTCGTGCAGTTGTTCAAAATTTGTTTTTTCAATTTTTCGTAAAGCATTCTGCAAATGCTTACCTATATCAACTGTCTTGCTTCTAATGTCTTTCCAGTGACACCCATCCGGAATGTCAAACCAGTGTTGCTCACGGAATTTGGCATAATCCATATCACCGCCACTTTCTTCCATAGCATTTCTAAATTCCTCATCCCAAACATCAGAGATGCGTTTGAAAAACAGTAATGGAAAAATGTATTGCTTAAAATCAGCCGCATCAATCATTCCTCTCAGAATGTTGGCTGCCCCCCAGAGATAGTCTTCAAGTTGTTTTTTAGTCATGTTATAAAATCGTATCAACAGTCAAGTCTGATCGTTTGTTGTCTCTATTCTTTTGTCAATCTTTTCAGAACCTTTCAATCTGTATCAGCCGCTTCGTTGGTCCGAGCATGGTTGCTTATCGAATAACCTTGTGCTGATTTTTGCCATTCAATTAGCGCGTCAATAAACTTCTTTGCTGATTTTGACCTTCTTGCATGTTTATCTGAATGCATCAAATCCTTTCAGATAATCGTCATAATCTATGGGGGATTCAACTCCGAATTCTGACAATACATCTATTGTCTCGCTTACCGAAAGTTCAAGCTTTTCTGCCAGACTGCTTAATGACAGCTTGCCCCCCCTGTAAAGCTTTATCATCAGGAATTCCCATCCGTAATCTATCAATTCCCTCGCAACTGTGGATTTATCCTTATGTTCCATTTCAGACAATTCGTTGATTCGCTTTATTTCCCCTGTCTTTCAGTCTTAAGCTTATTACCGACATTATTTGACTCCTTTCAGCCTTTTCGTAGCATCATCTATTATTCTTTTACTGTATCGTCCGAATACAGATAGTTTCTCAAGTTTCACGATTGCCATTTCTTTATCAATTTTCTTTTTTTCTGCAATATTTACTAAAAAGTGTATTGCTGTTGTATATTGAATGTTCAGTATCTTACACGCTTTTATAGTCAGCAAGTCATCCACTGCGAGCGATAATTGTCTCTTTAATGCAACCGCAAGAGATTCAGCCTCGCCGACGTGGATTCTGAAATCTCTGCACAACGTGCCAACGGCTTCCTTTTCTCCATCTCCATTCATTTGTCAATCTCTCAATAATCTTCAATCCGTTTATGTAGGCTGGTGGTTCTCGACACGATATTGTTATTTAAACGCCTCCGCCATCTTTTTCTCAAGCATCTTGTAGCTCAGTGCTTCTTTATAGAGTCCGTATTTTTCCCAAATCTCTTCTTTCCCGTGATACTTATTTGGATATATCCTGTAGTCGCCCCTGTATTTTTCAGGCGTTAGATTGAACATTAAGGAATTTGCGCCGGAAGAAAGGCCGAGCTTCCTCCCCTCTTCGCTTTCAATTGTTTCAAGGGCGGTAGTTACAGGTATCTTTGCCTTTGGCATCAGCAATCTTGAAACGGCGGTTACCTTGAGTGTCATCGTTGCGCTGCCGGGAGGATGCAAAGCCATAGGAGTGGCGTCTGAAGGTATGAACGGACCTGCGGTCACCATGTTTGCGCCAATGGATTTAATAGTTATTATATCATCCGCTATATGCTCAACCGTCTGTCCCGGCAGTCCGATGAGAAACCCTGTGGCAATAAAGTAACCCATCTTCTTCATTTCCATGAGTAGCGCAATCCTTTTTTCGTATGACTGCCCGGGATGGATTGAGTTATAGAGCGCCTTGTTGGAGGTTTCAAAACGGAAGAGAACGCCGTTTGCCCCGGCATCTTTCATTTTTCTGTAACCTTCTGGCGTTCGTTCCCCAACGCTCATAAAGATAAAAACCTTACACTTCTCCTTTATTTTTCTGATGATTCCGGACAGTATATCGTCGGTATAGGATAAGTCGTCGCCTGACTGGAGAACTATAAGTTTATATCCGCGGCGGTTTACGGCGTCATACACGGAGCTTATTATCTCATCCGGCGTCATCCTGTAACGCCGGACGTCTTTTGAGTCCCTTCTGAGTCCGCAGTAAAGGCAGTTCCTGACACAATAATTTGAAAACTCTACTATGCCGTGTATGCAGAAAAAATCCCTCAGCCTTGCCTGTCTTATGGTATTTGCCTCTGAAAACAGGGCGGTCATCTCCGCATCCTCGCTGGCGCTGAGAAGCCTTATTATTTCTTCGCGCTTGAGTTCTCTGGTGTGGCATGCCTTGAGTATTTCCAGAAATGCACCATCGAGCATGGCAATATCAATATGACTCTTTGGTTCAAGGAGTTCCAGTATTTCCCTTGCATCGTCTTCGCTTATTTTTTCCACTGCCGTATCAGAGGCGTAAAGAACCCAGTCACCGGCATGGACGTCAGTAAGCAATGCGATTATCGATCTTTCGCCTTTTGAATCACGAATAGTAATTCTTCTTGCAGGCAAATTATCTGGTGAATCTTCAACGAATAGTACTTTTGCAGGAATGGTAAGGCACATAACAATACCTCTTTTTTTGCAACATTTTAGATTTTTGAAAAAGTAGGGGCGAAGCATTTGCCCGTTTGGGTATGGACGCATTCATAACAATTTATAGCAAATGCTTCGCCCCTACACGCTACACTATGCGGAAAACATCGCTATTATTGGACTTTTTCAAAAAACTAAAATGTTGCAAGAGTTCTCTTTTTTAACTCTCTTTCCAATCTATCAATTTACCAGACGGCGGAAGGTGTTTTTTTTGAATAAGCATCTGTAAAAGTTCATCAGGGTTGTCCGACCGCAGAATTAACTGTCCATGTTCCGGTCTTGCGAAGCGTTCATTGATAACATGGTCTATAAATTGCAATAACAGGTCAAAATATCCTTCCACGTTGAGTATGCCGATCGGTTTTGCGTGCAATTCCAACTGAGACCATGTGACGATCTCAAAAAATTCGTCCATCGTGCCACATCCGCCCGGCATAGCGATAAAGGCGTCGGATAACTGCACCATCAGCGCCTTTCGCTCGTGCATGCTGGCGACTTCGTGAAATTCCGTAAGGTCACGGCGAACAATTTCCCTGGAGAAGAGCGCCTTCGGTATTACCCCGATAACCTCTCCCTTTTCGCGCATAACTGTTTCCGCAATAACTCCCATAAGCCCGACACTGCCTCCCCCGTATACAAGCCCAATGCCGCGGGCGGTTAGTGCCTTTCCCAATTTTTTTGCCGCATCCTTATATGCGGGACGTTGTCCGCTGTTTGACCCGCAAAATACGCAAATACGTTTTACGGGAATATTGTTTTCCCTGGCCATTGAATTTCTGTTCATTGTGAAAAGAGTTTTTCTAGCAATTTAGTATTTTGAAAAATTCCAACAAGTGTAAGGGCGAAGCATTTGCTATAAGTTGTTCAACTTCTACTTCTTATCCTGTCTTTTACAATTTCTTTTTTCAGGCTTGTGATAGAACCGGTAGGATTCAGGTCTTTCGGACATACTTCCTGGCAATTGAACACCGAATGGCAGCGCCATACGCCGTTTTCACTGTTTACAATAGCCAGCCGCTCCTGCCGTGCTCCGTCCCGGCTGTCGGAAACAAATCTGTCTATATTGAGAAAGGACATCGGCCCCAGATAATCTTCATGCATCGCTGTTATTGGACAGGAAGAGTGGCAGCATGCACATAATATGCAGTCTATTAACCCATTTAGTTTCACTCTTTCATCCGTACTCTGTATTTGTTCCCCCTCAGAGGGCAACGGCCTTCCGGGCATGAGGTATGGTTTTATCTGCTCGTACTTTTCCCAAAAGGGTTTCATATCGACAAAGAGGTCTTTTTGTATTGCCATGTGGGCGAGGGGGCGAATGGTAACCGTCTTTGTATTCAGTTTGGAAATCAGGGTATTACAGGCAAGCCGGTATTTCCCGTTGATATGCATGGCGCATGAACCGCAAACGGCAGCGCGGCAGGACGACCGAAAGGCGAGAGAATGATCCATATGCTGCTGAATGTAAACAAGCCCTTCCAGCACCGTGAGATCTTTTCTCGTAAACGGTATTTCATATTTTTGGAAATATGCTTCCTTATCGCTGGCCGGATTAAACCGGAAGATATTAAAGGAAATGGTATCGTTTGTCATTGTTCTAATAAGGTTTCTACAAACAAGTCCGGGTTGAATCTTTCAATATCGTCCGCCTGTTCTCCAAGCCCGACAAATTTAACAGGGATTTCTGTTTCATTACACATGCCAAGCACTATGCCGCCTTTTGCCGTACCGTCCAGTTTTGCCAGAAATATTCCGGTGACGTCCACGGCCTCCCTGAACATCCTGGCCTGTGAAATAGCATTTTGCCCGGTAGTTGCGTCAAGCACCAGTAATACCTCGTGTGGTGCGCCGGGCATTTTTTTTGTAATAACCCGCTTTATTTTTATAAGTTCTTTCATCAGATTATCGTGGGTATGGAGACGTCCTGCGGTGTCAACGATTAAAACATCAACGCCGCGGGCGATGCTTGCTTCCATGGCGTCGTAAGCGACAGCGGCGGGGTCAGAACCCGTTTGATGCTTTACAATATCTGCCCCGATGCGTTTGCACCAGATATCCAGTTGGTCTACTGCCGCTGCCCGGAAAGTATCGCCTGCGGCAAGCATTACCTTTTTGCCTTCCTTCATAAAAAAACTCGCGAGCTTCGCGATGGAGGTAGTTTTGCCCACCCCGTTAACGCCAACTACCATAATGACGGTAGGCCTCTTATCTGCATATTGAATATCCGTCTGCCACGAACGCAAACCGTCCTTCAGGCGTTCTTTGATAAAATCATTTATTTGTGAAGTTTCGGTAATTGTTTTCTCTTTCCATGCCTCGTGTATTTCTTCGATAAGTTTTTGTACCGGACGCACCCCTATATCCGCTCCAATGAGAATATCTTCCAATTCTTCAAGAGCTGATTCGTCGATGCCTTTTCTGAATGATAAAAAATCTTTTAAACGCAGCCAAAACCGGCCCCGCGTCTTTTCGAGCCCTTTTTTTAACTTGCTCGGCACAGCAACGGGTTCTTTTTTTACAACGGGTTTCTCTTTTATTTCCTCAATAACCGGTATCTCTTTTGGAACAACAAGTTCTTCCGGTGGTGCTTTCTCCAGAACGGACGGTTCAAACGGGACGAAAACCGGCTTCCGCGGGGGCGCTTCTTCCACAACGGCTGTTTCAACATGAACTTGCATTTCCACCGCCACTTGTTCCACAAGAACATGCGCCTGATCAAAAGGCACCAGCCGTATATTGCCGTCTTCTTCAACAACAACCTTTTTTCTAGGTTCAACGGTGTAGTTTACAATGCGGTACCAAAGGCTCTTTTTGATCTTTTGAATGCCGTTTTTTACTTCAGTCTTTTGTGTTTTTCCCATGTATTCCTATCCTGTTTTATTTTTTTGTATTTTCAAATGTTAAAAAAATTTCAATTATTGCTGCATCGCTGTTTCAACAGTTTCACAAGGTTGCCCGGTATAGAAATTTTTGCTATCGGAGTGTCAACCTTTCTTTTTCCGTGAAAGTCGGAACCGCCGGTTGCCACAAGGTCATATTTTTTTGCGAGTTTGAGGTATTTCTCCACGGTAGCTTTTGTATATGCAGGGTAGTATACTTCTATTCCCTGCAAACCATACCTTACAAGGTCTTCAATGAAATTGTCCCGTTGTGTAAGTCCCGGATGGGCAAGCACCGGAGCCCCTTTCGCTTCTCTTATCAGCTCTATTGCCTCTTGTGGAGTTAAGGTTTTTTTAGGAACATATGCGGGCGCTTTATCACCAATGTATTTATAAAATGCATCCACTAATGTACCGGTATATCCGTTGCGCCAGATTACTTCTGCTAAATGCATACGTCCGGGGGAGCCTTCCCCTGCAAGATCAAACACTTCACCCGGATTGATCTCTACCTGAAGCCCGTGCAGTTTTTCCACCATTTTGTAAATACGTTCAATTCTGTCTTCACGCGCCTTTTTCATTAATTCATTTAATGCATCATTATGAATATCAATAAAATAACCTAAAATATGTATTTCTGAAGGGTCCAGAAATGCGGAAATTTCTATGGCGGGAATAATGTGCAATTTTTTCCCGTTATTGTATTTGTCCGCCCTCAAAAATCCCTGAATAGTATCATGATCGGTAATGGCAATTGCAGATAAACCCAGTCGTATGGCTTCATCAACAACCTCTTCCGGCGTTGCAGTGCCATCGGAGAAATTTGTGTGTATATGTAAGTCGGAAATGCCAAAATCAGGGCATTTTTCCTCTTTTATCGTGTCTTTCTGTTTTCCGTTTTTCAGCCAATTGTATACTTTATCTAAAATACCATTAACAAACATCCCGGAATCTTTGGCGCCGAATTTTTTGGCAAGTTCTATTGCTTCATTAATAGAAACCTTTGGGGGGATATCATCTCTATAGACCAACTCATACACGCCAAGTCTCAGGATGTTCTTGTCAATGACGGCCATCCGGTGCAAATCCCAGTTTTCCGCGGAAAGCGAAATTTTTTCATCGATCTCTTTTATATGAGATCTGCAGCCCGTGACAAGCAACAAGGCAAACTTATATATATCAGGCTTTTCCGCATTCTGCCGGCAGAATTCATCTATTTCCGGTTCCGCTTCGTCTCCGCGTAAATCGAGCTGATACAATGCTTTAATTGCAAGCTCTCGGGCAATTGTTCTGTTGCGCATATAATACTTTCAGACTTAAAAAAAATTAACATATTTAATGAAGAATAATGATGTGCCTCTGTATGATAAACCACGGAAGAATCGATAGTTGTACAAATGGTAGCATGTGGGATTATTATCAATAATCGCCCTGTGGCAGTATGAAAATACGGTACTTTTTTACATCGAGTCGTCTGGTGGGAGAAGTGTTGAAAAAGGGATAACGCGTAATGTTTGTTACCGGTTTTACACCGGTTTATATTTGACCAAAGAGATTCACCATTTCTATTGCCGATAAAGCGGCCTCTGTGCCTTTATTTCCTGTTTTTGCACCAGCACGGTCGATTGCCTGCTCTAACGTTTCTGTTGTAATAATGCCATAGATGACCGGCACTCCGGAGGACAAACCAATCTGCGTAATGCCTTTTGCTGATTCACTGGCAACAAAATCAAAGTGGGGCGTTTCGCCGCGAATAATTGCTCCAAGGCAAATAACGGCATCGTATTTCCCTTTTTGTATAACCTTTTGTGCGGTAATTGGAATCTCGTAAGCGCCTGGTACCCAAAAAACACCAATATCCTCTTCTTTTACCCCATGTCTTACAAGACCATCTATCGCGCCTTCCAGTAAACGTTTTGTAATGAAACTGTTGTATCGGCTAACGATAATCCCAAAAGTCCTGCCCGTACCGATTAGTTTTCCCTGATATTCAACTCCCATAAATGATTCCTTTGGAATTCACTAAAAATATGAATAAGGTTGAGATAAAAGTAAAGACCAAAAACGCTATTTTAAAGGTAGGATGTTAACATATACAAAAAAATCTTTCAAGGCTTTTCCTTTTTAATAAAGCAACCTATTGCACTTATTGAGGTGTTAATTGTTCCTTGTAATTTCTGAAATATCGATGTATTATGAAACTCTTTATTTTATTAGAAAACGAGTAGCCTCGCAGAGAAATAGTTATAAGGTTTTGTGTGGATATAAAAGAGGAAGAGCACAAGAAAATTGAAGACGCCAGGATGCCGTTAGGCTCGCATTTGGAAGAATTGCGGCGTAGAGTCTTTTATTCTATTATCGCAATTATTTTCTGTTTTATATTATGCTGGGTCTTTAAGCTGCACATTTTGGATATAGTAAAACGGCCTCATGGCATTGCTATGCATAAACTGGGGCTTTCCACCGAATTGCAAGTGCTGAGCTATCAGGAAGGTTTTTACGCATACATGAAGCTGTGTTTTATCAGCGCCATTTTTTTAATGTATCCCCTTATAATTTATCAGGCATGGAGATTTGTCAGCGCGGGGCTGTATATGAAGGAAAAAAGGTACATTCTCGTTTTTTTCCCTGTTTCATACATTGCCTTCGTTATGGGTGGGCTTTTCGGATATTATTTATTAATCCCCTTTGGTTTGCAATTTTTAATAAGCATCCTTGGTCCCGGCATTCAACCCATCATTACGATGCAACAATATGTGTCGTTTGTTTTCCTGCTGACGGTCGCGCTTGGGCTGGTATTTCAACTCCCTCTCATAATGCTGCTTTTGTCAAAAATAGGATTCGTATCTGCGGATAACTTTATCAAGTGGAGAAAATATTCAATCCTTGTTATTTTTATTATTGCCGCCATAGTAACGCCGCCAGACCCTTTTACCCAGACAATGACAGCCGCCCCAATGATCCTGTTGTATGAATTGGGGATACTTGTGGCAAAACCAACAAAAAAGGGGTTTATTTTACTTGGTATGGTTGTAGGGCTTGGCATTGTCGCCATCGCGGCAGCATATTTTTATTTTACCCATACACGAGGAATGATAGACCTTTCCCGCGTCTATGGAAATATGCAATTACAAAAGGCCGAAGACCAGAACTGGAAAAAGGTATCCTCTGTTGACCGCTTGCATAGCGGCGTTGCTCTCAAAACCGGAGACGGAGAGAAGTCTTCATTTTCGACGAAAAATGGGATTGGCGTAAACATGGATTCGAATACTGAAATGTGCTTTATTGATCCATGGAAAATTAATCTCCAAAAAGGGCAGATGTTTCTCTCCCTTACAAACCTGAAAAAAAATCTGGAAATTCTTACCCCAAATGGAAAGATTGTGACAAATAACGGCATTTTTAATGTCCGGATAACGGATTATGCCACTATTGTTACTGCGGTAAAGGGAGAAGCCACATTAATGCTGGAAGGTGAAACAAAAAAATTGCTTGAAGGCAGACAACGCAAAATGGCTGCCGGGGGAGAACCCGTGGATATTCATTCCGTAATTGATTGGTCTGAAGGCGTCATAACGGATGTACAGGGTAAAGAATAAAACAGCGTAACTCATCAACTTATTGAGAAGTTACAAAACAGAATTCTTATGCCGTTTTTGTATAGATAAACATTGAAGTTAGTTGAAAGGGATTGAAATGTATAAATCAGTAAAACTGCAAAAATGCCTGGCAGCATATATTGCTGTACTATTTTCTTCCATACTACTTTTTCAAAACCTTGGCGTAGCCGCATGGTCGGCCAATCCTCTTGAGAATACGGCGATTTGTACTGCGAAGGGACAGCAAAGCGCAATTCAGGCGATAAGCGACGGTGCAGGCGGCGCCATTATCGTATGGGAAGATACCCGTAATGTTCATTTTGATATTTTTGCCCAGCGAATTGACGTGAAGGGAAATGTGCTGTGGCAGAAAAATGGCGTGCCTGTGTGTTTGGCAGAAGAAAACCAGAGGCAGCCGAAAATTATCAGCGACGGTGCAGGCGGTGTTATTATTACATGGCACGATTTGCGTAGCGGGATCAGTAACAGTGATATTTATGCGCAAAGAATTGATGCAAACGGAAATCCCCTGTGGAAACCGGATGGAATCACGATATGTAATGAAATTAACGAGCAAGACAGCCCGTGCATCGTTACGGACGGAGCAGGCGGCGCCATTATCATATGGCAGGATACCAGGACAAATTATGATGATTTGTATGCACAGAGAATCAATCACAATGGTGAGATATTGTGGAAAGAGAATGGCGTTCCTGTTTGTCTGGTATATGGGTCTCAAAGCGCGCCCGTTGCCATAGATGACGGACACGGCGGCGCTATTATCGTGTGGCAGGATTTCAGGAAAACCTTTGCCGATCTCTATGCCCAGCGAATCGACGGCAGCGGCAGTATTTTGTGGGACAGAGCAGGCGTTAGTGTATGCGGCGCAAGGGGACACGAGAGCTATCCCGTTATCACTGGTAACGGCGCGGAAGGCGCAATCATTGCCTGGATGGATATGCGAAATGATAATACCGATATTTTTGCGCAACAATTGGATGGAAATGGCGACGTCGTATGGGAGACAGACGGCATTCCCATTTCAATAGCAGAGGGAAAGCAGGATTATCCGGTGATTGTAACGGATGGCACAGGCGGCGCTATTATTGCATGGTGGGATTTGCGCAGCGGAAAGTATGATGTTTATGCACAACGCGTTGACCTTGAAGGAAATACCTTGTGGAAGGACGACGGATTGCCTGTATGTATTGAAGCCGGCATTCAGAATTGTGTCGCAATCACCGGTGATGGCGCAGGCGGCGCTATTTTATCATGGAACGATAATCGATCTTCATCATTTGATATTTATGCACAAAAAATTGATTCCGGCGGCAATTCCCTTTGGAACAACAACGGTGCGCTGGTGAGCGCTGCAGAGGATACACAATGTTATTCAGCTATTGTTGGTGACGGAAATAGTGGCGCAATCATTGTATGGCAAGATGAACGTAACACGGATAAGAGTTATTGGGATATCTATTCCCAGAAAATTAATGCGGCAGGATTATTGGGGGCGCAATAATTTTTTGGTAAGTTGTGGCGGTTGTGGATGAGAAACTACCAGCCAACAGCTTTTTGCTCATTATATCTGCTAAACATATCCTGCAATTTGTAAAAAACATCTTTAATGGCAGCAGTATTATTCATGGCATACAGGTTCCATGAATATTGGAATTGTTCTATCGGCCGTAAGAAATCTTCGGCGTCTTCTTCCGCTACCTTGCTTACTGTCGTGTGCTCCAGCCTTAAAGTAGGAACACGCTCCTCATTCTTACTAATAAATTCAAAGGGGATAATACCGTTCCATTCTCTGGAAAAGCCTTCGACGATATAGGCTTCCCCGTATTTATCAAACAATTGATACCATACATGCGCAAAGGCGGTCAGATTATTCTTATCAACTACCCATCCCCATACGATTTCCCCGTCAATATCCAATGTTTCCAATAGGGAAAAGAAGAGAAATACAGAGTCCTCGCAATCGCCTTGTTTACATTGTGCTGTTTCTATAGGTGTTTGCCAGTAATCGGTTTTGGGGGGGTCGGCATGATATTCTAAAGCAAATGCTATTTCTTTGTATGCTTCGTATATCTGTTCTCCATTAACAAATGTATTCGCACACCATTCCCGGTAAAGCAAACTTTCCGGCAGGATGCAATCTTTGTTTTCGCCATTCAAGGGAAATGTATTTATCTGCCACGTATCATTTACCGGTTTATACCCCTTTCCCTCTAAAAACAAATCCGCATAAGAAATATCAGCAAATACCTCTGCGCAAAAAGAAACCGCTATTACCATGGAAGCAATCATTGAACCTATGAAATACTTCATACTATTCACCTCCTAAGATACAATTTTGGAGAATGCACACAGCCCTTTAATATCTATTTTAATGAAAGTGGTAAAAAAATTATTCCTTTAGCCATCGTGCGGCATCTTTTGCCCAGTAAGTAAGAATGATATCCGCACCAGCCCGTTTGATTGAGGTGAGTATTTCAAGCGCAACACGTTTTTCGTCAATCCATCCTTTTTCCGCTGCAGCCTTAACAACGGAAAATTCTCCGCTGACGTTATATGCTGCGATAGGATAATTAAAGTTTTCTTTCAGATCACGGATAATATCCAAATAGGCCAGCGCTGGTTTTACCATAACGATGTCCGCTCCTTCCTCAATGTCCAAAGAAACCTCCCGCAATGCTTCCACCGCATTGTGAGAGTCCATCTGGTATGATGAACGGTCTCCCATTCCCGGAGTAGATTCTGCCGCTTCCCGGAAAGGGCCGTAAAATCCTGAAGCATATTTTGCGGAGTATGCCATAATCGGTATCTGGCGGAACCCTTCCCGGTCAAGCGCTTCTCTTATCGCGCCGATGCGGCCATCCATCATATCGCTCGGCGCTATGATGTCCGCCCCCGCCTTTGCGTGTGAAACCGCCTCTTTTGTCAGTAGTTCCAGTGTCTTATCATTGTCGATCTCAAAGTGCCCTGTATGTTCATCCGCTTTGAGGAATCCACAGTGTCCGTGATTGGTGTACTCGCACATGCAAACATCCGTAATTACCAGTATATCTTTTACCTCTTTTTTTATTGACGCAATTGCTTTTTGTATGATGCCGGCATCGGAATATGCGTCGGAACCCAGTTCATCTTTCACTTCAGGGATGCCAAAGAGAATTATGCCAGGAATCCCCATTGCTTCCAGTTCCTTTACCTCTTCCGTAAGGATATCGACAGACATTTGGTAGTTACCGGGCATAGAGGGTATCGGTTGTTTAATACCATTGCCCGGCCTTACAAAAAGCGGCATAATCAAATCATCCACAGAGAGATGCGTTTCTCTCACCAGCCTTCTTATGTTTTCATTCTGACGTAATCTTCGCAATCTTTGTTTCGGGAAGCTCATTTTTTCATTCCTTATAAATTTTCTGTAAAAGTATAAAAATATTATAGTAAATACCATCATAAAAAAAAATTAAAAAGTTACTCATTCACCGCACGTTAGTTTACAGGAATTTTAGATTAAGGAGTTCTGAACGTACAATAGTGTTGACCTTGCCGGGGTTGTTTTGCCATGACCCCATGAACGATTACAAAAAATTGGGTGCGTGGGAGAGCGGCGAATTTCTTACAAAAGCAATCCCTGTGACCAGGGATTTACTGAGATTCTGAATAGAAATGTTATCTGCTAAGTTCTGAAGCCGCATTTTCATCTAAGAACCAGTGTAATTCGCCATGCACGGGTTTTACCATTTGTGCCGGCAAGGGTGCTGGCGCCGATTCGGCCTGAATAATCTTTTTTACTGCAGCGGCCTTGTTTTTCCCTGTTATCAGAAAAATAATGCAATGGGCGTTATTAATTACCGGCAAGGTAAGGGTAATTCGTTCCGGAGGCGGTTTGGGGGCGTCAAATACCGGGGCTACCCAGCGTTTTTTTTCTTTCAGAAGGGGATGGTTTGGGAAGAGCGAAGCGGTATGTCCGTCCTCTCCCATGCCAAGCAATAAAAGGTCAAAACGGGGTAACTCTTCGCCTTTTATATGAAAAACTTCCTGCAGTTTTAATTGATACAGGGCTGCCATTTCTGCCGGTGCCACAGAGGTATTGGGCGTATAGATCCGGGAAGACGGAATATCAACATGGTTGAAAAGATGTTTACATGCTAAATAATAGTTGCTTTCCGGATTACCCGGCGGCACACAGCGTTCATCCGCCCAGAAAACATGCCAGGCCTTCCAGTCGATTTCAGAACATACCGGTTCTGAGGTCAATGCGGGAAACAGCAATTCAGGCATGGAGCCTCCGGACAAAGCCACAAGAAAGCGGTTTCGTTCAGAGATTGCTTTTTTTGAACATTGGACGATATACCCGGCCATTATTTTTATAAGACCTGCGATAGGTAAGATATGGTAATTCATGCTCTGTTGGTAAATGGTTATCGTTTCGGGTTAAATACAGGGATTCCACTTGCGGTCATCAGCCTTTATAAATTCATCTGCCTTGCTGGGACCGTACGTCCCCAATTCATAAAATGCCAAAGGAGGGGCATATTCACCATCCCATCCTTGCAAGATAGGGTCTATTATTTTCCATGCCAATTCAATTTCATCGCTCCTTGTAAAAAGGGATGCGTCCCCCTGTAAGGCGTCGAGAATAAGCCTTTCGTATGCATCAGGCAAGATGTTTTCGCCAAAATCCTGCTCGTACAGGAAGTCCATGCTCACCGTGCGGGTCTTCATCCCGGCGCCAGGCAACTTCGTTTCAAAGCCCAAACGCATTCCTTCATTTGGCTGCAGGCACAATACTAATTTATTTGGAGGCAATTGTTCGTCGGGCGGTAAAGGAAACATTAAATGGGGCACATGCCGGAATTGAATTGAAATTTCAGTGACTTTGCTGTTCAGCGCCTTGCCGGAACGCAGATAAAAAGGCACGTTTCGCCAGCGCCAATTATCAATAAACAGTTTTAAAACAGCAAAGGTTGCCGTTTCCGTTCCCCGTGCGACGCCCTTTTCATCCCGATATGTCCGGTATTGTGCGCGAACGGTATATTTAGCGACTTCTTCCGGTTTAATGGGGCGAACCGCTTTAAGTACTTTCACCTTTTCGTCACGCAGCGAGGTGGCGTTAAACTCAGCCGGCGGCTCCATTGCGGTTAGTGTAAGCAACTGCAGCAGATGATTCTGAAACATGTCGCGCAAGATGCCTGCGGTATCGTAATATCCCGCCCTGTTCCCCAGCCCCACCTCCTCCGATACAGTAATTTGAACATGGTCAATATAGCTTCGGTTCCAGAGCGGTTCGAAGATTGCGTTGCCAAAACGAAACACTAATAAATTTTGCACGGTTTCCTTGCCAAGATAATGGTCAATGCGATATACCTGGCTTTCATTAAAGACCTGATGTACATGGTTGTTCAAATCAATGGCGGAAGCAAGATCTCTCCCGAATGGTTTTTCGATAATGATACGGCGCCAATATTCACCCGATTGCTGCGCCATTCCCGCCTCGCCAAGCTTGCTCACTATGACAGGATAAAGAATTGGCGGCGTAGAAAGATAAAAAAGACAATTGGCGCCTATGCCCTGTTTTTTGTCTAACTCAACCAAAAGCTTGTTTAAGGTCTTGTAATCTTCCAGATTGTCGTAATCCGCCCTGTGGTAAATTAATTTTTTCTCAAATTCAGACCACTTGCAAATTCGGTCTTTACTGTGGCGGGAGTAAACGTCAATGCTTTCGGCCAGCTTTTTGCGAAAACCTTCGCTATCCATTTCAGTGCGGGCGACGCCAACAACCACAAGCTTCTCAGGCAACAGCCCGTCGCAATCCAGCCGAAAGAGGGAAGGGATTAATTTCCGCTCGGTTAAATCGCCTGAAGCGCCAAAAATTACAATTGTTGCGGGATTGGGGACTTTTCTTAAAATATCTTTATTTAATTTGCAGGCGTCAACAGACGCAATAGGTGTTTTTTCCATTTGTTATTTTTCCTTCCAGTTTGCATGAAACACGCCGGATGTATCAATGCGCTCAAATGTGTGGGCGCCAAAATAGTCGCGTTGCGCCTGTATAAGATTTGCAGGTAAAAACTCGGAACGGTACGCATCGAAGTAGGCAAGTGAAGCGCTCAGTGCCGCTGCCGGTATGCCCAGTTCAAATGCGGTTTTTACGGCGAAACGCCATGAAGCCTGCCTGCTTTGCACGGCATGTTTAAATTCGGCGTCCAATAATAAATTCGGCAAATCGGGGAGTCTCCGGTATGCGCGTGTTATATCATCAAGCAGCTTTGCGCGAATAATGCATCCGGCGCGCCAAATACGGGCAATTTCACCGAAATCCATATTGTACCCATATTCCTCCGAAGCCCTTTTCAGAAGATTCATCCCTTGTGCATAGGAACAAATTTTAGATGCATAAAGGGCGTCCCGAACCGCATCGATGATTTTTTTCCTCTCATCGGTATAGTTATTTTTTGGGCCGGAAAGGATTTTAGACGCCCCCTGGCGTTCCTTTTTCATGGAAGAAAGAATACGTGCATCCACTGCCGCTGTAATTGTGGGAACGGGCGCCCCTATATCAATTGCATTCTGGCTTGTCCATTTTCCGGTGCCCTTCTGTCCGGCTTTATCCATGATCATTTCCACCAGAGGGCGCCCGGTTTTGTCGTCCAATTTAGTAAAAATATCCGCCGTAATTTCAATAAGGAACGAAGAAAGCTCTCCTTTATTCCATTCAGTGAAAATTTCATGAAACTCTTCCGGGGCAGGGTTTATGGTTGATTTCAGCAAGGCATAGCTTTCCGCTATAAGCTGCATATCGGCGTATTCTATGCCATTGTGCACCATTTTAACGTAATGGCCAGCCCCGCCATGCCCAATATACGCAACGCAGGGCAGTCCGTCTTCCGGAGCCTTTGCCGCAATTGCGGACATCAAAGGCTCAATCAGGGCATATGCCTCTTTTGTACCTCCGGGCATAAGGCTGGGACCGTAACGCGCCCCTTCTTCACCGCCGGAAACACCCATGCCGATATATCGAAGTTTATTAGACTCCAGCTCCTTTGTCCTTCTTTCCGTATCTGTGAAATACGAATTCCCCCCATCGATAATGATATCCCCTTCATCCAGCCATGGTTTTAATTCGGCAATAACGGCGTCAACCGCTCCGCCTGCCTTCACCATAATTTGGATGATGCGTGGGCGCTCAAGACTTGCAACGAATTCTTTTATTGAATATGTCGCGGCAATCTTCTTGTTTTTTGCCTCGCCCAACATAAATTCATTAGTCCTCTCCGCAGTACGGTTGTACACTGAAACGCTAAAACCGTGGTCAGCAACGTTGAGAACGAGATTTTGCCCCATTACTGCAAGGCCAATAAGTCCAAAGGTGTTTTTCTGCATAATAACCCCCAATCATTGCTACAAACAGGTTGCTCCCTACGGAGCTATTGGTAAATACAATGTGTGGAAAACATCGGTAATACCGGAATTATTTATAGTTTATAAATTATAAGGCTTTTTGGTATGTTTTTGTATATTTTTATAATGTTTAGCTTTCCTTGATAACACAAGGCTTTCAGGGTGGTTTAATTCTTTTCTGTTTTATTTCAGTTTGGTATATTTTAGCCATCAGGTACGGCAAAAGTTCGGCAGTAACGGTAGTACGTACCATCAACGAAACAGCGGTGACAGACGCTTAATGATATTGCCAGAGCAATCGGGCAAACAAAAAGACAAACGACCGTGGGGCGCTGTCACACCCCCGGCTTGTTGCCTTTTTTGTTTAAGGAAAGGTGATTTTTCGGTGGGTAATGAGAGGGAAAGTCTTTTATATGACGGCAAAGTAACACGCCAAAAGTTTCAATTGACGTAAGATTTGGAATTGCTATTATACCTTTGGTATCCTTTTCAAAATTATATGAAATACTCCTGAAAGGAGGGATTAATGAGAGAAAACGAACGTATAGATATGACGGCAAGAGAGGCTTATAAACCACTACCAGGTGACCTAAAAAAGGTAGGGGAGTGGCGGCAGAACGCAAGGAAAGAAGGGGCAATTGCGACATGGGCAAGAATTTTACGTCTTAGTTATTTCGCCTTGGCCATCGCGATATTCATTGGCAATGCCTATGCCGGGTCAGGTAAGAATATGGCCGCAATAGATACATGCAAACAGGCCGTAATAGCTAAACCCGATGATCCGGAAGCTCATTTTAATCTTGGCATTTCCTATGCCAAGTCAGGCATGTATACAGAGGCAATAGAGGCTTATAAGCAGGCGATAAGGATTAAACCTGATTATGCAAACGCTCATCTTGGTCTTGGTCTTGCCTATGCCAAGTCAGGCATGTATCAGGAGGCAATAGAGGCTTTTAAACAGGCGATAAGGATTAAACCTGATTATGCAGACGCGCATTATTATCTTGGTTTTGCCTATTTCGGGTCAGGCATGTATCAGGAGGCAATAGAGGCTTACAAACAGGCGATAAGGATTGAACCTGATTATGTAGACGCTCATTTTGGTCTTGGTCTTGCCTATGACTTGTCAGGCATGTATCAGGAGGCAATAGAGGCTTATAAGCAGGCGATAAGGATTAAACCTGATTATGCAAACGCGCATTATTATCTTGGTCTTGCCTATGCCAAGTCAGGCATGTATACAGAGGCAATAGAGGCTTACAAACAGGCGATAAGGATTGAACCTGATTATGTAGACGCTCATTTTGGTCTTGGCTTTGCCTATTTGATATTAAACGAGAGAGGCTCTGCCCTAGAACAATATAAGATACTCAAAGACCTTGACGCTGAAGCGGCCAATAAGTTGTTCGATCTGATTTATAAATAGAAAAAACCCCATAGGTGAGAAGGAGAGGGTCAGGCATGGTTAGAACAATCAGGGCCAGATTTTCGTATGGCGTAATTGAACCTTTGGAAAAAGTAGAAATGCCGGAGCGTTCGGGTTTTTTTGCGTAAAGGAGGAGTCGTTGTGTTACATACTTATACCGTTAAATATACAAAGATTGATTCTGGTTATATGGGGCAAGCATTAGAATGGACAGAAGTCATAACGGAAGGGAAAACCATGGAGGAATGCAGGGAAATGCTTCTGGATGCACTGCGCGAGATGGTAATAGCTTATCGCCAACAAAATAAAGAAATTCCTATTGAGGAAGAACCGATGGGGTCTATGAAAAAGTGTTAAGGAATGTCAAGCCTGACAAAACAGAGCCATCAAAATCTTAAATGTATGATCGTTTTGGTGGAAAACACTTTATTGTCAATAGGTTAGGTTTGACCCCACGACTTCCTTAATTAAAAGAAATATCTTCTAAAAACCAAGAATCTGCATCCCCGTCATATCTTACCTCTGCATAATAATAAGTACGTAATGTTGCACCAAAGGAGTTTTGTGAATCAACATACGCACGAATTGCATAAGTATAATTACCTATATGCCCAACATATACACCTTCATGCCATTTTCCAGGAAAGACAGCAGTCGAAGGAGACTTCAAGGTTTTTTTTATAAAATCTTGGGCTATTAAATATGCTAAAGTGCTATCTTTCCCATGTCGTTCATTATTCTCAGCAATTCGTTTATTATTCTCAGCAATTCGTTTGTCAACAATTCGTTTATCAATTATATTTTTATTATCAGGTCTTTTTAAAAGTTCTTTTGCCTGAAATAAAAGCGTTGCTGATATGTTCAATGACTGATAGTCCAATAACGCAATAGCTTTTTCTGTTGAGTCTACAGATGCCGAAAAATTATTTTTAGAGTAATTATCCATTGCACTAACAAGCAAATCTTTAGCTTTTTCATATTTTGCTTCGCAAAGACGTTTAGAAGTATCTTTATATTCTCTGATAACATCTTCACTTTTATTTTCAATTTCACTAAATAATTGAATCGCTTTATCCCAATCTTCGGATTTTAGAGCAATCATCGCTTGCTCATATTTATTAGACAAATCTTTTGTTTGAAATACAGTTGCCAACAAAAAAATAGCAGTTAAAAGTAAAGTTATAAATCCGGCTTTGATAAAAAATGAGATTTTAGCAGTCTCTTTTTCTTTTTCAATCGTTTCTGAATACAGCTTTTTTCCTATTGTGACGCGCATTTTTAAACCCTCCTATTTGAAAAATTTAGTGTGAACCGATGGGGTCAAACCTTATCTATTGACAAAAGAGTCGATAGCATAATCGCTCCGGATATCTCTGTGAGGGAAGATAGAAGGCTATTCTTGTTGAAAAGGATTCCTGTCTTTTAGGGCTTTCGCGTTATATCCACTTAAACCCTGTTAAGATTACTATGAAAAAGTGTTAAGGAATGTCAAGCCTGACAAAACAGAGCCATCAAAATCTTAAATGTATGATCGTTTTGGTGGAAAACACTTTATTGTCAATAGGTTAGGTTTGACCCCACGACTCTTTTTACCTTTATTTATTTACGGCTCCTAACGCAGAGCTAAACCGCGAGCGAAGGCGGCGCGAAGCGCCGACGTAGCGAGTCGGCTTGAGCGACGTGTTATACGCGGACTATAATAGATGACCATGTGTTTCTAGGGCCGCCATGATTGCATTGTTTGCGTTTGTGAAGTTGCCGAGCTGGTCGCGAATGCCATATGCCCACTTCACACCATGAAATAGATTGTTCCGTAGGCGGTAGACAATGATGAGAAGTGCCGCCACGCAATCGGCATCGTTTGTGTTCTCTCCTCGAAGCACGGCCTTTACTAGTTCGGGACTGTCACTAGTGCGAAGGTTCAACCCTCGAAAGAGCTCCGCGAACTCACCGCCATTGAAATACCTATTCCTGAAATAACCGAGACTTTGAGAAAAAGGAGCAACATTCAATCGATTTTGCGCGGCCCACTCATGGACGAGCGCTAGGATGCGCTTTGAAGATGCGTTTGTGTGTAAAGCCTTTGCTTCGAAAAAGCTCCAAAGCAAAGAAAAATACATGATTGCGGACCTCTCTTGCTCTGAGAGGTCACCGAATCCCGGTGCTCTTATGTTTAGCCATTCATGTGGATTCATAGCGTATAACCATTGATTATCACAATCAATTGCCCTGATAACCTGATAAAAGTACTATTATCAGGTTAAATTATTATGTAAAAAATTACCTTATAATTTTACTTCATAGATAATATAGCTTAGGAGAAAAAGAAATCAATCAAAAAAGAGAAAAAGGGTCAAGATGGGGTCAAACCTTATCTATTGACAAAAGAGTCGATAGCATAATTGCTCCGGATATCTCTGTGAGGGACGATAGAAGGCAATTCTTGTTGAAAAGGATTCCTGTCTTTTAGGGCTTTCGCGTTATATCTTGACCCCACGACTCCATGTTTCAACTCCTTCAGGTATTAGATTTCGTCATGGCGAACGTATTTCTCACTTGCAGGTGTGGAGCGACAGCGGAACACCTGTCAAGTGCAGAAAATGGTTATGTAAAAGAATGTCGATCTCTTGTAATTGGCTTCAGGCGCTTAATCTGTTTTGCTTCAGGGCTGTTCATTGCATGCCAAAGATCCCAATCCTGCTGCAAGCCCAGCCAGAAATCGGCAGACATTCCTAAAATATGCGACAGCCGCAATGCCGTATCCGGAGTTACCGAACGTCTGCCCTTGATAATTTCGTTAAGACGAGGGTAAGAAACCCCCAGGCGTCGAGCGAGTTCTGCTTGTGTAAGGTCAAGCGGTTTGACGAATTCCTCGAAAAGCATCTCCCCGGGATGTGTCGGGGGACGATTCCGAGGAAGCCGTCTCCCAACATCAGTGGTAATCTGTGATTTCGATCTCGTAGGCATGGCCTTCCTCCCATATAAAACAAATTCTGTATTGTTGATTAATGCGGATACTGTATTGATGCTCCCGGTCACCTTTCAGACGTTCCAAGCGATTACCCGGAGGCGCTTTAAGTTCATTGATCTCGCGGATTCGGTTGATTTGATCCAATTTCCGGCGAGCAACCGGCCAAATTGATTGAGGGCAGCATCTTCGAGCTGCTCGAGAGACGATACCATCAAAAATATCCTCAGTTCCAGTAGACTTGAAGGTTTTTATCATGGGTCATTATATAATGGGGTCCATTATAGTTGTCAAGTCGTTTGCAAATTACACATAACGACCAAGCTGTGCGGCGCAAACGAAGCGCAGCGTAGTTTGCGTCCGAACGAGCGCCATGTTAGCCACTTTTCCCTGACTCGCCATGTTCAAATCTGGATTGCTTTGCCTTTAAAAGGCTTTCCTTGAAAGATACCTCATCCGGCGGGCAACGATGCTTATAAGACAAGGTTAATGAATTATTGATTGGGTTTCGATTGAATTCGACATGCGAAAAATCTACGGCGTTACCAATATATTCCGCTACAATTTCTTCATCAGATAACCCATATTCGTTTTCATCAATATATTCATCAAGTGGCGCAACACTACATCTATTGATCAGAACCATTTCTTCATTTGTTGGTGTGCCCATCACAAGCAAAAGATGCTTGTCCCCGCCAAGCGCAAAAGAATCAATTTTCTTTAACTCTTTCAAGGAAAAGTTTCTATTGGGTTTTATTTCTACATAGATGCCTAGTGATGGAATGTAAAAATCTGGCAAATACCGCAGACCATTACCAAGCTCAAAACCCTCAAGCTCATATTCGTAGTCAATGCCGTATGTATCGAAGAATACGGCCCAGCGCGCCTCCAGTCGGGAACGAAACCTATATCCGTTGTATTGTGTTTCTATCGCTTTCAATGTACTCATGGTTATTTGTGACTAACGCCCAGCATCAGCGGCGGCGCACAGCGCCGTCCGTTGCATGCTGGGCGTTAGGCGCTCGTCCGTTACCTATCTGTCCGGCCGCTCACATCGGCCTATTCACAAGCACCTGCTTGCTGTGCTCCGTAGGTTGCTTGGCTCACGGTGTATTTGCCTCCGGCACTCGATGAAAGTTGTTGAATCAGGCCCTCGCACGAGAATCCCCGCATGCTTAGGTACTGCTTCGCAGACCGAACCGCTTGCTTATTCCAATCAATGTTCAGGCTATCCACTGCTACGGTTGCATCAGCAACCTTATAACCGTCCCCATAATCTGATGAAAGTTGCTGAATAAGTCCATCCCGTGAAAAGCCCTGCATGCTGAGGTACTGTTTCGCAGATCTAACCGCATTTTTTTGCGGCCCCGTCAGACTTTCCGCTTGCAAGACTTGTTCAGTCTTTGCTTCTACAGGAACACTATTTGACGTTGATGTGACTCTATTTTCAACACCAACTGGAGCGCTAATTATAGCAATGGACAGAACCAACCAAGAAAATGACAAGACCCTTGCAAAAACAGAATGCCCTTTACGTAAAGTAAACCAGGAGAATATTAGTGGTATAAGAACTATACCCACCCCAAGTAAGACACCGACGGACCTCTTTTCTGTTGGAACGTTTGCATTAGGCCTCCCACAATTTGGGCAGGCTGGAGCGGAATCGCTCATCTCTTTGTTACAGTCTGGGCAGTTAATCATTGGCATAGTTCTCTCCTTTGATGAGTTTTAGGCTCGTATTCTGCGGGCCTCATCTGTGGCGCCTAACTATATTATTAACAAGTTTTCTTTAGTTTGACAAACAGTACAGCATAAGTCAAAGAATAATTGACACAAATATTGACATATAAAATTCTCACTACTATAATTCTAACTGGTTAACATTACAAATTGATTGATATCAGGAAACAGGATAAGTATTCATGCTCAATATCCCTGCCGCTTTATTTACTAAATATAGTCTCTTGCTGGATGAAAAATCGGTTCCAAATTCCCTTCACAATAATTATAAGAAGCGCAATCAAGATGGGGTCAAACCTTATCTATTGACAAAAGAGTCGATAGTATAATTGCTCCGGATATCTCTGTGAGGGACGATAGAAGGCAATTCTTGTTGAAAAGGATTCCTGTCTTTTAGGGCTTTCGCGTTATATCCAATTAAACCCTGTTAAGATTACTATGAAAAAGTGTTAAGGAATGTCAAGCCTGACAAAACAGAGCCATCAAAATCTTAAATGTATGATCGTTTTGGTGAAAAACACTTTATTGTCAATAGGTTAGGTTTGACCCCACGACTTCCCCTGTAGTGCGACGAGGTTCGTCGCATTGTTTTGAGTAGACCCTATTCCTTATCGCACAATTTTCTTTGGTGCGACGAACCTCGTCGCACTACATGAATTTCGTGGGCTTAGAATCCCGATTGCTGGGATTTTTCAAAAAACTAAAGTGTTACGTGAAATCTGTGGTTCCTTTTTTTTATTAATCCATGATTTTAATTCGTAAATCATTTTCAGGAGGATTTGACATGTTTGTATCCCGTTTTTGTGCCGCAGTTATTATGTTGATAACACTTGCGCCTGTCATGGCCTACTCCGGGTCGCTCGACTCTCCGGCATCTCCCAGCGGAACAACCACCGTAAGCGCCGGCTACTATGAGGCAACGACCCTGAGTGCAGGGGACGCCGACCTTGTAACGGGCAACATAAAGAGTGGAGTGACCATATTTGGAGTATCGGGTTCATCAACGGTGGTGGAGACCGGCGGCGGGAATGCAGTTTCCAGCGATATATTGAGCGGGAAAATAGCGTATGTTAGCGGGGGTACGGTGACAGGGAACATAGCGACGCAGACATTATCTAATGGAACCACAACGGTAAGCGCCGGTTACTACAATGCCACAGACCTTGCCACGGTGGACGCCGACCTTGTTGCGGCTAACATCAAAAGCGGTGTGAATGTATTCGGCATTGATGGATCAGCCTCATCTGGTTCCTCTGTCGGCGTACCGAAGACCGGGCAGACCACTTCTTATTCAGCGACAGGCGGGGAGGACGGGGATTTGCAGAAAGGCGTCGCATGGCCAAACCCGCGTTTCACAGATAATGGCAACGGCACCGTAACGGACAACCTTACCGGATTGATTTGGTTGAAAAATGCCAACGCCGCCGGTCAAAAAACCTGGGAAAATGCCTTATTATACTGTAATACCCTTGCCAATGGCTCAGCAGGCCTTACGGACGGTTCTGCTGCGGGGGATTGGCGTCTGCCAAATGTGAAGGAGCTGCAAAGCCTCATACATTACGGGGTCTATAACCCTGCATTGCCAAATACGGTGGGAACAGGCAAATGGACCGAGGGTGATCCCTTTAGCGGCGTGCAGTCGTTCTATTACTGGTCGGGTACTACTTTCTCGTTCTATACGGCGGACGCGTGGTACGTGAACCTGAGCGTTGGCAACGTGCGCTACGGCAATAAGACCTATGCGTTCTATGTGTGGCCGGTTCGCGCAGGACAATAGATACTTTGGTACTTTGGTTCTTTGACGGGGGGATGCAAGAGAACCGATGGAGAGAACCGATGGGGTCAAACCTTATCTATTGACAAAAGAGTCGATAGTATAATTGCTCCGGATATCTCTGTGAGGGACGATAGAAGGCAATTCTTGTTGAAAAGGATTCCTGTCTTTTAGGGCTTTCGCGCTATATCCACTTAAACCCTGTTAAGATTACTATGAAAAAGTGTTAAGGAATGTCAAGCCTGACAAAACAGAGCCATCAAAATCTTAAATGTATGATCGTTTTGGTGAAAAACACTTTATTGTCAATAGGTTAGGTTTGACCCCACGACTTCCCCACGACTTCCCTTCTCTCCCCATCGTGGGGGAACGGGCAAAACCACAATCCTCAAAGAAGCCGGTATAAGTCACCCGGGACGGTTTTAATGGCTGTGTTTCTTTTTACGTTCATGGTAATACGCAATGCCGAAGCCGATAAGAACAACCACTATTGCAAGCATAAGAAACAGGCTGAGGGAGTCCATTTTGTTTAATCCTTATTAGAAAACCAAAAACCCACAGAAAAGAAAATAACAGATAAAATGATACCTAAAATTACATGAAAGGTATTAATACCTTTTGGGGAGATTACACCGCCGATAATGAAACTTACATACGTAAGTTTAACTATATCGTATAACAGTTTTTTTATATCTTCCCTTTGGTTGCTTTTCATACACAACACTCTATCAAATACACTAATAAAATGGCGGGTGTCTTTAGTGGGAGCGTTTTCGTTTACGAAGGGTAAGGAAAATACCGATTAAGCCTATTACGGAAATGATTATGAAGAAAATTACAAGATTATCCATTGTTTTCACCTTGTTTTTAGTGGGTATGTTTAGAATGCTTTTCTTTTCTGGCAATGAAAAAATATAACACCCATAAGGCGACTATCCCGACACCAAAGATTACTAAGAGGTTTGTTTCGTTCATTGGTTTATATCCTTTCTGTTTTCAATTTTAAAGGCTATAAAAAAAGCTGAACCTGTAAGCAGGATACCAAAAACCGTAACAAGCAGGCCGAACTTATGCGATACAAATTGACCTAAAATTAATGTAGCAAAAGAAAGCTTGCCGATATCGTAAATCGTTTTTGCTAAATTCTCATACTTTTTCATACGCAGCATTCTACTAAATACACCAATAAAAATAAATACTAAATAAAGCAGATAAGAACACATAAGAAATAGAATTGACAATAATTTGAAAGTACGGTAGTACGTACGCAAATACTGGCGTTGACGGACGCCATAGAGAATATGCCTGACCTGCCTGTGCGTTGCACCTGTCTGCGTGCTGTCGCACAGCACAGGCAGGCGCAGACAGGTAAAACAGGCAATCAGGGGCAACGGCATTCTTGAACCGTCATTCAAGGGTGTTTGTTGCCTTTTTTATTTCAGGGGTGATTATGGGTGTAAGGTTTAGAAAGTATTTCCCACAATGCAAGGGTAAGCGGGCTGAGGGCGACAGTTGCGGCAAGGTCGTTACGGCGGGTATTGACTGTGAGGGAAAGAGGGGCAAGCATTGTCCCTGATGGTGTATCAGGTACATGCGGGCGGTGGATGGTAGAATTTTTTGACGACAGCAAGAAATGGTAACACTTTAGTCTTTTGAAACTGGAAATAATCATTTGTAGTGCGACGAGGTTCGTCGCACCAAAAAAACAGTGCGATATAGTCAAAAAAATAAGGTTTTTGGAAGATGAATAATAAAATTTATTGCAAGGGTGGTACAGGCATCCTGCCTGTATTCCGCACAGGCAAGATGCCTGTGCCACCCATCTATTGATACCTGGATTGTATATTAAATTTTAGAAAAACAGATACTTCTGGCTATATACGATAAGGAATAGGGTCTACTCAAAACAATGCGACGAACCTCGTCGCGCTACATTGTTGGAATTTTTCAAAAAACTAAAGTGTTACAAGAAATGGGTATCGCTTAGCTTTAAGGATGTCAGGAGCAAGAAGGATGCTGAGAGACGTTTGGCAATGTTCATAAGCGATAGAGAGCGGGGCAAGCTTTCCCTGCCAAAGAAGAAGGCTATACCAACACTGGCAGCATACAGCAAGACTTATCTGGACTTCTGCAAGAATGATAAGAAAAATACTTATGCCTTAAAATGTCAGATCGTGAAAGCTTTAACACGGTATCTTGGGGAATACAGCATGGATAAGTTGACGCCATTTATCATAGAGAAATATCGGATTGAACGCAGAGAAAAGAGGACAAGGTCAAGGATAGCAGTATAAATATTGATATTGCTATCCTGTCTCATATTTACACGGTAGCTATTAAAGCGGGGATCGTAAGCGAGAATCCCTGCAAAGATGTCAGGCGCCTGAAGGTAACAGAGACCAGAGACCGTGTATTGTCTCAGCCTGAAATAACCCTATTGCTTGAAAAACTGCAAGGTAAAGACCGTCTCATGGTATTAGTAGGACTCTTTACCGGGTTACGTTTAGGCGGTATTTTAGGTCTTTCATGGGCTGATATAGACCTCACCAGTAGAATTATATCGTCCAGCCATAAGACCGGTAAGCTGGTATCAATCCCAATTTCTGATTACCTTGCCGGGGAGTTGTTGCGGTATAAAGAAACTAATCCGCAAAGCATATCCGGCGACAGGTTGTTTGAGACAAGAGACATAACAGCGTCGGTAGTAACTAATTGGAGCGCACATTTCAGCAGCCTGTTCAGGAGCTTAGGTATTCAGGATTTTACCTTCCATAATCTGAGACATACCTTTTCCAGCATTCTACAAGGCGAGCTTGGTATTGGTGCAGTAACGGTGCAAGGCATGACAGGTCATTCAAGCCTGAGCATGCTACAGAAATATTCACATAGCAATTTAAGCAATATGCAGAAGGCAATTGAAGCATTAACGGACCATGTCCTGCGTAAGACACCTGATGCCGATTTAGCAATGGCACAATAAAAGGTACGGCAGTAAGCTACAAACAGGAAACACTAACTGCCTTGAATACCAATATCTACAAGGCTTTCAAGGTAATTCACATCAGCTTTCATTATTTATAGTTTATAAACTGCATTGCAAAGTCATTGTCCATGTCTTTAAGTTCCTTCATAACCAACTGGAGATCGTCAATCTTTTGTCCTGAAACACGTACCTGGTCTTCTTGTATTTTTGCCTGAACCTTGAGTTTTAAATTTTTTATAGCTTTAACGATCTCCTTTGCCTTGTCGGTGGGTATTCCCGTTTGCAATGTAACCGTCTGCCGTTTCGTTCCGCCAACGGCGTCTTCCGTTTTGCCGAAGGTGATGGCCTTTAGCGGGATATTCCTTTTCGCCATTTTTTCTTTTAAAATTTCCGTTAAGGCAGACAATTTATAATCATCCTCGGCAAACAGTGTAATGGTGTCATCTTTATTTAATGTAATCGAGGACTTGCTTCCTTTGAAATCATACCTTACGGCTATTTGTTTTTGCGCCTGGTCGATAGCATTTTTTATCTCATGCATTTCGACCTTGCACACAATGTCAAATGAATGCGTTTCCGCCATAATTATCTCTCCTTACATTAACATGATATAATAATTATAAATTGTAACACTTTGGTTTTTGGGGAAAATCCGTCCATGCGTTAACCCATGCTTCAGTATGGGGTTAACGCATGGACGATTAATATCCCAATTGCCTTATTTCCTCTTCTGAAAATCCGACGTAATGGGCGACTTCGTGGCGAACTACTTTTTTAATTCTTTGTTTAATCTCCTCTTCCGAATGGCAGACGGATTCAATATTTTTCTGGAAAAGAGTAATCTTTTCCGGCAATGTGCCCGAATGCCAGACACTTTTTTTGTTCAGGGGAATACCCTGAAAAACTCCGAGAAGCATCCTGTTTGGCTTTAACTTCAGTTTTTCAAGTATAGAGGCATTGGGTCTGTCTTCCACAACGATAGAAACATTTTCCAGGCGGGTTTTTATGTTTTGCGGCAATTCCTTTATTGCATCCAGCGCCAGTTGTTCGAAATGTGTTAAGCCCTTGTCGTGCGGTTCTTCATTTACTACCTTGCCAAAAAAATATTCTTCCGCATCGACTATTTTATATTTGATAATGAACACCTTGCCAACAAAAAAGAGCAGTCCGCCCACCATAGATAATACCACCCATATATTCCAGCCATGCATCACCATAACACTGCCCAATGCCCCCAAAAGCGAAGCAATGGCAAAGAACCCAAGCAATGCAGAGAACCCCCTGGTATCCGTCTCACATACTTCATCAAATACCAACGGAGATATCTGCTTACCGCAGCGGGAGCATTGTAGTGTGCTGTCTTTACAAAATTCTTCCATATGGTGCGTTTTACCACAATGAAAACATTTAAGTGGGATATCGTCTTTTACCATAGATATAATATAAAACAAACAAAGAGTTTAACCACGAAACAGCCCTTCGGAGTGAAAGATAAAGCCAGAGTGAAAATCTCACTTTCACTTTATCTCTCACTCCGAAGGGCTGTTATGCATTTTGAAAAATGAGCATTAAAAACAAGAAGTTGATGAATAGTAGTAGTAGTACGAAGAAAAACTTACAAAAAAAGAAGTTTTTTCCAGGGTAATACTATATTGCCCTCCAAAATCTTACAGAGACTACCCCACAAAAACCACTTAAATTATGCTTAAAAGCATTTATTTCCCAAAAACGCAATTTGCTGTATAGGCATTTCAATATTTTTGCTTAAACAATAAACAAACCCACCCCTGCCCCTCAAGAGGGGAATTTGATAATTCCCCTCTTGAGGGGCAGGGGTGGGGGAAAATGAATGCCGTTGGGTTTTCGTCTTTAAAAAAACCAAACCTAATTTAATTGACTATAAAAGAAAAAGCATCCAGAATAGTGTATCATTTTCTCCTGCCTGTAATATATATTGTGGCACGCAGAATATTTATATGAACGTGTATTTTGATATGATTTGAGCAAATCGATTTAACAATCCGCCTGTTTTCACAAAAAATGAGTTATTTTAAATCAAATCCCTATCGTGTTATACTTTTTGGCTTTGTTTTTATTATCATAATCGGCGCCTTTCTTTTAGCCCACCCTGCCGCTTCGACTTCAGGGGAACCGCAATCAGCGGCAGACGCTTTTTTTGTCGCTACCTCAGCAATTTCCACCACCGGTTTGAGCGTTGTAGATATAGGGAAATTTTATACTCTTTTTGGCCAGACGGTAATCCTTGTGCTTTTTCAAATTGGCGGGCTGGGATATATGATCTTTATTGTTCTGGTAATGTACGGGCTTGGCATTCGATTATCTTTAGGCGGCAGAATAGTTTTAGAAGAATCCTTTAGTTCGCATCCTTATGAAGATGTTTTAAGGTTTAGTAAAATTATTTGCCTCATTACCTTTGTATTTGAATTTTCCGGTGCGGTATTTCTGACCCTCTTTTGGATGAAGGAATTCCCTTTAAAAGAGGCGGTGTATCTGGGCATATTTCATTCTGTTTCCGCCTTTTGCACTGCCGGCTTTTGTTTATTTCCGGATAATTTTTGTACATACGGCAACAGCATTTATTTTAACTGCGTCATCAATGGCCTGTGTATTGCCGGCAGTATTGGGTTTCCGGTGATCTATGATATTTATCATACATTTTTTGTGAAAGCGCCGGAAGGTGAGATGCTGCGAAAGATTTCGGTCCATACGAGGCTGGTAATGGTTATGATGCCGATTCTCATATTTTCCGGGTGGATTTTGATTTTTCTTTTTGAATGGCATTCCCCGTTTCCTACGTTTAAAGACAGGGTGTTGGCGACATTGTTTCAGGCAATTTCTACTTCAACAACAACGGGCTTCAACACGGTAAATACCGGCATGATGAAAATCTCGTCATTGACTACGATGCTTATGCTGATGTACATAGGCGCACCCGCCGGAGGCACCGGGGGAGGCGTTAAATCTACTACTTTTGGCGTCCTGATTGCGTCCATTTTTTCGGTTGTTTCAATGAAAGAAGAACCCATATTGTTTAATAAACGTATATCAGCAAAAATCAGGGCAAAGGCATTTGCTATCTGTACCCTGGCAATGCTCGTGATCATTACGGATATATTAATTCTTTCTGCAACTGAAAAGTCTTCTTATATTGATATTGTGTATGAAACCTTTTCTGCCTTTGGCACTGTAGGGCTTTCCACAGGAATTACTCCTTCGCTGAGCGTCGCCGGCAAATTCATTATTTGCGCCACAATGCTTATTGGGAGGATAGGCCCGCTCGTCATAGGATATTCCGTTTGGGGCAGGAAAAAAACAGTTTCCATTAAATACCCGCAAGGGACTTTTATGGTTGGCTAATAAATGATAATTTTAAAGGAGTAATAAAGGCATGAGACAATTTGCGATAATTGGACTGGGAAGGTTTGGCTTCAAGGTGGCAGAAGTATTGGCTAAAAAAGGAGCATCGGTGATTGCGATTGACCGGCGGCAGGATTTAGTGGAAAAAATAAGCGATTTTGTTACCAAGGCAATTCAGATAGATAGTGCCAATGAGGAGGCGCTTATAGCCAGCGGCATTAAGGATGCAGATGTGGCGATAATCAGCATTGGCGAAAACATTGAATCGAGCATCCTTACCACGGCACTGGTCAAAAATATAGGCATAAATGAGATCATTTCCCGCGCGTGTACATCGCTTCACGCACAGATATTAAAAATGGTGGGCGCCACACGCGTAATATTCCCCGAAGAAGATATGGGCGTTCGCGTAGCAAACAGTGTTTTATCTCCAGGCACATTGGAATACCTGGAACTGGGCGCAGATTATACACTTGCAGAAATTGAGGCGAAAAAAGAATGGATTGGCAGCACGATAAACGTATGGGATGTAAAGAATAAATTTGGGGTTAACGTTGTGATTATAAAGAGGAAGATTGTTGAAACTATGGAAAAGGCAGAAGAGGCAAAAGAAAAAGAAATAAAAGTGCTGCCCACCACAAATTATAAAATTGAAGAAGGCGATGTTTTTATTATTTTGGGCGATAAGAAAGATATCGAGATATTTGAGAGAAAATGGAAATAATGACAGGTTTTTCCCCTCAGACCATACGCTTTCCTGTCCTTTTACAGTGGTATTCCACTTTAAAAAAACCTTTTTTTACACGCATTTCGTATCATCCCGAAGTTTCATGGTAAAGATAGTCAAAGAATCCCTGATTTCAATAAAAGTAACAAAAAATTAAGTTGAGAAATGAACGGTAACATGATATTTTCTTACCATATTTAGTGCCTTACCTTGCACTCCATCCCTTAATCCGGACAAGCCGAAACCAAACAAGCATGATAACAATAAAGCAAAATTTCTATAGGAACGATTGGATTTCAATCTCGATACCGTAAAGCAATAACCGTGAACTTTTTAATAAATAATAAATATACCCCAAAACGCCTGCAGGAGAAAATATATTCCTATCTTCGCGGGCTGGTTAAATTACGCAGTTCGTCAAGGGCGATCGCCCTTGGCGTTGCCATCGGGATATTTGTTGCTGTGACGCCGACTATCGGACTACAAATTTTTATCGCCGCCTTTCTCTCGTCGATCTGCAATGCCAACCGGCCTGCGGCTATTATCTTTGTGTGGACAACAAATCCCATAACCTTTCCATTTGTCTATGGGTTTACTTACTGGGTGGGCAACCTTTTCTGGAGCGGCCCTCCGCTCTTTAAAGTCAAAGAAATTTTAATGAAAACTGACCATGCATTGGATAAAGGGGAAGTATGGCATTTCTATGACCGGTTGAAAACAATCATGACTCTCTGGAGAAATATTTTCATTCCCCTCACGATCGGCGGAATAATTGTAGGCGCTGTTGCAGGGGGTATTGCCTACATAATTACATTGCGGGTGATTCTGTATTGTAAAAAGCATCTCAGGCACACCCAACACGAAAATACATGAATTTCTGCCGGTTCAACCTGGAGGCAGGCACATCGTTCCAGCGACCAGAAGCCATCTTGTAACATTTTCCCAAAAAGTTTAACTGCTGCCTTAATTTTGAATTTTCAAACCAGATGAGAAAGGGAATAAAAAAATGAGGATAACCTTTATCGGCGCGGCAAGAATGGTTACCGGCTCTTGCTTTTACCTCCAAACGAAAGGGGCAAATCTGCTCATTGACTGCGGTTTTTTTCAGGGGTCAAAAGAAAATGAAGAACGGAACGCCGACTCTTTTCCCTTCGACCCATCCGGGATACACTATCTTTTGTTAACTCATGCCCACCTTGATCATTCCGGACTCATTCCAAAACTGGTGAGAGATGGTTTTAAAGGGAAAATACTTGCCACAAACGCAACGGTTGAATTGTGCCGTATCATGCTTATGGACTCAGCTTATATACAAGAACGTGATACAGAATGGGACAATAAGAAACGGGTCAGGGCAGGAAAGCCTTTATTAACACCCTTATACACTGCCGATGAAGCGGCCGACAGTCTTGATTATTTTCAAGGAATAGAGTATGGCACAATAGAGGAAATCGGGGACGGGATAAAGGTGCGATTTCAGAATGCAGGGCATATTTTAGGGTCTGCGATTGTTGAGTTGTGGGTAAACGAAGATGCCTCCGGAGAAAAAAAGCTTGTTTTCTCAGGCGATCTCGGGCAAAAAAACATACCTGTTGTAAGTGACCCTACTCCCATAGAGGAAGGGGATTATGTATTTATAGAATCCACTTACGCCAACCGAAGGCACAAAGGAATACGCGAGACAACCGAAGAATTCAGACAAGCGGTAACAGAGTCATTGGAAAGGGATGGGAATATAATTATCCCTGCATTTGCCGTTGGGCGAACGCAAAACATCCTTTATCTTTTGAAAAAATTATCGATAGAGGGAAGATTAGACCATCTCCGGGTCTTTGTTGACAGCCCAATGGCAATACGCGCCACCAGGATTACATTAAATCATCCGGAATGCCTTGATGATGAAACCCTTGAACTTATCAGGGAAGGGAAATTTTCCGGGAGCAATCTCTCGTTAAAATTTACGGAGGCCGTGGAAGAATCCATGGAATTAAACAAGATAAAAAGCGGTGCGATTATCATTTCCGCCAGCGGGATGTGTAATGCAGGCAGAATTCGCCACCATTTAAAACACAATTTGTGGCGCCCGGAATGCAGCGTTATCTTTGTGGGATTCCAGGCATATGGCACGCTGGGAAGAAGGATAGTAGAAGGCGCCACTATGGTAAAACTCTTTGGTGAAGAAATTGCCGTAAAAGCGAAGATTTATACGATTGGAGGTCTTTCTGCGCACGCTGACCAGGAAGGTCTTATGGACTGGCTCAATAAATTCAAAAGAAAGCCCAGACGTATTTTCGTGATACACGGCGAGGAAGAAACGGCGCTCGGCTTTGTTGATGCCATTAAGAAACAGATGAACACCGACACTTGTGCACCGCTTCGCATGGAAGTTATTACCATCTGAAACTATGCCATCACAGTTATAAACACTTCCATGGTTTTTCCAGGTTGAGACAGGTTTTAAACCCGCCCCTGCCGGACTACCACGTTTTATCCGTAAAGGAGGATAGTTTCATGCCCAGATTATTTAAAAGCAGATCGAAAAAAACAGGTTTGCCCCCGGGATCTCTTATTCATATTGGCGAGAAGAAATTAGCGAAGGTAAAAATATCTGCCATAGAATACAGCGGGACAAGCTACCTCGAAAGGGAAATACCGGACATTATAGAATGCTTTCCGCTGAAAAACGACCAAATGACAACGTGGATCAATATCTGCGGTATTCATAGTATTGAAAATATTGAGAATATTGGAAAACTTGCAAATATACACCCGTTATTGTTGGAAGACATAATGAACACAGACCATCGTCCAAAAATGGAAGATTTTGAAGACTATATCTTCATCGTTCTGAAAACGCTTGTTTTAAACGAAGACAATAAACGGATTGAGGCTGAGCAAATAAGTTTAATCCTGGGCCAAAATTATGTTATTTCTTTTCAGGAAAACGAAAGCAATGTTTTCACTCCTATCAGAGACCGGATTAAAAATGGCAAGGGACGCATAAAGAAAATGGGCGCAGATTATCTGGTGTATATGCTCCTTGATGCTATTGTAGACGGTTATTTCGTTGTGTTAGAAAAGCTGGGGGAATACATCGAGTCCGTAGAAGAAGAATTAATTACAAGGCCTTCCATGGAAACCCTTCGAAAGATTCACACCGTTAAGAGCGAGATATTGTTTCTGCGGAAATCTATCTGGCCGCTGAGGGAGGTTATTAATACTATAGACAAGGGGGAACTGCCTCTTATACAAAGTGCTACCTACGTTTATCTGGGAGATGTGTACGATCATACCATACATATTATTGATACCATTGAAACATTTCGCGACATGGCGACAGGAATGCTTGATATTTATCTTTCAAGCGTGAGCAACAAGGTGAACGAAGTGGTGAAGGTATTAACCATTATCGCTACAATATTCATGCCTCTCACTTTCATTGCAGGCATTTACGGAATGAATTTTAAATATCTTCCAGAAGTAGAATGGCGTTGGGGGTATTTTGCCGTTTTAACGGCAATGGGTATTATCGGGACAACGATGGTTGTGTATTTCCGGAAAAAACGATGGATGTAAATTATCTGCCGCTGCTTGTTCCCACACAAACCATGTGCAAGGCGATCGAAGCATCTGTTTGGAAACACAATTTTGCCGGGAAACGGAGTTTATCATCCAGTTTGATAATTTTATTTTCATTTTAATAACAATTTGTTCAGGATTTTCTCTTGCTCTTCAAGAGAAAAATCCTGTCCGTAAAAACGGAGAAATATTCCTCTCTTAATATCATTTATACGAGCATTCGGATTATCCCTCTTTATTGATGCCACGACCTGGCTGCGAGCCATGGCAAACATTGAAAAACCCATTCGTAATCTCTCCTCCCCACTCTTTTTCATCATCATTTCTAAAAAATGGGATTCTATAAAAGGGCATGTATCAATCATTTCTTCACCTCATTATATACCTCATCTAGTTCCAATTCGTGTACCCATTTTTCAATATAACCCCTATCCAGGTTATGGATAGTTTTAAAGAGATTGTTTACGTCTCTGATCTGCATTTCTGATAAACTTTCCCTTGCCCAAAAAAGTTTTGAAAGTATAAGGTCTTCCGGTGATACAATAAAAATCTTCTGTCCTTCAAAAACTATGCTTCGTCTATTTTTAAATTCAAGGTTTCGATAGTTTGTATCTTTCCTAATTATAAAGTCAACTTTGACGATTCCTTCACTGTGAATAATATTGAATATTTGTTTATTATGGATAGCATTTCTTATAGAATTTTTATCTACATAAAAGTCACTTGAAAATAAGGAAAATAGTGTCTCGGCATCTTTTTCTTCAACTTCTATAACAATATCAATGTCCCTGGTCATCCTCGGAGTTGTATAAAAATTGGCTGCTATCGAACCGGTAATCATGTAAGGTATACGAGCAGACTCTAATCTTTTTACAACTATTTTCAAAACTCTAATCTCGTCAATCAAGAAAAGTCCTTTTAACAATTAAATTCTTAATTTGTAAACCAACATCTGCAATAATAATTGTGTACAGATTGGGTTGTGTCTTTGATATCTGCGCTTCATCTGATTTAACGGAATCTACCAGATTTGATGCTGATAGTCTAATCTTTTGTAACACTTTAGTATAATGCCAAAGATTCTGCTATAATAATGGTATGATAATAAAGTATTTGCATTGAGCAAAGTTTTTCTCAGGGATTGTGTTCAGGTTTATAAAGAGAAGGTCTTTCGTTGTTGAAAAACAGAATAACAATCCGTATAAAAAATTCTCTTATCAATGAGGTCCTCTATGAAAAAAATACATTTAGTATGGTCTTTTTTCTGTGTTATGTATGTTAGCCTTGCCATAGCAGCACATGCTGAAGAAAAAATAATCCCGGGAAAAGAAGAAGTTGAAAAGGGCATTCTTGAATTAAATATAAAAGGGCAGATAGAAAAAGAATTTCATCTTTATGTTACAGACGGCTATCAGGAAATGGCAGATGGAGAAATGATATATTTCTGGGGATTCACGCATGCAAAAGACTTTGCCGATGTGGGTGAAATAAAAACGAAGGATGAAAGATATGCAAAATTATTGCCACTCAAAGTTCCGGGTGATGAGATACGTTTAACGTCAGGCAGGAATTATGTTGTTGTTTTGCATAATGCCGGATGGTATGAAACGGAAGAACACTCAGGCATTAATCATGTAGCTCACACGATACATTTTCACGGCCTGGATTTAATTCCCGCCCTTGATGGTGTACCGAATTTACCGTATCCTTCCGTTTTTCCCGGAGAAATATACCGGTACTTGTTAACCATTCCGGAAGATATCGAAGGTACGTATATGGGGCATTGTCATGTGGATTCCACAAACCATATTTTGGGTGGAATGTATTTTCCCCTCATAGTAGAAAAAAAACCGAATGAAATTTATGGATATACATTTGACAGGGAATATACCCTTTTTATGAGTGAAGTGGATAGCGAATATATGGAGACGCTCAGGGAAGTAGGTGATATCAGAAGGGGCCTGGATTGGAATTCGAACTATTTTATGCTCAACGGAAGAATTTTCATGGATAACCTGGCGCATCCGCTGTCGACCATAAATGACCCCAAAACAAGAATCGTTGCATATGATGGGGAAACTGTTTTGATCAGATTATTGGCCTTAGGGTATGAACATATTTTTGCCTGGCATCCGCACGGTTTTCACGGTTTGGTAATAGGTACTGACGGCAGGAAGTTTCCTTTTGCCTACGAAAAAGATACCTTGCTTATTGGATCTGGTGAAAGATATGATATTCTTTACAAAATCCCTGATTTTTCTTCAAAAAGAAAATGTCTGTCGTGTAATCAAGGACCAGGTATCAGCATTGCTCACGACCACAATATGAAAGGCATGGTAAGCGGGGGGATTTATCCTCATGGGCCCATGACCATTTTTGATATTCGACCAAAAAAGATGACACTGGAAAATAAGTAACATTTTAGCTTTTTGAAAAATTCATGGGATAGAAAAAATACCATGTAGCCCCGTTAGGGGCGGTCTGTTTGTAGCGCAATAAAATTTAATAGGGTAAATAGCTCCGTAGGAACGGCCTGTCCGTATTCAGGCAGACCTGTTTAATATGGATTTACAAGAGACAGGCCGTTCCTATGGAGCTTATAGGTAATCCCGGCGGGTTCAGGTTGCTTAACTTAATGACATTGGTTTGCAAACCTGAACCCGCGAATGTAGTTTCCAGTGCCATTACGTTCCCAAACATGAATTTGGAAACGAGTTGTGCTTCGGTAGTTTAATAGATTACACTGAATAGTTGCAAAATATTAGAGATTCCCGGATGAGACAAGAGGAGCAAAGACAATTACGACTACTCCGAAAACTACAATTAATTTCCGGATATCATGCAAAATCAGTGTACTTAAAAAAACATTTCGTACGAAAGGAATTGTATGTCAATATCTATTAAGGTAAAAGAAGGAATAGCCGCTTCGTCCTGGATTGTGAATATCTTTGAGGATCGTTCTCAGGTTGTTTCTAAAGAGAAAGAAGTGTATGACTTTAGACTGGGAAATCCGAAGATAGAACCCCCTTTAGAGTTTGTTGAGGAATTGAAGAGGGCTGCAAATAATCCCTTTCCGGAAATGCATGGCTATTCGGCTTTGGCAGGACACGTTCATGCGCGGGAGGCAATCGCTAAAACGCTGTCAAAAGAGAGAGGACTTCCTTTCACTGCGCAGCATGTAATTATGACCGCTGGCGGCGCCGGTGCATTAAATATTATTTTGAAAGCGATTTTGAATCCTGGTGATGAAGTCATTGTTTTGTCACCGCTATATTTGGAATATCCCTATTATATAGATAACCACGGTGGAGTTTGTTGCGTGGTAGAAACAAATGCGGATTTTACCTTAAACATTGATGCTATAGCAGCAAAGACAACACCCCGTACGAAGGCAATTATCATAAACTCGCCGAATAACCCGTCCGGGATGATTTACTCTGATGAAAGTTTGAAATCCGCCGCAAGGCTTCTGAACGAGAAAAACCGGCAGTTTGGAAACGATATTTTTTTGATTTATGATGCGGCGTATCAGGACATCGTTTACGATGGCAATAAGATTCCTGACATTTTTAACATCTATTCAAATACCATTTTTGCGGCCTCATATTCCAAACCGCTTTCGATTCCTGGGGAAAGGATAGGGTATGCCGCCGTCCATCCTGCTATTAAAAATTCCGGAGAACTTATGGAGGCATTGACCTTTGCAAACCGCGTTCTTGGGTATCTGAGCGCCCCGGTCCTTATGCAACATGTCGTTACAAATCTTCAGGGTGTTTGTGTTGACAGGGCGGAATATCAGGAAAGAAGAGATATGTTTTGTAATGCCCTGCAGGATTTTGGTTATTCATTTACACGGCCAATGGGGGCTTATTATATATTTGCCGAAACTCCCGGAGATGACCTTGTATTTACGCAGGAACTGGCGAAAGAAGGCGTCCTGGTGCTTCCAGGAAAAAGTTTCGGAAGAAGTGGGTATATCAGAATCGCCTTCTGTGTTAAGAAGGAAACCATTAAAAAATCGCTCCCGGGGTTTAAAAAGGTTAAAGACTTTTTCCGTCCTTAGTACGGAAAAATTACAGGAGATAAAACAATGATTGTTAAGGTCTGGTGGATATGGATGGTCATTGCGGCCATCTTTGCTATTGGGGAGATGTTTACCGCAGGATTTTTTCTTTTGTGGTTTAGCATTGGCGCTGCAATTGCTGGCATATTGGCAATGTTAGGCGCCGGGGATGGTTGGCAATGGGGGGCTTTTTTAGTTATCTCTGGTGTACTTTTTACTATTTCAAGGAAATTTGCAGAACGTGTTACCAAAAAGCAACCGCCCGGAATTGGTGCTGATCGTTTTATTGGCAAAAAGGGGGTGGTACTGGAAGAAATTAATAACATAAAGAATACAGGGCGTGTCAGAATAGACAATGAAGAATGGTTGGCCAATAGCGATACGAACGCTTTCATATCAACGGGAGAAAAGGTTGAGGTCATAAGAGTAGTAGGAACGCATCTGGTTGTCAAACGTTTAACGGAGGGAGAATAAAATGGAACCATATCAATTATTTATTGTTTTAGCGGTTGTGATATTAATCGTTGCTGCGAGAGGCATAAAAACGGTAAGGCCATGGCAAAAAGGATTAATAGAGCGTTTGGGAAAGTACCAGCGTACGGCAGACAGTGGACTCACTGTTATCATACCCTTTCTGGAAAGGATGTTAAAGGTAGATATGCGTGAGCAGGTGGTAGACGTTCCCCCACAGGGTGTTATTACCAAAGATAATGTTGTCGTAGAAGTGGATGCTGTAATCTATTATATGGTTACTGATCCAGTACAGGTTACCTATAATGTTGCTAATTATTACATGGCAATTACCAAACTGGCGCAAACGAACCTGAGAAATTTGATCGGCGATCTGGCACTGGATGAATCACTTACTTCTAGAGAGTTAATCAACACGAAATTACGCGAGATACTTGATACCGCTACCGATAAATGGGGAACAAAGGTAACCAGGGTTGAACTCCAGAGAATAGATCCACCCAAAGATGTTACAGAGGCAATGCACCGTCAGATGAAGGCAGAACGGGAAAGACGTGCGATGATCCTTGAGGCTGAAGGGCACAAGCAGTCCGCAATCCTTAAGGCTGAAGGAGATGCGGAAGCAATACGGAAGGTTGCTGAAGCCGACAAATACAAAAAGTTAACTGTCGCAAAGGGTGAAGCCGAGGCAATCCAAACGGTATTCGGGGCGATACATGATGGAAGGCCAACCAACGACTTAATTGCAATAAAATACCTGGAATCCCTCGAAAAGATTGCAGATGGAAAGGCTACAAAGGTGTTTTTACCTTACGAAGCCACCGGGATACTTGGAAGCATCGCTGGAATTGGAGAACTTTTAAAAGAAAAGCTTTCTTCCGGGAAAGACTCAGAAAAATAAGCAGGTCAGGAATGACGTCACATATTGATTTGTGATTAAAACCCAATTTTGAAATCACGGATCAAAATGTGACACCATCTTTCTTTCCTTTCATCTTCCCCTTCCTCTTCCTCTTCCTCTTCCTCTTATTTTCCCGAGAGGGGATATAATAAAAGGCATTGTTATATTCTGTTCTCTACTGTCGAGCCATGGTATTTATGAAATTAAAACAGACATTTACACCATAAAATTTCTTATTTGTTAAATGTGCAGGCTATACCCCCTTTCAGACCTACCCATTTTAGGGTATTGTAAAAAAAAGAAAATAGTTTAAAAATCAAATTGATACTTTAATCATCGGTAAAATTGTTGTTGAACCAAAAGGTAAGGTATGTCTCAAAATCATACTCGGTGGTACAAGGACTGTTGATATGCTTGTTGGTAACCAGCTTTCGGGTATCTGTTAACTGTATTTTAAAATGACTGAAGGATAATCTATGAAAGTAGCTGCCTACGACACACACGTCATAAAGAAAAGCGGGGTGATAATGCATTTTGATATTATCATTCCAAAGTGCCATATCATGGGAAAGGTCCCAAAAGTTGAACACCTTAAAGAAAATCCAGGTGCAATTGGTTAGAAATTAAAGCAAGTAGATATTGATCGATTAAATAGTTAATTTATAACTCTCCAGGCTAACACGCATAAAAAAAGGTTTAAATTTGCCATGTTTGGAATAAAACGGGTTTATGAAAAACCAGACGAAGGTGATGGGATAAGGGTACTGGTTGATCGTCTATGGCCACGGGGCCTCAAAAAAGAAGAGGCCATGATCGACCATTGGATGAAAGAGGTCTCTCCCAGTGATACCCTCCGTAAATGGTTTGCTCATAAAGAGGAACGCTGGCAGGAGTTTAAAAGTCGTTATACGAAAGAGTTGAAAGATAAAAACGAACCCTTGAAACAATTGTTGGATTTAGGGAAAAACAGAAAAGTTATTCTATTATATGCTGCCAAAGATGAAGAAAAAAATAATGCACAAGTGCTTTTAGAGGTATTGAAAAACAAATGAGTTGGACTTGTCTCTATCAGATAAACAAGGCCGCTCTTAATCAATATGCCTCAAACGGTGAAGGTTTGTCCATACTTTCCGAAAGATTGAGTAAATCTGTGTTCCTGTTTAAGATATTCGAAATATGAATAATAAAATTCATTGCAAGGGGGTTGCATGGACAAACCCAGTTTTTTGAAAGGAGAAGTTTTTTATGAAGGATCAGGTTAAAATCAACGATAGTATCACATCGGCGGGTCAACCATCTGAAGAAGAAATTAAAAAACTACCGCAAGAAGGATTTAAATCGGTTGTTAATCTTCGGGCTTCCGGAGAAGAGGATCAGCCACTTTCTCCAAAAGAGGAAGGGGAGTTAGTTAAAAAATCAGGGATGAAATACCTGAATATTCCTGTATCGGTCAAAGAAGGGATTAAGCCTGAGCAGGTTGATCAATTTTGTAAAGAAATAGAACGTTTGCCCGCTCCAGTATTTGTTCACTGCAGTAAGGGAAAACGTGCCGGGGCATTTGCAATGATGTATTTGGCCTTAAAAGAAGGAATAACAGGTGAGCAAGCACTTCAAAAGGCTATGTCTATGGGTTTTGAATGTGATGCGCCTCAGTTAAAAGCCTTCTTCATAGACTATATTAATCAGCACGGAAAAGCGTAGTTATAGTAAACACTAAGAGAAAGCCCGTATTGTGAGTGTCAGCCCAAAGCAATCTGTAAAATTTTTTTAAGTAGTTTTTTTATCATGAAAAGCTTTGAAAATCAAAGGATTATAAGGAGAAGTTGAGAAAATGGAAAGATACAAATGTATGATTTGTGGATATATCTACGACCCAAATTCCGGCGATCCTGACCATGGAATTGATCCTGGCGCCAACTTTCAGAATTTACCTGATGATTGGGTCTGTCCTCCATGTGGCGCTCCAAAGGAGCAGTTTGAACAAATTTAAAAATTTTTGATAAATGACATATCAATGGGGACAGATGGGACAAAAAATTTCTGGATTGACCTGCTCAACTTCAACGGAGGTTCACCCCAAGTCAAAAAACAAAAATGCCGTAAAAACCTTATACTTATTGGTCTTTACGTCGAACAGCAAGCTTTTTTCCAGTGACTACCCGTATGTTCCGGCATACACTCATTGAAGATAAATCATTTCGAAACAAATTATATGTCTTTAACGACAGGAGAGAAGCAGGAAAGCTCATTTCACAACAGCTCGTTGGATACAAAAACACCGATGCCATAGTGCTTGGCATACCTTCCGGAGGCGTCCCGGTAGCTGCAGAGATAGTAAATGCCCTTGTGCTTCCCCTTGACTTACTCATTGTACGAAAGGTACAGATACCCTATAACACAGAAGCCGGATTTGGCGCTGTCAGCCCTGATAACATGGTATTATTGAATGAAAAGCTCCTCAGCAAGCTCAACTTATCTGCAGAAGAGGTTGAACGGCAGATTCAAAGAACAAGAGAAACAATCAAAAAGAGAAACGATCTCTTTAGAAAAGGCTTGCCATTTCCTTCCGTAAAAAACAAGGTCGCAATTATTGTCGACGATGGATTGGCGTCCGGTTATACCATGCTTTCCGCCATTGCATTTATAAAAAGACATGAACCTCAAAAGATTGTAGTTGCCGTTCCAACAGGATTAAAAGAAACGGTTGATGACGTTCTGTCTCAGGTAGATGAACTTGTTTGCCTTAACGTGAGAAGCGGTTTTATTTTCGCCGTGGCAGACGCCTATGAGAACTGGTATGATTTGGAAGATGATGAAGTACTATCGTTCTTACATAATTTCAAAGAATAAGGAATAAGCAATGACGGATTATGGAAAGATATTTTTTAGAACCTTTAAGATATTACGATTTATAATTATTGAAAGGAATGTAATCATAAATAATGATTCCCATTCATGAACTGCTGAACAAAATACGTTGGAACAGCGAATTTGGGAAAGGTACTTTTGAAATCGGGTACTTTGACCGCGTTGCACAGAAAATCATGCGGGTCTCCTTTAAAAATATCCTTTTAGAAAAAGGAAACCATGCTACCTTCCAGTTGATGGACGCTAACGGAGAATTATTAACAATTCCTTTTCACCGGGTGAGGGAGGTCTATAAGGACGGAGAACTGATCTGGAACAGGCCACATTGAATCGTTTATCTTTTGCGCCTGCCCGGTGGGGAGCATTCCCGATTTTTTGTAAATTTTCCAACATTGTATCACAAGCATCTTGCTTGACGTTCAGGAATTTCAAAGTTGTAGAACGAAGCGATTGCTTCGTTCGAGCGAAGTGGCACTTCGCTCTACATCAACGAAAAAGTCGCCGAAGGCCTAATTTATGATATTTGACACTCAAGCTGCCTGCACCAGTGCGTGTCCGCATGCAGACAGGAATAATATGGGGACACTTCCCGTATTTTTCCACCAGATCAAGCAAGAAATATGGGAAGTGTCCCCTAATTCCTCCAAGCGGTTGCCACCGTGATCGAACCAACAGGAGACATTGTCATGTGCCCTCAGTCAAGATCAACAACCGCTCACTCACGTGCGCGCTGTGGTAGTATCCAGTCCGGACGTGGGTAATGGCAGGTGTAGCCGTTGGGATAGTGCTCAAGATAATCCTGATGCTCGGGCTCTGCTTCCCAGAAATCGCCTACAGGTTCGAGTTCCGTTACCACCTTGCCCGGCCATAATCCCGAGGCGTTTACATCGGCGATGGTGTCAAGCGCGGTTTTCTTCTGCGTCTCGTTAACATAGTAAATTGCCGAGCGATAGGACGGCCCCCGGTCATTACCCTGCCGGTAAGTGGTTGTGGGGTCGTGTATCTGGAAAAAGAATTCCAGAATGCGGCGATACGAAATCCTGTCCGGATCGAACAGAATCTCTAAACCCTCGGCGTGTGTGCCGTGGTTGCGGTAGGTGGCGTTGGGGACATCGCCGCCGGTGTAACCCACCCGGGTGGCCTCAATCCCAGGCAACTTGCGAATCAGATCTTGCATACCCCAAAAACAGCCGCCCGCCAGAACAGCGCGTCCCTGTGTCATTACCTGTCCTCCACTTGATCAAGGTACTCGCCATAGCCTGCTGCTTCCATGTCATCGCGATGGATGAAGCGCAGCGAAGCAGAATTGATGCAGTAACGCAAACCACCGCGATCCCTGGGGCCGTCCTGAAACACGTGCCCCAGGTGGCTGTCGCCATGAACCGAGCGAACTTCGGTTCGCACCGTGCCATGGCTGACATCCTGCAGCTCATTAATATGCGCGGGCTCGATGGGTTTGGTAAAGCTGGGCCAACCGCAACCCGACTCAAACTTGTCTGACGACGCGAACAGTGGTTCGCCCGACACGACATCCACATAGATGCCCGGCTCGGTATTATCAAGATGCTCGCCCGTTCCTGGATTCTCGGTGCCGCTTTGCTGGGTCACACGGAACTGTTCCGGAGTGAGGCTGGCAATGGCAGCATCGGATTTTTTGTAAGGCTTCATTCGATTCTCCTTAATATACTTCTTTGAGTATTCACGTCTATGCCTGGTTGCCCAACGACCAAGCTCACCTGCCGCTATGGAGCGTAGCGGAATAGCGGTCAGGTGGAGTGCTTTGTTAGGCTTTCTTTGTTTTTACCTTACGCTTTTGTGACAGCAGCGGAATTAAACAACGCAAAGCCCTATTCACAGATTCTGAGTCTGGGAAATACGCTCTAACATCTGGTTCTAGTCCTTCTTCAAGCGTAATTTTTTAAGCCGAGAGAGGTAAGGTAGGTTGAAATGCCCGAATTTACTGGTTAAGATGGTGATATGTAAAAATTCCAATAACCAGAAAAAGGGGCATTTCAGATGAG
>NZ_JBDIWA010000009.1:0-104786 GCF_039794105.1 Candidatus Kuenenia sp.
TGCAGGAAGAAGCAGGCCAGCTCTTCAGAGATATTGCAATTGCGGTAACCTGCGCCGTAGGATTAAGTTTCTTCGTTTCTGTTTTTGTGATCCCCATGTTTTCGGAACAACTGTTTCGAAGGTTAAAAGTAAAAACAAAATCATTCGCCGGGCCGGGTGTGCTTCTGAAAGCAGGTGCGTTTTTTCAGAAAATAATCATGGCGTTAGTGTCATTCGCAATTAAGGAGGGGAAAACCAGAATAGCAACTATTTTAACCCTTACCGCGTTTTCAGTTATTGCATCAATACTCTTATTGCCAAAGATGGAGTATCTTCCACAGGGAAACAGGAATCTTGTTATGAGCATACTCGTACCTCCTCCCGGCCTCTCTTACAAAGAAAGAATGGACATTGGCAGGCACATAGCCAATCAGCTTGGTCCTTACATGCAGAAAGATCATAACGGATTCCCCGGAATAAGTGATGTGTTTTATATCGGGGCGGACAGAAGTATGATTTTTGGCGCAAAATGCATGCATGAAGAACGCGCCGGAGAACTAGTGCCTTTGTTTATGCAAACAATCCAATCCATTCCCGGGATGTACGGTGTAAGCATGCAGGCTGGCATTTTTGAAACAGGTATTGGGGAAGGGCGTACCATCGAAGTGGATATCAGCGGCAGCGATATTCATCAAATTGTACAAGTGTCAGGAACCATGTTCGGAATGATAAAGAAAGAACTTCCTGACGCCCAGATCAGGCCGATACCCTCACTCGAAATCCTTTTTCCCGAGTTAAAAATAGTGCCATCAAGAGACCGCCTCATGGCTGCGGGGATGAATACTAATGAACTTGGCATTGCCCTGGACATACTGATGGATGGAAGGAAGATCGGATATTATAAACAAGAAGGGCAAAAAAAGATTGACCTTATCGTTAAGGCGTCTGATGAAACTATTCATACACCAGAAATATTATATAACGCGCTCATTTCTCTTCCCAATAGATCTGTAGTGCCGGTATATTCCCTCTCTCAGCTTCAGCGAACAACCGGCATTACTCAAATCCGGCACCTGGAAAGGGACCGTACAATAACACTCCAGGTGACCCCTCCCGAAACGATTCCTCTGCAGGAAGCAATGGAGATCATTGACGGGACGGTGTTGCAAACACTAAAAGAACAGGACATGCTTCAGGGGGTAACCATAAGATTGTCCGGTGCGGCGGATAAACTTACCACAACAAGAAAAGCGCTGCAATGGAATTTTGCCCTTGCAATTGTTATTACGTATTTATTAATGTCCGCCTTATTCGGGAACTTTATCTACCCCTTAATTATCATGTTTACCATTCCTCTTGCCGCAGCAGGGGGTTTTATCGGGCTTAGATTGGTCAATGCATGTATTGCCTTACAGCCTTTTGACATTTTGACCATGCTAGGCTTTGTAATTCTTATCGGTGTTGTTGTTAATAACGCTATTCTCATTGTATATCAGGCGCTGAATAATGTTCGTTTTCAGGGGATGAACTATCATGACGCCGTAATTGAGTCAACGAGGACAAGGTTAAGGCCGATATTTATGAGTGCATTTACCAGTATATTCGGCATGCTTCCCCTTGTCATCGCGCCAGGCCCAGGTTCTGAATTATACAGAGGATTGGGTAGTGTAATGCTTGGCGGGCTGGCATTTTCGACAATTTTTACTATCTTCATCATCCCCGCCATTCTCATGTTTGCCATAAGAATGGAAAAGACGGAGAATACGCAAAGCTGATCGTGCCGTTTATTTATCGCTTTTATGGTATCTATTCAGCGAAAATAATTTAGAATTTACTTGACAGATAATATGAGAAAAGCAGGTAGCAAGGATGGTTAGCGATATATAGGGTTGCAGATGCGGTCACCGCAGTCCATAGGAAGTCTTTACAAAGAGAGGCGTGGGGTCTGTTCAGTGATAGAATTTCGAGCCTTTGTGGTGTGTTATAGAGCGAAAGAAAAGGGTGAAAAAACCTGTGGTATAATAGATGCAGTAGATAATTTCAGGCTAATTATACAGGTATCATCCATTGACGATAGAGAATATAGACGTAGACGCAACACTCCGGAAAGTAGAGAAGCTACTTTCTGAAGAGAAAGGGCTGTCACCGGCGGTGAGGTCAATGATAGAGTTGTTGGTATTATCGATAACACTGCTGGCAGGACGTCTGAACCGGAACAGCCGCAACAGCAGCAAGCCGCCCTCAAGTGATCCGAATCGCAAGAGAGAAAGCAAGGCGAAGGGTGAAAGGAAGGCAGGCGGGCAAAATGGCCGTGATGGAGTAACGCTCAAAAAGGTAGACAATCCTGATGAGGTGGAAGTAATAAAAGTAGACCGGAGGAAGTATCCGCGCAGCAAATACAAGGTGGTAGGTTACGAAGCACGCCAGGTGTTTGATATAAAGATTTCGCGTGTAGTAACGGAGTATCGTGCAGAGGTAGTTGAAGATGCGAAAGGGAATCGGATTGTAGCGTCATTTCCGGAAGGGGTAACAAAGGCGGTGCAGTATGGTCCGGATTTGAAACGGAATCTTCTGGAACGATTGAGGAAGTATGAGGGTGATGTGCTGAGGTTTATGGACAATAAAAATGTCCCCTTTACGAACAATTTGGCAGAAAACGATATCAGGATGACGAAGGTTCAGCAGAAGATATCTGGCTGTTTTCGTTCTTTGGAGGGAGCGAAAATTTTCTGCCGCATTCGTAGTTATCTCTCGACCTGTCGAAAACAAGGGGTAAATTTGAGCCGGGCATTACAGATGCTATTCCGTGGTGAATTGCCTGATTTTGCTAGCTCGTAGCGACAGTGGGTGAAAATACGCTGAATAGATACAACATTTTAGTTTTTCGAAAAAGCAGAATGCTCTTTCCCAAGTTCCACAAACTGGGTCAAATGTTCAATATTCAATTCTCAATTCTCAATTCTCAAATTGTTGCTCATTTGCCTCTATTCTTTTACATTGAACATTGAATATTAATTTTTAAAAAGGTACTATGGCGCAGTTTTCACAGATACAAATATCAATTCCGGGGCATTGCTTCCCGGGAAATTCATTTGATGTAAATGACAATGTTAAGGGAAAGTTTTAATAGTTAATGGGGATATTATGCGAAGAAGAAATATATTTGACAAAATAGCAGCAGTCGTGCGTGGGACAGAGAAAAGATTTACAGAAAAGCCATGCCTATTTACGGCACTTTATCGTTTGCTCATCGTGTCAGCCCTTTTTTTTTGCAACGGAAGGATGGTCTTCGGAGAGGCAAAAAACGTGGACGAGAAATTGCCTCAGGCGGTATTGTCTTCATCAGTTGAAATGCATTCAAATCTGAAGTTTATGAATATCGGCCTGAAAGACAGCATTGTATATGCATTAAAAAATAATTTTGATATTGAGATATCACGGTTAGATACGAAGGCAAGAGGCCACGACATTGCAATAGAAAAGTCAGTATTTGATCCTACCTTAGAGATAACAGGAGGCATTGATAATAGAAAAATACCCATCAACAGCGTACTGGTAAGTGGAGAAACCACTACCGAGATAACTCCTTTTGTTTCTGAAGGAAAGACGGGGAATGCTGTCTTACGATCCCTGATACCTACAGGCGCGACTCTTTCTTTAGAATACAATTTATTTCGGGAATTTGTAGATCCGCAGGCGTTTACGTTGCTTACTCCAACGTATGAAAATTACATAGAAGCAAAGATTACGCAGCCTTTGTTAAAAGGAGCCGGCTGGTTTTATAACAGGAGCCCCATTTATATTGCCAGAAATAATAAAAAGATATCAATTGCACAATTTAAAAGCACTGCTATTGAGGTTTCTAATGCTGTTCAAGAGGCCTATTGGAATTTCGTAAAGGCAATTGAGGACTTGAAAGTAGCAAAAAAATCCCTGGAACGAGCGGAAGATTTACTGCGGAAGAATAAAATAGAGGTAGAATCAGGAACCCTTGCACCCATCGAAATTATTGAAGCAGAATCGGGGGTGGCGTCACGGGTTGAAGCAATAATTTCCGCTGAAAATACAATCAGAGACAAAGAAGATGAATTGAAAAGGATTATGAATCTAGCAGACAGTGAAATTATTTCTGATGTGGAAATTGTTCCCGTTGACAAACCAACATTCGAGCCGAAAGAAGTTCCGCTGAAAGAGACTATTAAAATTGCAATGGAGAAGCGTCCTGAATTAAAGGAATTGCAAATAGAGGTCGAAAATGCAGGCATGGAAGTAAGAAGGAAAAAAAATGAACTGTTTCCCCAATTAGATCTTACCGGTGGAGTTCGTTATTCAGGGCTTGGGGGTACCCCTGATGGTGCACATGACTCTACATTTTCAGAGGATTTTCAGGGAGAATTTATCACACTGACCCTTGAAATTCCTATCGGTAACAGGGCAGCCAGAAATGACTACAAAAAAGCAAAACTTGGTAAAGAACAGTCTGCCCTGAATGTGAAAAAGAAAGAACTGGATATTGTTGTAGAGGTGAGAGGGTCTGTTCGTGAAGTAATGACGAACATTGAAAGGGTTATGGCCACCAGAAAGGCGAGGGAATTAGCACAAAAAAGACTGGAAGTCGAAGAAAAGAAATATAGCGTGGGACGATCAACCAGTCTGGAAATTCTCCGTGCCCAGGAGGATTTAGCTACCGCAGAAGGGAATGAAACAAAGGCGCTCACTGATTATGAAATATCTCGTGGTAGTCTCGAAGCAGCAAAAGGAACGATTCTCGATGCCTATAATATTCAGGTAGAAGAGGACATTACATGATGTAAGGCACATAGAAGAATTTAATGTGCCTGTAATTGTCCTTTCTGCCAAGGCGAGAAATCCTAAGATTCCTCACTTCGCTCAGTCTCCAGCAAAGATAAGGAACGGTATGTAAGGATCTGGATAGTTTCCCGAAAAATACCTTCTTTAAATGATGCGTTGAAAAAAACGGGGGTAAGGTTTTGAAGGACATTTGAGCAGGGATATGCATTTTAAATAAATGCCAGAGGTGGGACTCGAACCCACACCACCGGTGAAGATGACCAGATTTTGAGTCTGGCGTGTCTGCCAATTCCACCACTCTGGCATTATTTAATCCAGTATAATATTTTCCCGTAAATTATCAATGGATATTTTTTGTTTTGTGCACTTAGATTGCTTCGTCAGAATCCTTTCCGGTTTGACCGTAACCCCCTCTATTGCTCCATAGGTTTTTTATAATACTGCATCGCCTCGGGTATTTTTTCTCTTATCTTCCTTATTCTGGTATCGTCAGAAGGATGGGTGCTCATAAATTCAGGAACTGTTTCGCCATTCTTCGTATCTGCCATTCTCTGCCAGAAGTCTACCGCATGATGAGGGTCGTATCCCGCCATAGCCATAAAAATCAGCCCAAGATGGTCTGCCTCGCTTTCATGAAGGCGACTATAAGGAAGCATTACGCCGTATTGACTGCCATACCCATATGCGGCGGAAACAACTTGTTTTGTCATATCCGATTTGCCGCTTAAAGCAACAGAAAGCGCTGTTTCTCCCATTTGTGCCATTAATTCCTGACTCATTCGTTCATTACCATGTTTTGCAACTGCATGCGCCACCTCATGTCCCATAACCACCGCGAGGCCGTTTTCATCTTTTGTTACCGGCAATATTCCCGTATATACCACTACTTTTCCGCCTGGCATTGCCCAGGCATTCACATCGTTACTTTCCACAAGATTAAATTCCCATGCATAATCCTTTAACTCATGAGACATGTTGTTTTGTGCAAAGTATTGCTCTACAGCGCCTTGTATCCTTTTCCCAACCTTTTCCACCATGTTGGATTCTTCCTGGTTTTTGCTCAACTCGTTGGTTTTAATAAATTCCTGATATTGTTGGAAACTCATGTTAAGCATTGTTGATTCGGGAATAAAGCTCACTTGTTTTCTGCCGGTGATGGGTACAGAACTACACGATAAACAAAAAAAGGAAATGAGTATTAAGAAATAAGAAATGGTTTTTTTCTGAAAGTGCATTTTGCTGCTCCTTGTTATTAAACTTTATTATTCATCGCTATATTTCTCCCAGGATTTTCAGTTTCTTTTTCAATCCTGGGGAACAATGGCTTCCCCTTTTTTACGATAACGCCGCTTTTTATGACCTGCTGATATTCCAGGCAAGGGGATTCATTGTTTTCCAGAATACCAAGTTGTTTTTGTATTTCAATACAGGTGTTTGGCATAAAAGGGTAAATAAATATTGAAATATCTTTGATTGCCTTTGCCAGCGAACTGATTATATTTTTCAGTTGAGGTCTGTAGGCGCTCGTTTTTGCAAGCACCCATGGTTTTTTTTCTTCAATACATTTATTTGCGCTTCCCACAAACTCCCAGATTGCTTCCAACGCTTTGCTAAATTGAAGATTGTCCAATTCCTTGTTTATTTTACTGCGGGTATTCTGAGAGATTTCCTTTAATACATCGTCTTTCTCTGAATATTCAGGTATTACTGCATCGAAATATTTTTCAATCATGGTGAGTGTACGTTGTAGCAGGTTACCCAGGTCATTGCCAAGGTCAGAATTAATCCTGTTTATTAAAGCGGTGTAGGAAAAATTGCCGTCGGATCCGAAAGGAACTTCTCTGAGGATGAAATACCGGTAAGCATCCGTACCATAGATTTGGATAATGTTTAATGGGTCTATTGCGTTTCCCAATGATTTGGAAATCTTTTGCCCTTCAATGGTCCACCAGCCGTGGGTAAAGATTTTAAAGGGTAATTCTATGTTTAATGACATAAGGATTGCCGGCCAGATTGCCCCATGAAACCACAAGATTTCTTTTCCTATGATATGTACATTTGCCGGCCAGTATTTCTGGAATAGCTCCATATCATCATCATAGCCCAGAGCCGTTATGTAGTTTAAAAGCGCGTCTATCCAAACATATATTGTGTGCATAGTATCCATGGGCACTTGAATTCCCCAGGTTACTGCAGATCTGCTTATGCTGATATCTTCAATATGAGAGGTTATTCTTTGGAGTATTTCATTTCTTCTTGATTCAGGTTGAATAAATTCCGGATGCTTATCATAGTGTTCAATAAGCGGTTTTTGATATTTTGATAACCGAAAGAAATAATTTTTTTCTTTTACTTTTTCTACATTGCGTTTGCATTCCGGACACCTTCCTTCGTCGAGTTGCGTTTCTGTCCAAAAGCTTTCACAGGGAACGCAGTATCTTCCTTCGTATTCTCCAAGGTAAATATCGTCGTTTTCGAATAACTTCTGAAATATCTTTTTGACACGTTTAACATGCCGTTCGTCGGTGGTGCGTATGAAGTCGTCGTTGGAAATATTGAGATTTTTCCACAGATCTTTGAACTTGCCTACAACCATATCGACAAAATCATTAGGTGCTTTGTTGCAGGCTTCGGCGGCCTTTTGAATTTTCTGCCCATGTTCATCTGAACCGGTCAAAAAGAATACGTCATATTGCTGCAACCTTCTGTACCGGGCTAAAACATCTGCGGCTATGGTAGTGTAAGAATGTCCGATATGAGGTATATCATTTACGTAATAGATAGGTGTGGTAAGATAAAAAGACTGCCTACTCATGACCACAATCCTCTTTGCAGGATTGAAGACAATCGCTTTTCCCCTTCTGGGCGGGTGGTGCAGGTTTATTTTGTACCACCCTGGTTATCTCTTTGGTGGAAACTGTAAACCGGCTTCCGTTTTCCAATTCCACAGTAACCTGTTGCTGCAAAATATCGTGGTTGATTATTTCTCCAATGCCTTTTGCGGTTTTCACGGAAGTTCCTTTTTTAGGAAGTCCCTGTTTTAACTCTTCATAAACGCGGTCCTCGTAGCGCAGACAACACATCAGCCGGCCACATCTCCCTGATATTTTAGAGGGGTCCAGGGTGGCTTTTTGGTTTTTTGCCATTTTCATCGTAACCGGTTCTAAGTTTTTCAGGAAAGACCGGCAGCATAGTTCCTGCCCGCAGTGTTCGTAATCCGCCAAAAGCCTTGCTTCATCGCGTACGCCAATTTGTTTCAACTCTATTCGCGCCTGATATTCTTTTGCAAGATCCTTTACCAGTTCTCTGAAATCAACGCGTCCATTGGCAAGAAAATAAAAAATGATTTTTTTACTCCCAAATAAGTGCTCTACGTATGCAAGTTTCATGAGGAGTTTATGTTCTTTCATCTTCATTTGGCAAAATTTCGATTCACTTGGGATGGTTTCCTGGTCTATTTTTTTCTGCTTTTCTTTATCCTCCGGTGTTGCTTTTCGCAGTACTTCCCCAAGATATTCGACGGATGCATCATCTTCTATTTCACGTACTTTAGCAATAACAGTGCCAAATTCTATTCCTCTGTGAGAGCGGATGATCACCTCGTCACCCCTTTTTATTGAGTTCATTGGCGCAAAAAAATCTCCGGTATTTTTTAATACGCCGTATCGAATGGTTAAAATTTGTCGCATATAAATCTATCGGGGCAAAGCCTCGTACCTATAAAAAGTGTGTGAAACCACAGATTTTACGGATTACACAAATTATTGAGATTTTTCTTTGTGAAATCAGCGCAATATGCGGTACTCGTAATTTTTTCTAAAACGTAACTCTTTTGTGAATATAAAACGCAGATACCGTTTTTAAATAGAAGTCTGCATTCCGCAATAATGAAACATCCATAGCCTTAAGGCGCAAATGGAATAAAATTTTCCGTATCACTTTAATTTTCTGGCAACAATTTCCCCTATTACGGAAACATTCAGGTAAAACGCATAAATATGAGTGAATAGTAGCAATTGCATTGCCTAATGTCAAGTTATAACGCTTTATTTGATTTTATGTAATTACTTAATAGAAACACACTTGCATTAATTATTTTAATTATGATATGATAATTTTTCGTAAAAAAAACCTGCAATTTCACAACAACGGGATTTTCGGGGTTTTACCTTCTCGCACATGGGGAGTGGTATGCAATAGAGGGCAGTGCTATTGAATCACATATAGAAGAACGATTCGTGAATAGAAAGATGTGAGGAAAATGATTAGTGATTTTTTTGAGAGGAAACACAAATGAAGAGATTTTCTATTTTTATATCATTTATAATGTTCATCATTATCAGTAGCAATACTTTATTTGCTCAGGATGTATCAAATAAGGTGCAGTTGCTAGAAATTGTCATTTCAAATCTGGTATCCCGGATAGAATCACTTGAGAAGCGCGTTAATGTGCTGGAAAAACAGCTTACGGGTGCTGCTGGTGTAGCAGCGCCATCCGGTGAAGCGCCGAAAAAAAAGATGGATGCTGAAGTGCATCGTGAGGATTTTGTTGCCGCACCTGTTATGGTGGGATATGAGGATCTTGGGAACGGATTTTTTGCCAGAAATGTACGTTTTAGTCCTTTTGGTGAAAACGTGTTATTAACAGGGGAAATCACAAACAAATCCGGCAAAAATTACCGCTTTGCAAAATTTAAATTAAGCATTTACGATGACCGGGGCGTTTTTTTAAAAGAAGAGGAGTTTTCTATCCCTGATATTCCGAACGAAAGCACAGAATCTTTTGAATCGATGATTGTCGGATTACCATCTGCTTTTATAAGTAAATATGAAATACGGTTCGCTAAATAAAATACCTCATTGAATAGCTCCGTCAGAGTAAACATTCATTAGCCGAGGGCACACAAAAGGGCATGAAAACATTTATTTATTTGGATATTTGACCCTACTTCCGTACCGATACTATACTCTAAAAACTGCGAGGTCGTCTATTTTTGATATACCAGTCAATTGTCTTTTGCAAACCTTCTTCAAACAGCATCCTCGCTTTAAATCCGAATTCTTTTTCAGCTTTGGCCGTATCTAACCTTCGCCTTGGTTGACCATCGGGTTTTGAAGTATCCCAGACAACCCCTCCTTTGAAGTCTGTTAGTTTAGTAATCAATCCTACCAGATCTTTTATTGAAATCTCAAACCCTGCCCCAAGATTAACCGGGTCTGGTTTGTTATATTTTTCAGTGGCAAGGACAATCCCTTCCGCGGCATCTTCCACGTAAAGAAATTCCCGGGTGGGAGTACCTGTGCCCCAAACGGTAATAGACGATTGAGATTGAGAACGTGAGGGTTCAAAGTGCCCGGCCTCCACCCCCACCGTAAAATATTTTGCTTCCACACATTTTCTTATAAGAGCCGGGATTACATGAGAAGATTCAAGATCGAAATTATCTCCAGGTCCGTAAAGGTTTACCGGTAGAAGATAAATCGCATTAAATTCATATTGTTGTCTGTATGCCTGCGCCTGAACCAAAAGCATTTTCTTCGCCAATCCATAAGGTGCATTTGTTTCCTCCGGATAACCATCCCATAAATTCTCTTCTTTAAATGGTACAGGGGCAAATTTTGGATAAGCGCAAATCGTACCAATGGATACAAATTTTTCTATCCCTGCCTGTCTTCCAGCCTCCATCATTTGTACGCCCATCATCAGGTTGTCGTAAAAGAATTTCCCCGGACTCGCCTGGTTAGCGCCTATGCCGCCGACCCTTGCTGCAAGATGAATGACAATATCTGGCCTGGCATCCTTGTAAAGCCTTTTACAGGATTCATTTTCAACAAGATCGTAGTCTTTACTCCTTGGTACGAATATCTCTTTGCAGCCGCGCTCTTTTAGTTTTTCAATAACAAAGGAGCCGAGAAATCCGGCGCCGCCAGTGACAATTGTTCTTTTATTTACCCAGAAATCCATAATACTAAGAATGGATTATGAAGAGGTGGTTGCATTTCCATTCAGCCTCCCTTGAAATTAATGTGCTCTTAAGTGAAGGAGCAGAATCCGCATAAAGTTATGATTTTACGTAGAAAGAAAACTACATCCTTTTTTTCAGAAACGTACATACCCGTTTTCTTCGAGGTATTTTAAAATAGCCATGGTTGATTCTTCTACCGGCATTAGCGATGTATCAATGGTCAGCTCGGGGTTGGAGGGTTCCTCATAAGGCGCAGATATACCCGTAAATTCTTTTATTTCTCCAGCCCTGGCTTTTTTATAGAGACCTTTTACATCGCGTTGTTCGCACACGTTAATCGGACATTTTACATAAATTTCTATAAATTCCCCTTCGTTCTGCAATTTCCTCGCATTATCTCTGTCTTCTTTATAAGGAGAGATAAAGGCGGTTATTGTTATTATATTTGCGTCAGTAAAAAGTTTGGCGACCTCTCCAATACGCCGAATATTTTCTGCGCGGTCTTCGGGAGAAAACCCAAGGTTCTTATTAAGGCCGTGGCGTATATTGTCGCCATCGAGGATATATGCCTGATGTTTATTTTCAACAAGAGCGTGTTCAAGCTCTACGGCAATGGTAGATTTCCCAGACCCAGAAAGACCCGTGAGCCAGATAGTGACTCCCTTTTGTTTCATCATCTCTATTCTGTGCGCCTTTGTAATCTTGCCATGATGCCATTTTATGTTCGTAGCCTTCTGGTCTGACATTTCATCTCCTTATTGATAAGCGAAAGTATTAAATAATTAAAGTATGAGCCCCCTGCTGGCGACCAAATAAATTCATGGATTCAGACGGCAAGAACCCGCCGTGATTGACTCATTTGAATTTGAAAATGTTGCGTGACTGTTGCACTTGTTGGCAGTAATTTCATGCTGCACGGTTGAAAACAAATTTCCAAACAAGATAAATGTTTTATGGAGTACATAATTGATAAAATGAAGTTTTGTAAATACTATAGAACCTATTGTAAAAATGCAAACTTTTTTCACCTGTATTTGTCGCAGAATAAGAATAGTTGGAGGTTTTTTCCCTGAAGAATGTTCTCTTTCATTCTGACAAATATTTGATACTATGAGATTACGCTTCGTTTTCGGTAAAAGCAGTAAACGTGTATTAACAAATATCTTCAAAATTACAACATGTAAGGAGGGGCGCGAGTATGAATAATTATTTGATTCCGTTATTTATATTAATTGTTTTAGGAATAAATGGCGCATTGTGTGGTGAAAGTAAAAATAGCGATAGTGATACAACTCATGAAAAATATGAAAGGGCTACCTTTGCCGGGGGTTGTTTTTGGTGTATGCAGCATCCCTTCGACCAATTAGAGGGCGTGATTTCCACTGCTGTAGGATATACCGGCGGCAATGTTGAGAATCCTGCCTATGAGGAGGTATCTTCCGGCAGGACGGGCCATGCAGAAGCGATAGAGATCCGGTATGACCCCTCGCTCATTTCTTACGCGTCTCTTTTGCAAGTATTTTGGAGAAATATTGATCCTACTGCAATGAACAGGCAATTTGCTGACGTAGGGTCTCAATACCGAACGGCAATCTTTTATCATACGGAGGAACAGAAAAATCTTGCCGAGTCGTCAAAAAAAGAGTTGGAGAAATCGGGAAAATTTAATAAGCCAATTGTCACGGAAATTGTGCCTGCTTCGGCATTTTACAAGGCGGAAGATTATCATCAGAAATATTATGAGAAAAACCCGACACAGTACAACAAGTATAAATATGGATCTGGAAGGGAGCGGTATTTAAAAGAGACGTGGGAAAAGGACGCAAAGTAAAATAGCGTTTCTCTGTGTTCTTCAATGAAATAGTGTTTTTTGTTTTATTCTACCGTCACGCTCTTTGCCAGATTTCTTGGTTTGTCCACATCGCAACCACGTAAGACTGCCATATGGTATGCAAGTAATTGGAGGGGAATTACCGAAAGAATTGGTATCAGAACGCCTGTAGTTTCCGGGATATGGAATACATGATCAACCTTTTTGGCAATTTCTCTGTCACCTTCCGTTGCAATTGCAATGACTTTTCCACCCCTTGATTTCACTTCTTCAATGTTGTTGAGTATTTTTCCATACGTACTGTCTTTTGTTGCGATAAATATTACCGGCATATTTTTGTCAATAAGGGCAATGGGGCCGTGTTTCATTTCAGCCGCGGGATAGCCCTCTGCGTGGATATATGAGATTTCCTTTAATTTAAGGGCGCCCTCAAGCGCTACGGGATAGTTGAATCCTCTACCAAGATAGAGGGCGTGGTTAGTGTGTTTGTAGATTTTCGCGATTTCACCTATTTCCTTTTCTCTGTCGAGAATGGTTTGTATCTTATCAGGGATAGTCCTGATGGCGGAAATCATTTCAGGCGGAATGGCATAGTCTTTGTTTTTCAGGAGCAGCAGGTAAAGGGAAAACAAATAGAACGCGGCTATCTGTGCAGTAAATGCCTTTGTGGATGCAACCCCTATTTCCGGGCCGATATGCAGGTAAATTCCCGATCCTGCCTCACGGGCAATGCTGCTTCCGACAACATTGCAGATAGACAGCATTGCTGCCCCCTTTCCCTTTGCCTGGCGCATAGCCGCCAATGTATCCGCTGTTTCCCCCGATTGACTGATGGCGATTACTATGGTGTTCTTTTCTATAATGGGATTACGATAACGAAATTCAGATGCATATTCCACTTCGACGGGAAGCCTGACCAACTCTTCCAGCATATACTCTCCGACCAATCCGGCATGCCAGGACGTTCCGCACGCAATAATGATAATCCGTTTTGCTTCTAAAAGTTCTTTTTCCCGGTTAATGAGCCCGCCTAATTTTATCGGACCGCGGTTTCCGTCCACCCTACCTCTCATAAGGTTGAGGAGCGCCTGGGGCTGTTCGTGGATTTCTTTCAGCATGAAGTGTTTGTAACCGCCTTTTTCGATCATATCAATATTCCACAACACCTCTTCCGTTTTTTTATAGGTAGGGATATTTTGTATGGTCTTTGTTTTGTAACCTTCGGGAGTGAGGATTGCTATCTCATTATCATCCAGGTACATTACTTCCCGTGTATGTTCCAGTGAGGCGGACACGTCAGAAGTAATGAAATATTCATGGTCGCCAATCCCCAGTATTAACGGCGATCCATTTCTTGCCGCTACGATTTTTTCGGGATCTTTTGAAGAAATAGCTGCAAGTCCATACGTTCCTTCCACTTTCTTCAGGGCTTCCATGACAGCGGTTTCAAGATTATCCCGGTAATGTTCCTCGATAAGATGTGCCAGCACCTCGGTATCTGTTTGGCTTTTGAATGTATGGCCGTTTTGCTGCAATTTTAGTTTCAAATAGTCATAATTCTCAATGATCCCATTATGCACCACTGCGATTTCGTTATGGCAATCAAAGTGGGGATGCGCATTTTCAAAAGTCGGTGCACCATGGGTCGCCCATCGTGTATGAACAATCCCTGCATGTGAAATACAGGCATGACCACTTAATTTTTCTTCCAGCATTGCAATTTTTCCAACAGCCTTCTCGCAGCGCAGGGAACCGTTTTCAAAAAAGGCAATCCCGGAAGAATCATAGCCGCGATATTCCAGCCTTTTGATGCCATGCATCAAAACATTGAGGGCATTTTTAGGTCCAATATACCCGACAATTCCACACATATACGATTTCCTCTCCTGGGTTACGATGTATGCATTACTTTTTTAATCGCCTGATACATTTCGGGCAGTTTTCTCAATAACACCTGTATTCGCTTTTCTTCATGTATCGCCTTTGCCGGAGCACCCCAGACAACAGCGCCCGGTTTGAGGCTTTTATAGACCTTCGATCCTCCCCCGATAACGCAATTATCCCCGATTATTGCATGGTCAGTAATGCCTACGTCTTCGGCAACCATAACATTTTTACCGATTTTTACGCTGCCGGCAATTTTTGCATAGCCTACAAGCATTGTATTATCCCCGATTTCCACATTATGCGCGATATGCGAATGATTGTCTATTTTTACGCCGTTTCCGATGATTGTTTTATCAATGGCGGCGCGGCAAACAGTTACCATTGATCCGATTTCTACATCATCACCAATTTCCACCGTTCCGATTTGGGGGATCTTGATGTGCTTTTTTTCCATTTGCAGATAACCGAAACCATCATCGCCAATAACACTGTTACAATGAATAATTACCCTTCTGCCAATACTACATTTTTCCCTGATAGAGACATTCGCATAAATAAGGGCATTGTCTCCGATCTTGCAATCCTTTCCAATAAACGTACCGGGATAAATGACAACATTGTTTCCAATTACAGCGTTATCTTCTATCACAACATACGCGCCAATAGACGCATCCTTGCCAATTGCAGCGCTGCTGCTGATAATTGCAGAAGGATGGATGATTGCCTGGCGGGCAAATCTCTTTTTTGCAGCATCGCCCAGGAGGAGGGTAAATGCAAAAAACGGATTTTGCAGTATGATGCAGGGTTTTTTTAAGGCGGGAATTTCCCGATGTACTACAAATGCAGAAGCCTGAGAAGACTGAGACTGCCTGATGAGCGTATCATTTTTAACAAAAGAAATATCACCTTCCCTCGCATTTTCAATGCCGGCAATACCGGTAATAACGGTTCCCCCCTCGCCAAGGATTTTGCCACCTATGATTGATTGAATTTGGTGTAGGGTGTATTTCATGATGTATGGACAAAGAAGCCTATTTTTCTAAAAATATTTAAAGACTTCCGTTATTAAATTATTTCACTAATTCAAAGAAAACACATGACGTGATGAAAAATCGGTTTAAAATTGATGTAAACAAAAAACGAAATATATTGACAGGGGAATGATTGCGGAGTGTTGATACGTTCATATGACAATTGACAATTGACAATTGATAATTGATAATTGTCCAAACAAATTCTAATGACAAAATGCAAATCATTTTGTCATTAGAATTTGTTTCGTATTTCATGATTCGAATTTCACGAATAAGTATTTTGACAAAAAGTGCAAAGAAATAACTTTTAAGGAACTATTGTTCCGCTTTTAATACATTATATTTTATACTTTGCCAAGTATGATGGTCGCATTATGTCCACCAAAGCCAAATGAATTAGATAGTGTCTTCTGAATCTTTTTTTCGCGTGCTTCGTTAGGAACAAAATCAAGTCCAGAGCACTGCGGATCAGGGGTTTCATAATTTATTGTTGGGGGAATAATTCCCTCATTCAGTGCAAACGCACAAATGATAATTTCTACGCTTCCCGAAGCACCAAGCTGGTGTCCTAGCATAGACTTGGTAGAACTCACGGGAATTTTTGAGGCATGGTCGCCAAAAACCTTCTTAATGGCCACCACCTCTATCTGATCTCCAAGCGGAGTAGACGTCGCATGGGCGTTTATGTAATCTATAGATTCAGCGCCGCATCCGGCGTCGTTTAGAGCATGTGCCATGCACCGTATCGCTCCCTCGCCGTTGCTATTGGGAGCTGCAATATGGTATGCATCAGCAGTCATTCCGTATCCCAATATCTCCGCATAGATTGTTGCCCCTCTTTTTTTGGCAGCCTCCAGTTCTTCGATAACGACTATTCCCGCCCCTTCAGAGATGACAAAGCCGTCACGGTTTTTATCAAATGGACGGCTTGCTTTCTGCGGTTCACTATTGTGGGTAGACAATGCCTTCATTGCGCCAAACCCGGCTACAGCTAAAGGGGTAATAACCGCCTCAGAACTTCCTGTAATCATGATGTCTGCGTCGCCTCTCTGAATTACCCGCACTGCTTCCCCTATGGAGATTACCCCTGTTGTGCAAGCGGCAACTACTGCAAAATTAGGGCCTCTTAAACCATACCGGATTGCCGCATGTGCGGAAGCTGCGTTCGCCATTAGTTTAGGAACCATGAAAGGGGAAACCCTTGACGGCCCTTTATTTAACAGATTTTTGTGTTGCGCCTCAAATTCCAAAAGACCACCCATACCGGACCCTATAAAGACACCAACACGCGCGGTATCGATTGCGTCAAAGTTTAAACCCGCATCTGTTACTGCAATATCGGTCGCCGCTATCGCGAATTGTGAAAATCTGTCCAGTCTCCTGGCCTCTTTGGTATCAAGCCACTCTGCCGGGTTAAAATCGCTTACTTCGCCGCCAAATTTCACCTCAAATACAGTAGTATCAAAAGAAGTAATGGGTTTAATGCCGCTTTCACCGTTGCACAATGCAGACCAGAGTTCCTTTTTTTCTCTCCCCAGAGAAGTTATTGCTCCGGTCCCCGTAATGACGACCCTTTTTCTTCCATGCATTTATTTGTGTTCCTCTATATATTTAACTGCATCTCCCACCGTACGTATTTTTTCAGCATCTTCATCAGGAATATTCATATCAAAGGCGTCTTCAAATTCCATAATTAGTTCCACTGTATCGAGCGAATCTGCGCCTAAATCATTGATAAAGGATGTTTCAGGTGTTATCTGTTCCGCTTTTACCCCCATTTGTTTTGTGATAATTTCTCTTACTTTTTCTCCGACGGACGTCACGATTTTTACCTCCTTGTTAAAGACAATTCAAATTTATTGCGCAATTAAAGATCTGCTATTGTGCTAACACTTTTGACTTGCTGAGCAGGATCAATTTTTTTCATAAGTCCCGACAAGGTTTTTCCAGGCCCTATTTCATAAAATTGAGAAAATCCATCCTGTATCAGTTTCTGCATAGATTGATACCATTTGACAGGACTGTTTAGCTGTTTTATCAGAGCTGTTCTTATTTCCTCCGGATTGGAAACATACTCTGCGTTAATGTTTGCAACTACGGGAATTCCGGGTTTTGAGATAACCGTTGATTCCAGTTCGGAATAAAGCTTGTCACTGGCAGGAGTCATTAGGCCGGAATGAAATGCACCCTGCACTTTTAGCGGGATTACCATCCTGGCGCCTCTTCCTTTTGCCAATAGAGCCGCCCGTTCCAGTACATTTGATTCTCCTGATATTACTACCTGTCCAGGGCTATTATAATTTGCGGCGCAGATTACACCAAACGGTTTCAATTCCCTGCAAATATGTTCTATTTTATCATCTTCCAGTCCAATGACAGAAGCCATTCCTCCGGAACTTTTCTCACAGGCCTCCTGCATATATGTACCACGCTTATACACCAGTTTTACCGCATCTGCAAAAGCAACAGAACCTGCCGATACATGTGCGGTGTATTCCCCCAAGCTCAGCCCGGCAACCGCATCACAGGTGGTTTTCTCAAAAAAAGAAATTTCCTTCAACACTTCAAGTATTGCAATGGAAGTCACCAATATAGCCGGCTGACTAAGAGACGTCTTGTTTAATTCCTCCTGATTTCCCTCAAAACATAAAGATGCAAGGTCAAATCCTAACGCATCATTTGCCTGGTTGTAAATTTCGCGAGCTTCTTTGTATTCATTGTAAAAATCTTTCCCCATGCCCACCAATTGGGTACCCTGGCCGGGGAAAAGAAAGGCTGTTTTCCGCATAATACTTTACCACCTAATAACACATGATCCCCACGTCAATCCTCCCCCGAAAGCTACCAACATCACTAAATCGCCTTTCCTGAGTCTTCCTTCCTGCTGCGCCTCATCAATTGCTATGGGAACTGAAGCAGAAGATGTATTCCCATATTTATCAATATTTACAAATGCCTTTTCCATGGGCAGCTTCAGTCTTTCCATGGTTGCTTCAATGATTCTCAGATTGCTTTGATGGGGGATAATTAAATCGATATCCTGAACAGCAAAACCATTTTTTTGTGCAGTTTCTATCACCAGGTTGGTAATGGTATTAATTGCGAGTTTAAAGACTTCTTTTCCTTTAAACCGGATATAATGCAACCTTTCTTGCACCGACTCTGTAGTTGCAGGGTGTTTTGAGCCGCCGCCCGGTATTATAAGTACGTCAGCATACGTTCCGTCAGAGACCACTCGTGTGTCTAATATTTGATGTTTTTCCTTATTGTTTTGAAGTACGACTGCGCCAGCCCCGTCCCCAAACAAAATACAGGTAGCCCGGTCTGTATAGTCGGTAATCTTTGATAAACATTCTGCGCCCACCACTAAAACAGTTTTCGCAGCTCCCGAATTTATAACACTTTGCCCTATGGAAAGTGCGTACACAAATCCGGCACAAGCCGCTGAAATATCAAATGCGCTTGCATGGACAGCGCCAATTTGCTTTTGCAAACAACAGGAAGTGGAAGGAAAAAGGTAGTCGGGGGTAATGGTGGAAGTAATAATCATATCGATTTCTTCCGCTGATATCCCGGCATTTTCTATTGCTTTTAACGAAGCTATGGCGCCAAGATCTGATGTTGTCACCCCATTCTCAACAATACGACGCTCCCTTATTCCTGTCCGTTGCAGAATCCAATCGTCCGTAGTGTCTACCAATTTTTCCAGAGCATGATTGGTTAATATCTTTTCAGGAAGGTATGACCCCACCCCTGTTATCGATGCTATTTGATTTTGGTGTACGTTCAATTTCTCATTGCCCAGAGAAGGTGCAAAGCCTTTAAAAACTTAAGCAACTTCTGCCGTAAGTGTATTGGATTTTTCCAGTTCCGAAATAATATGCCCGTTAACTGCTGTTTTTGTTAATTTCAATGCCGCCTTTATGGCATTTTGTATAGCCCGCGCGTCAGATCTCCCGTGGCAAATAATACAAACGCCATTTACCCCCAGCAATGGAACGCCTCCGTATTCGGCAAAATCCATTTTTGCCTTTAACGATTGGAAAACCGGTTTGCACAAAAGCAGTCCAAGTTTTGCCCAAAACCTGTTCATCGATTCTGCTTTTATCGTGGTAAGAAGGTTCTTCGCCATCCCCTCCGCAAATTTCAATATTACATTTCCCACAAACCCTTCACAAACGACGACGTCTGCCTTGCCATCAAATATCTCACGGCTTTCAATATTCCCGATAAAATTTAAATGTGAGTTGGAAAGAAGCGAAAAGGTTTCCCTGACCAGATCGTTTCCCTTTGCGTCCTCTTCTCCTATATTGAGAAGCCCAACCCTGGGATTTTCTTTATTCATGAGGTGCTTGCAGACCGTTGACGCCATAATTCCATACTGATACAAGTGTAAAGGCTTGCAACTGATATTGGCGCCTGCATCGATAATCAGACATGATCCATAAAGGGTGGGAAGGGATATCGCAATGCCTGGACGGCGAATGCCTTTCAATGTTTTCATATGTAGCATTGCCGCCGCTACCGTTGCCCCCGTATGCCCCGCACTGACGAGTGCATCAGCTTTCCCCTTAGCAACCAATTCAACACTTTGCGTAATGGAAGAGTTTATCTTTTGCCGTATGGAATGCGTTGCAGGATCCTCCATGCCGACTATTTGAGCCGCATGATGAATGGTTATATTTTTGGGAATGGTTCCGCCAAGATGTAATTCGTGTTTAATTCTGTTTTCGTCACCGACCAATATAATCTCAGCATCAGACACCTGTTGCGCAGCCAGGACAGAGCCTTTGACAATTTCTTGCGGCGCCTTATCCCCGCCCATGGCGTCTACCGCAATCCTCATAAACTTACCTTTCAACAGAAATTACCTGCCTGCCCCGGTAATATCCGCAGTTATGGCATACTGTATGCGGTTGATTTACTTGTTTACAGTGCGAACAAACATAACGTTTGGAGCGGATACGCCCCCCCTTTTCTAAATTTTTATCTAACGGAAAAACTGGAGCCGTAAGTTTATCGTGCGTACGTCTTTTACGTGTTCTTGAGTTAGAATGTCTCCTCTTTGGATTAGCCATTTAAAACCTCATTGTTAAAAATTTATTTAATAGTTTACACAGAACTGATTCAGCAATGCTGGAATATACATATAGTTATTTCACCGGATTTTGCCAATAATACCGGAAATACTTTCTCCCTGATGCGTTCATTTTATAGAAGCAGGATTATACACATTATTTTTTAAATTAACAATACTATTTATAGGCGTCCGGCCTCAACACCGGCAAAATTTTACCAGTGCGGTGGTTTGCTTCCTTTTTGGAAAAAACACAGATAATTACTATCACTGCAATGACAAAAAAAACTCAAGTCTTTGAAGTACAAAATTATATGTGCCAAAAGGACAAATTGCAAAAAAATTAAGGCAACAATCTGGTTTTTTGAAAAATCTCAATAAAATTAAAGGTCGCCATCTTTTTACTTAAGAAACCTTCTGCAGGATTTCTTTGCTGAACAACGTTTCGGCAAAATCAAGCGCTTCGTCTAATTTACCAACCGCCTGTCCACCCGCTTGCGCCATCTCCGGTCTTCCGCCGCCTCCTCCGCCGACTATTTTTGCAACCTCTTTTGAGATATTCCCCGCATGCAAACCACGGGAAGCCAGGCCTGGGCTTAAAGAAATAATTACTATTACACGCCCATTCTGAACGCTTCCCAATGCTACTGCGGTTTCCTTTTCTGATTTCATCAGCATGTCCGCCGTTCTTCTCATATCATTCGCCGATGCATTATCTATTCTCTTTGTTATAATGTTAACGCCTGAAACTTCTTTTGCAGTCACGGAAAACGAATCAATTTTCTCCAGTAATTCTTTTTGCTTTTGTTTATGAAGTTCTTTGTGGAGTTTTTTTACTTCATTCAGGAGTTCCTGTGTTTTTGAAGAAAGATCTTCCTCGCACGCATTCAATATGCCGCACAATTCCTGAACAATCTCCTCCTTCTCCCTGTCCCTGGTTAATGCCGAAATGCCTGTGATCGCCTCTATACGACGTATTCCCGCAGCGACAGAGGATTCCCCGACGATTCTGAAGAGTCCTATTTCTCCGGTATTGTTTATGTGCGTACCGCCACAAAGTTCCTTGCTAAAATCTCCGATGGAAACCATTCTGACCCGTTCCTCGTATTTTTCTCCAAAAAGGGCTACGGCTCCGGCATTTCTTGCTTCCTGAAGCGTTTGTTCTTTCACCGACACGGGCGCATTTTCCATTATTTTTTCGTTTACCAGATCCTCGATACGGTCAATTTCCTCCTTCGTCAAAGAGGAAAAGTGATGAAAGTCAAAGCGTAGACGGTCCGGGGACACCATTGAGCCCGCCTGTTCTGCATGTCTGCCAATGACATTCCGCAATACCCAATGAAGCACGTGCGTCGCCGTATGATTTCTTTTTATTAAACCTCTCCTGTGCGTATCTATTCGCGCATCAATCATATCGCCCGTCCTCACTATGCCTTTTGTTATCTTTCCGATATGAATGATAAAGGAATCGTTCTTTTTTGTATCAGTTATACAAACATGAATCCCCTCCGATTCAAGGATTCCCGTGTCTCCAATTTGTCCGCCGGACTCACCATAAAAGGGCGTCTGATCGAAAACTATCGATACCTCGCTTCCGGCTTCAGCCTTTTCAATAAGGTGGTCTCCCTGAACAATAGCAATGATCCTCGCACTGCATGAATCCTTTTCGTACCCTAAGAATGTTGTGCCTTTTGATATCTCTTTAATCTTGCCCAAAAAACCGGCGTCAAATACCTGACCGGTCATAGAGGATGACGACCTTGCCTGCATCCGCTGGCGTTTCAATTCCACTTCAACACCGGCGCTATCCATGGCAAAACCGTGTTCCCTGAGAATTAATTCGGTCATGTCCAAAGGGAAGCCATATGTATCATATAATTTAAAAGCCTCTTTTCCCGGAAGCTCTTTTATTTTATTCTTTTGCATTGTATCCATTAACTCTTTTAACCGTACCGTCCCCAGTTCCAGAGTTTCGAGGAATTTTTCTTCCTCGCTTTTTATGATCCTTGCGATATTCTCCCTGCGTTGTTTAATATCCGGATAATAATCCTGCATAAGATCGCTGATAATTGGCACGAGCTTGTATAAAAAACATTCTTTTAAGCCAAGTTGCGCGCCATCACGGATAGCCCTTCTCAGTAAACGCCTTTCCACATATCCCCGCCCTTCATTCCCTGGCAAAACGCCATCGGCAATGCAAAAAATACAGGCCTTTACATGGTCGGCTATCCGGCGCATACATACGGCGTTTTCTTTTTTATCATGATACCGCAGGTGTGTAATATCTTCTATCGATTTAATTACAGGGGCAAAAATATCTATATCGAAGTTTGTCGGCACTCCCTGCATAACACGCGCCATTCTCTCCAGTCCCATGCCTGTATCTACATTTTTGTTGGGCAATGGTTCCAGCCTGCCATCTTCTTTTCGGTCAAATTGCGTAAACACCAGATTCCAGATTTCGACAAAGCGGTCGCAATCGCAGGCAGGCTCACATTCTTCCCGGCCACAACCAACACCTGCTCCCTGGTCGTAAAATATTTCTGAGCAGGGGCCGCAAGGGCCGTTAGGGCCTTGTGCAGGGGCATTTGCAGGCCAAAAATTGTCATTTTCGCCGTAGGAATAGATTTTTGATTTGGAAATGCGGATATGTTTTTCCCATATTTCGTATGATTCGGGGTCATCTTTATACACACTGACAAAAAGTTTCTCTTCCGGTAATCTTAATTCCTGCACGAGGAACTCCCACGCCCATGCAATGGTTTCTCTTTTAAAATAATCGCCAAAGGAAAAATTGCCCAGCATTTCAAAAAAAGTATGGTGCGAAGCCGTTCTGCCAACATTTTCCAAATCCCCCGTTCGAAGGCATTTTTGGCAAGTTGTCGCCCTTTTTATATTTAATCGTCCCTTACCAAGGAACATATCTTTGAACTGATTCATCCCTGCACCCGTAAAAAGAAGCGTAGCGTCTCCCTGCGGGACAAGCGAATCTCCTGGCCAGATTACATGGGATTTCTTTTCGAAGAATGTTAAAAATTTATTGCGAATTTCACCGGTATTCATACGTTAATTACTTTTCGCTCTCTTCGAAGGTGTGCTTTTTTCCGTACTTTCAGGGGGTTTTTCGGGAGGCTTTTGAGACGCCGCAGAAGGCAGTACTATTTTCAGGATTGATTGTTCAATTTCTTTCATCATTTCAGGATGTTCCGTGAGAAATTGCCTGGAATTCTCCCTGCCCTGCCCCAGCCGGGTTTCTCTATATGAATACCACGTCCCCGATTTTTCAATAATATTATGTTCAGCGCCAAGGTCAAGGACGTCTCCTGCCCGCGATATGCCTGTATTGTAAAGGATGTCAAATTCCGCTCTTTTAAAAGGCGCTGCAACCTTATTTTTTGCAATAGTGGCGCGAACTCTGCTTCCGATTATTGCATCGCCGTCTTTTATACTTCCAATCCGCCGAATATCAACACGCACCGACGCATAAAATTTTAATGCCCTGCCTCCAGGCGTGGTTTCCGGATTTCCTCCATACATAACGCCAATCTTTTCACGAATCTGATTGATAAAAATTACGCTTGTTCTTGATTTTGAAATGCACGCGGTAAGCTTGCGTAATGCCTGCGACATCAGCCTTGCCTGTAATCCTATATGTGTATCTCCCATTTCTCCTTCAATTTCAGCACGTGGCACAAGGGCCGCTACCGAGTCAACCACTATTACGTCAACAGCATTGCTCCTTACGAGCAGTTCTGCTATCTCCAGCGCTTGTTCTCCGGTGTCTGGCTGATTGACCATTAAATCATTCAAATTTACACCCAATCTTTTTGCATATTCGGAGTCCAGCGCATGTTCAGCATCGATAAATGCAGCTACCCCGCCCCCCCTCTGCGCATTTGCGATAATTTGAAGCGTTAGGGTGGTTTTGCCCGAAGATTCCTGCCCGAATATTTCAATGACTCTTCCGCGCGGAATTCCCCCCACGCCAAGCGCAACATCTAATGATAACGCACCGGTAGAAATTACGGGAACATCCAGTTTCGTATCGCCCCCTAATTTCATTATCGTCCCTTTTCCAAACTGTTTATCGATGTGCGAAATTGCTCTCTCCAATGCTTGTTGCCGTTTTTCCTTATCAGGTATTTCTGTATTAGTAGTCATATTTGTAAGAGAAAGATAAAGTTATCGTTTATAAAAATAATATGATTTGCATGAGATAAATAAGAAATCTTTTTTTGATAGTAATATTATAAAAGTTACACAAAACGAATATTACTTACCCTTGTGTATATCGGCCCCTCCCGAGTGAGATCACTCTTCATTAACACCAGGTGATCAATGTTTTCTTGCCCAAAGGTAAATTCTCTGTATGAATGTACACACTCCACAAGTTTCTTTATATTTTTATGTGTTTTAACCCGCCCGACAGTAATATGCGCCTCAAATGTATGTTCATCGTATGGTACTCCAAGCGCGGTTAAGTGCCTGTTTAATCTTTCATAAATAGAAGCCAGGGCGCCACTTGAATCCACAGCTCCGGCGAAGATTACACGCGGATATTTACCAGCGGGAAAAGTACCGGCGCCGCTATAGCAAATATCAAACGGTTTTATCTCAATGACAGATTGATGAATAACGTCAACAATCCCGTCAATCTTCTCTTCATCAGTATTGCCAATAAATTTTATTGTAATATGAAGATTTTGAGGCGCCACCCATTTTACATCAGCAGAAGCCTTTTTAAGGTCGTTTTGAAAATGTAATACTTTTTCCCGGACCGCATCTGTAATCTCAATCGCAATGAAAAGCCTTACGCCCATTCAAAATTGCCCTGAAAAAGAATAACGCCCCCCCCCAACATGTACAAAATAAAATTGAACCAAACAAACATGAAATAAAAAATGCGAAATTCGAAGCACGAAATACGAAACAAATCCTAATGACAAAATGATTTGAAATGCTAAACAAGCGCAGCTTTCGTACTTTGATTACCGTAGTAGAGACAGGTTTTAAACCTGTCTCTACAGTATGTTTGTTACAACCCAACGACATTCGTGATACCGTCCAGGTTTTTAATGGTGTTTTCAAGCCTTTTAAGTGTGGTTTCTTTTCCAAGGAGTTCCATTGTTTCAAAGATACCAGCGCTGGCGCTTCTGCCTGTTATTGCAACTCTTATAGGTTGGGCGATTTTGGAAAAACCAATACCCGCTTTTGCGGTTAAATCTCTTAAACACCCTTCCAACCCTTGTCTGTCAAAACTGTTCAGGGGAGAAATCGCTGAATAAACCTCCTTTAATATTTCAGGAATTCCTTCTCTTTTAAGGAATTTATCTGTTGCTGCCGGATCATATTCAACGGAATCCGTAAAGAAAAACCTCGTTTGATCAACCAATTCCTGGAGATTTTTAAACCGTTCATGGTACAATTCTATCAATCTGGACAGCCAATCTATTGAGATTCTCGTGGTATCGATATCCGATTTTTCAAAAAACAACCTGGCAGCAGCGGTAAGTTCTTCAATGGAGGTGTTTTTGATATACTGGCCACTCATCCAATCTAATTTAGTATTGTCGAATTGCGCACTGGTTTTGTTCACGCGCTTTAAGGAAAATTTTTCAATCATTTCCTTCATCGATAGTATTTCCTGGTCGTTTCCCGGAGACCACCCCAGCAAAGCAAGGAAGTTCACAAGCGCCTGAGGCAAATACCCTTTGTCCCTGTATTCAGTGACAGACGTTGCCCCGTGGCGTTTGCTCAACCGGGAACCGTCTTCCCCTAAAATCATTGGAATGTGTGCATATTCCGGCAACCGTAATCCCATGGCGTTATACAGTGCTATTTGTTTTGGTGTATTTGAGATATGATCATCACCGCGAATCACATGGGTAATTTTCATATCAGCATCATCCACTACGCAAGCGAAGTTATAGCTGGGAAAACCGTCTGCCTTAAGAATGACAAAGTCTTCAATAACAGCCGCATCAAATGTTATTGCGCCGTGAACAAGGTCGTTGAGTACGATAACATTATCTTGCATCTTAAACCGTATTGCAGTGCGCCCTTCCGCATCGGTGTCATAATATGCATTTCCCTGCGCTACCAGTTGTTCGGCATATCGTTTATATATCGGCAATCGTTGGCTTTGAAAGTATGGCCCTTCATCCCAATCCAAACCAAGCCATTTCATACTCTCTAAAATAGCTTGCGTTGCTTCTTTCGTAGAACGTTGCTGGTCGGTATCTTCAATCCGCAGGAGAAAAATACCGTTATTATGTCTTGCAAATAACCAGTTAAAAAGCGCCGTCCTTGCGCCGCCGATATGTAAATAACCGGTCGGACTGGGTGCAAACCGGACTCTTACTCCTCCTGATATTACATCATCATTTTTATACATGGAATCTAGAACCAAGCACTCACAAATTACAAAAGGGAAACCACATATTACACAGATTAAAAAATTCGCCACAAGCTTACAAATGACTAATTTGTTTCGGATTTCACCATTAAATATTTTGCCAAAAAATGCAAAGAAATCAGCCATAAGGTACTATGATATAATTACGCCTGGGTAAGAAAAAGCTGGCTTTAGGGCAGGGTTGTTGTAATGTTACTACGTTAAACTGCTGCCGGTTTCCATTCTTTACGCTCCGTCAGTATCTGGCAGTGAATATCTCAGGTGAAATACATAATTGAAAATATGATAACGAATTATGAATAATAGTGTCAAGCGTTTTATTAACCGGCAAAATGAGGCGGTAAAGATTACCGCAATTATTTCTGGTTGAATATGATATGTTATTTTATATTTACTTTTTTAGAAATTGTGATACCCTTAAAAATGTAAATTTTGGGAGGTTTTAGTGTGGAAAATTACATTTTAAGCCAGGCATTAGATTACACAAGCCGGGGGATAATGATCCAGGATGCACATCGCCGGGTTGTTTTTTTTAATCATGCCTGCGAAAAAATTACGAAAAGAACCAAAGATGAAGTTGTCGGAAAGGATTGTGGTGATATTTTTAAGTGCCATACTTCAACGGGGTTATGTATAACGGACAAGTGTTGTCCCGGTACAGAAATCCTGAATGGCCGTCTTTCTCAGGGTTCGCGGGAACTTTTGATTAACAGGGGCGATGACAGCGAATCATGGATAAGGGTAAATGTTTCCCCTATTAAGGATAAAGAAGGAAGGGTTACCCACATCATTTCTGTCATAGAAGATGTTAGCGAAGCAAAAAGATTTTCTGACGAAGTACTCAAATCAAAAACACTATCTTCCCTTGGAACGCTCGCCTCTGAATTGGCGCATGAAATAAAAAATCCCCTCAATGCCATGAATCTTCAATTGTTATTGCTAAAACACGAAATCAATGATAGTTACGACAACGGCAATTCCCCAAAAAATGAATTGTTGAAAATTGTGACAATTGTTCAAAATGAAATTAACCGTCTCGGCAGTTTTGTGGAGGAATGTCTGCAGTTTGCAAAAACAGGCAAGCTAAGCAGAAGCTATGCAAACATTCGTGAAATGCTAACGGATATCATTGCCTTACTTACTCCCCAGGCGCAACTCAATGGCATTCAATTGAAATTAGACGTAATGGAAAATATTCCCGCCCCGTATATTGACAAAGACAAGATAAAACAGGCAATATTGAACATTCTTATCAACAGTATTGAAGCAATGCCTGACGGCGGGGAATTACATGTAAGCGCCAGCGGTGTAAAAGACGAAATTGTTATTGCCTGTCAGGATACGGGACCAGGCATACCGGAAGAATTCAGGGAAAAGATATTTGATTTATTCTATACTACCAAGGATGGCGGCACCGGGATAGGCCTTTCTTCCGCGCAAAATATCATACAGAATCATGGCGGAATGATACGGCTGGCGACATCTGACGTTGGCAGTACATTTCTTATTACTATTCCTGTTAATCAGGATTAAAAAAGGGTTCATTACCTCATGACAAAACCAAAGCTGTTAGTGGTTGAAGACGATAAAAATACCCTCGACGGATTGATACAGATTTTGAGAAGGGGCGGATATACCGCTTCCGGGGTCTCTTCCGGCTATGACGCCTTAAATCAACTCTCAAGGGAAAGCTTTGATATTGTTATAACAGACATGAAGCTTCCCGGTATGGGAGGGCTGTCATTGCTCCAGGAAATAAAGAAAAAAAACTCATCTATTGCCATTGTCGTTGTAACGGCGTACAGTTCTATCAAATCGGCGGTAAATGCGGTGAAACACGGAGCTGATGAATATTTAGCAAAGCCGGTAGACGTGGAAGAACTTGAATTGGTTTTGGAAAAACTTTGGGAGAAACAACAACTCGTAATCCAAAACCGGCTGTTAAAGGAAGAGCTGAAAGATAAGTATACATTTTCCGAGCTGGTGGGCGGCTCTCCGCAAATGCATCGGATTTTTAAACTGATTGAAGACGTTGCCCCCAGTACGGCCTCTGTTCTTATTATGGGAGAGACGGGAACGGGAAAGGAACTTGTAGCGCACGCCATACATTACAGGAGCGAAAGGGCCGGAAAACCATTCGTGGCATTGCATTGCGCCGCGCTATCTGAAGGAATTCTCGAGAGTGAATTATTCGGACACGAAAAGGGCGCCTTTACGGGGGCGATACAATCACGAAAGGGGCGGTTTGAACTGGCAGACGGCGGAACCCTTTTTCTGGATGAATTGGCAGAGATGAGCCTGAAAGTTCAGGTCAAATTGTTGCGCGTCCTGGAAAAAGGAGAGTTTGAACGTGTCGGCGGGGAAAAGACCATAAAAGTGGATGTGAGGTGTATTGCTGCAACAAACCGGAATCTTGAAGAGGAAGTCTCAGAGGGGAGATTCCGGGAGGATTTATTTTACCGCCTCAACGTTATCTGCATCCAAATGCCCCCTTTGAGAGAAAGAAAAGACGATATTCCCATTCTCTCAAATTATTTTGCCGTTAAATATGCGAAGAAATACAAGAAAGAGATAAAAGGTTTCGACCCGGAGGCCATAAAAACGCTCTGTTCCCACCATTGGCAGGGCAATATCAGGGAACTGCAAAATACCATAGAACGGGCTGTTGTATTGTGTAAAAGCGATACCATTTCCGTTGATCATTTGCCGGAGAGCATTATGCCGGACAATGAATATATCCCGGTAATTAAAATACCCATAGGCACTACCCTGAAAGAAGCCGAAAAAGAGATCATCCAAAGAACCCTCCAAATAACCAATGGCAGCAAACAATCCGCTGCAAAAATATTGGGCATATCTACACGAAAAATCGAATACAAAACCAAAGAATGGTGCTGAATGCGAAAAAAATTCGCACGTTTTGCCGGCATATAGTCAATATGCGAAAATTTTTCGGAAAAATCTGCTAACAACCCCTCTCAAATACTTATCCATCCTGTAACAAAAATATCACCATTGTTATAACTCTCATCATATCAGATATTTATTTCAAAATAACAGACAGGCATTTTTTCAGGCACAACGATTGCTAGCGAAGTTCTAAGGTAGTTTGATATGTGTTGCGTCTTTGTTCCCCGCTGGTGGGGCATTAAAGCGAAGGAATAGGACTAGGATGAATGAAGCTTACCCTGTTTAGATAAATTAGTAAGCCTGAATATTTACTATGTTAATTATTTAACTGGGCAGGCGCACCCCATCAAACAAAAGTAAATACTATTGAATTGATGGGTTCACTCCGCTTCACCCATCCTACGGAATATCCAAAAAGTCGTTGGGTTTTTTAAGAGGAAATATTATTTAGGGAGATGGAGTTATGCCTTTAATGACATGGAAAGATGAGTATAGTGTAAAAATTGCTGAGTTTGATGGACATCATAAGCAACTAATAGAAATGATTAATGATCTGGATGACGCTATGAGGCAGGGGAAAGGGAAGCTCGTTGTTGGTGAAATTTTAAAAAAATTAATAAATTACACAGGTTTCCATTTTGCCGCAGAAGAGAAGATATTTAAGCAACATGATTATCCGGAATATGTTGAGCACAAGGACAAACACGACAAGATGACGGCAAAGGTATTAGCGCTTCAAAATGATTACAATGCGGGAAAAGTAAGCTTAACCGTAGAGGTCTCAAAATTCCTTACCGATTGGCTAAATAAACATATTAGTGAAACGGATCAGAGGTATAGCAAACATCTGAACAGTAAAGGTATAAAATAAGGGCGGATTATTTTAAGGAATTTAATGCTTTTTTGATCCATGTCTGAAGCAGGAAGGAGGTGTATTGATTAATTCAGTGCAGTATATTGTTAGTAATTCTTTGTTTGAATTTTAAGATATTTTGATAAATCTACATACTTTTTAGGAGGAGTTAATAATTATGGCTATGTCAACTGACGCATTTTTTGACAAACTGGAAGCAGAAGTTTTAAAACATCCGGCGGCTAACGACCACCCATATTTGCAAAAATTCAGAACAAAAGCGGATATGAAGGCGGTAAAATTATATGCGGAACAATACTATTGTTTTTCAAGGCATTTTTCACGGTATTTGGCTGGTGCAATTGCTATTTGTCCCGACGAAGCAGGCAGGGCGCCTTTAATTAAGAATTTATTTGAAGAGTACGGCGGTAGAAGTGAAGAGAAAAAAGGCATGGATGCAGAACTTACCCACCCTGCAATCTTCCGCAGATTCTTAAAGGCGGCTGGCGTTAATACCGATCAGCAGGCATTGAACAATATAGTAATGCTGCCTGAGACAAAATTGTTTGTGGAAAAATACCTGAACATTCATTATATGGATTATGTTGAAGCCTTGGGGGCATTGGGACCAGGGACTGAGTATATTGTGCCTACCATGTATCAGCCGATTCGTGAAGGCTGTAAACGCGCCGGATTAAATGATGATGCAGTGCTCTTCTTTTCTGCTCATATAGAATTAGACGTTGAGCATGCCGCAAACATCAGAAACTCTCTGGTATTTTGCTCTAAAACAGAAGAAGAGCAGAGAAAAATAAGGAAGGGCGCTCTTGATTTCCTTGACGCAAGAACGGTATTGTGGGACGGGTTAGAGAAGGCAACCAAATTTTAATCAAAAAATCTGCTGGTGCGCTATAACTATTCCAACCGTTAAATTTGTTAACCACAAGGAAAGGAGTATTTTATGGGATCCTTGTTTATCCCGAACAAATCAAGGGCCACAGGCACATGGACCCGTTTAGGCGATGAGGTATTGCCCCAAAGCGGTATGTGCGTTACGTGCCTGGATGGCTGCCCCGGATATTGCGAAATTGGCAAATCCGCCTATAGGGGGCCTGAAGCGATTTATCCTGTGCCGTTTGGAGAAATTACCGCAGGGGCGCAAAAGGATTTCCCCGTTGATTTTTCTCATTTTAACATAACAGGCTCAATCACAGGACATCACCAAAAGGAATATGACCTGTTTACCAACGCCTGTATTGAAACGAAAATGGGGAGGGACGGTGGACTAAAATTGCGTATCCCCATAATTTGTACAGGCCTTGGTTCAACAAAAATAGCCCAAACCCACTTTGAGTCTTTAGGCTCCGGCGCAGCTATCTGCGGCACTGGCATTGTCCTCGGTGAAAATGTGGCTGCGATGGATGATGATTCAACCATAACGGACGGCAATGTTACAAACAGCCCGGAATTAGTGAGGCGTTTCAAATCGTTTAAGGATCATCAAAAGGATGGGTATGGATTTATTGCAATTCAGGCAAACCAGGAAGACTGGCGTCTTGGGGTATTACCCTACTCCCTTGAGAAATTAGGGGCGGACGCCGTCGAATTGAAATGGGGACAGGGCGCCAAAAATATCGGAGGCGAGGTAAAGTTAACTTCCATTGAAAAGGCCATCCGGTTAAAAAAACTTGGATATGTGGTCATTCCAGACCCTGAAGATGCACTTACGCAGCAGGCATTTAAAAACGGGACGATTAAGGGCTTTGAAAGGCACACACGGATTTGCGCAATACCAGACGCCATGTCGCGGGCATTTGACGGATTCATGAATAACGTCCAGCATTTAAGAGATGCCGGCGCCAAATATGTCTTTTTAAAGACAGGGTCTTACCGGCCTTCTGACCTTGCCCGCGCCATTAAATTTGCTTCCTGGGCAAGGATAGACGTCCTGACAATCGATGGTTCCGGCGGCGGAACGGGCATGAGTCCCTGGCGTATGATGAATGAATGGGGACTGCCAACGGTGTATATCGCCGCATTAACGTATGAATATTGCAAAAGGCTTGCTGACCGTGGCGAATACGTCCCTGATATAGTCCTTGCAGGGGGTCTCGTTTCGGAAGACCATATTTATAAGTCCTTTGCCCTTTTATCGCCGTTTATTAAGGCGGTTGGGATGTCACGTTCTACCATATGCGCCGCCATGGTCGGCAACACAATTGGCAAAGCTGTTGCTGATGGAAAAGTGCCAAAACCTGTTTCGGAATATGGTTCTTCCACCGATCAAATCTTCTATTACTCACAAAAGGTAAAGGATCAGTTTGGCAATATTCCCACAGGCGCTATTGGGATGTATTCTTATTATCAGCGCCTGGCAACTGGATTGAGGCAACTAATGGCCGGTTCCCGGAGATGGTCGGTTAACGATATAACGAGGGATGATATTTTTACATTAACGAGAGAAGCTACTGATATCACCGGCATTACCTATATCATGGATTATGACAAAGAACAAGCAGAGAGGGTTCTGGATGCATGACGTTCCCACTTGTTGCATCATTACGCAGCAAAGCCGCAATCAAAATGCAGAGACTCACAGCCGTGCGTCTCTACTTTAACGGTGTAATTTATATACCGGTAGTTATACGGGCAATCCTCCATACCTGTATATCTACCGGTACAGTACTTACAGGAGCCAGGGAAAAGGGGAAAATGTTCAATATTCAATTCTCAAATTGTTGCTCATTTGCTTCTATTCTTTTACATTGAACATTGAACATTGAATATTGTAACATTGTAACATTTTAGCTTTTTGAAAAATTCACGGGATAGAAAAAATACCATGTAGCCCGTTAGTGGCGGTCTGTCCGTATTAGTGTTACCATTCTTCTGGCAATGAATTGTATTTTGTTTTGTCTTTTAACGAAAAGAGGGGAAAAATGGCAAATTTAACTTTAGCAGATTTAGATGCATTACCCATTGATAAAGCATTGCAGTTGTCTTTTAAAGAAAGAGACACATTATTAGACCTTATACTAAGGGATTCTCTGAAAAACGTCGGGAAGCAACCTGAACGGCAAATAGGGTTGATGAGCGATTACTTTGAAGAGGACATGGTCAGACTGACAAAAGTCCGGGCAATTAAAATACGCTGCGGTGGTTTTATCCCTGTGGATGCGTCGGGTGAAGTACCTGGTCTGGTTCCAAAAGAACAATTTAAACTGGTTTTTTCAAACCTGAAAACTGCATTGGAAGCTATGGGTTCAAAGCCCGATAGAATAGTAAATTTAATTATTTTCCTTAAAAATATGGATTACTGGGGAGAGATGAACGCCGTGTACAAGGAATTTGTCAAATCATGTCCAACCCGTGCAGCAATTGGCATACAAGACCTGAACAAGACGTATCAAATTGAACTGGTAAATGTTATTGCCTACAAGGTTGCAAAATAGTCTTCATTCACCCGTCCACTTTAATTTTGGATTTCTGGCGGCGATTACTTCGTCAGGGCGTCCGATTTTCGTTTTTTGAGGTGCATTACGCACGGTTTCCGGCGCTTGCACAATTGCGCCGGCAATTTCAATCATTGCGCATGCAAACGCATCCAGTGTTTCCCGTGACTCAGTTTCTGTCGGTTCCACCATTAAAGCCTCTTCCACTATTAGTGGGAAATAAATCGTAGGGGCATGAAAACCGTAATCCAATAATTTTTTGGCAATATCCAAAGCGGAAACGCCCTTTGCCTTTTGTTTTTTTGCGGATATGACAAATTCATGCATGCAGGTCTTTCCATACGGTATTTCGTAATATTTTGAAAGGATATTTCTCAGGTAATTGGCGTTTAAGACGGCGTTTTCCCCCGTTTTTATTATCCCCTCCTTCCCTAACGATAACAGGTACGTATATGCCCGAATCATTATACCCACATGACCATAAAAAGCCCTGACCCTTCCTATTGAGTCCGGGAAATCATACGTTAATGCGTATGAATCATCCGCATTTTTTACTGTTCGTGGTGTAGGGAGGAATGCCTCTAATGCCCTTGAAACCCCTATCGGACCCGCCCCAGGCCCGCCTCCTCCATGAGGGGTAGAAAATGTTTTGTGCAGATTCAGATGTAAAATATCTACCCCCATGTCTCCCGGACGCGCTATGCCCAGAAGCGCATTCATGTTGGCGCCGTCACAATAAACCAGCGCTCCGGCATCGTGGGCGATTTTACTTATTTCAAGTATATCTTTTTCAAAAAGGCCGAGGGTGTTGGGGTTGGTAACCATGAGAGCCGCCGTATCATTTGACAGCATTTGTTTCAGTTTTTTAACATCGATAAGTCCGTTGGCATCTGATTGAACGGATTCAATACGGTAGCCGCAAAGGGCGGCGGAGGCAGGATTTGTTCCATGGGCAGAATCAGGCACAATAATGGTATTTCTGGTTTCCCGCTGTTTCTTCATATATGCCTGAATTATCAGCATGCCTGTTAATTCACCATGGGCGCCCGCCGCAGGTTGTAATGTGAAACAAGGCATACCTGATATATCTGCAAGCATCTGTTCCAGATCATAGAGTATCTTTAAGGTACCCTGGCATTGTTCTTGCGGTTGGTAAGGATGTAGCCTTGTAAAACCTTCCAGATTTGCGGCATCTTCATTTATCTTCGGATTATATTTCATGGTACATGAACCCAGCGGATAAAAATGCGTGTCAACGCAATAGTTCATTTGGGAAAGTTTTGTAAAATGTCGCACTATGTCAATTTCCGATACTTCGGGAAAGTTGGGGTTCAGGCTCCTTTGCATTTTTTGAGGAATAAACTGTGTTATGGGTCTTTCCGGCACATCGCAGGCGGGCAGTATAAAACATCTTCTGCCGGAAACGGATTTTTCAAAGATAAGAGGTTCTGGAGTATTCATAATGTGTGTATAGTGGTTAAGGTTGATTCGTATTGTTAAAGGGAAAAATTCTTTGATATATGAAAAGACTCAATAAATGATAACTATCAAGAAATAAAAGAGGGGGAACGTTCGTCTTTTCCTTGCAGAACAAAAATATTCAATATTCAAATTCTCACTTCAAGGCGGGTTCAGGTTTGCAACCCAATGTCATTAAGTTAAGCAGCCTGCCATAAAAGTTCCCCTTAAAAAAGGGGGATAAAGGGGGTTGTTTTTTGATCAAATATCCTTAACTTAATGACATTGGTTTGCAACCTGAACCCATTAGTTTATGCGAATAATGTGGCCATGCACTGTGGTAAAATTCCAATACCCAAATCACAAATTCGTAACACTTTATTCCTGATGACTGTTTGGAATTTGAAATTTGTTTGTTATTTGTTTTGCCAATAGAAGGCTGGATTGAAGGTATAAAACGTTTGGTTCAGGTTACAAACCTGAACCAGCGAAGATATCAACGCCATCAAACGGCTACCTCATATTCAGAAAGCTCGCGGGCATAATCCAGACAAGCTGCTATTTGTTCCTTAGTAATACCAGTAAATTCCGCCATAATTTTTTCAATAGGTTCGCCAGCGGCCAAATACCCAAGGATAAGGCTAACCGGGATTCTGGTTCCTTTAATTCTGGGTTTCCCCCTAAGCACATCTGATGTACTTACAATGTGGTTCCTCCAATCCACCATTATTTCTCCTCCTGTATTAATTTATATAGGGTAAAATTATGCGTGCATTATAGACAACGCAATTCCATTGTCAATATTTAAAAAGTGTTACGATAACTCTTTCATGACCCGGAGTTTTGTCTTGCGCTATTGCTTTTACTATGTGAACATTATTATTATATTTTGATCTCAAAACTATACGTAAACTACTATCATGGCCAAAAAGAAATCCCCTTCTGAAACAGTCATGGATACATTGCCCCCAGCGCCAGCCTCTCCGGGGGAAACGCCTACAGAACACAATAACGGCGCTTTTTACATTGCCGGCATCGGCGCCTCGGCAGGGGGTATCGTTGCATTGAAACAGTTTTTTTCCCATATGCCTCCGGGAAAAGGCATTGCGTTTATCGTACTGCAGCACTTTGACCCCGGCAGCAAAAGTATTCTCACAAGTATCCTGCAAAAAACCACACCTATGAAGGTGGTAGATATGGAAAGGGAAAACCGCATACAGCCCAATCATGTCTATGTAATGCCGGCATACAAACACCTTACGCTATCAGGTAAAATAGCATTTCTGAAGGATTGCAAAGAGACGCCTTTGCACAGGAAACCGATTGATGATTTTTTCACTGCGTTAGCGCAAAACCAGGAAAGCTGCGCTGCCGGCATAATATTTTCCGGGGCAGGCAATGACGGCGCCGCCGGCATAAAGGCGATCAAGGAATCGGGGGGCATTACTATGGCACAGGACGTAAACAGCGCAGAATTTGACGGCATGCCGGAAAGCACTATTGCCACAGGATGTGTTGATTTTATACTGCCTCCGCATGAGATGCCCGCCAAACTTCTGCAATGTATAAAAAGCCGCCGCATTGAAAACTCAGAAAAGACAGAGGCCATACCCCCGAAATATTACCGCAGTATAAAGGACATCATAAAAATAATCCTGATGAAAACCGGGCACAATTTTTCTCACTACAAAAAAAGCACCTTCGCCAGAAGGATTGAAAAACGGATGTCTCAAAACTGTATAAACAGCATCACACAATACGTATCCTTTCTTCAGCAAAGCCCTTCTGAAGCAAATGCGCTTTTCCGTGAATTATTGATAACCGTCACCCATTTTTTCCGGGAGATGGAAAATGATGCTGTCATTAAAGAAAAGGTTTTTCCGGAGATATTTAAAAACAAATCTGCGGGAGATGTGGTGCGGATATGGGTACCCGGCTGCGCAACCGGAGAGGAGCCGTATTCCATAGCAATGCTTTTGACAGAATGTATGGAAGAGGCGCATCTGCATTTCAAGATACAGATTTTTGCCAACGACCTAAACGAAGACGCCATCCATTTTGCACGTGCGGCGTTGTACCCGCAAGACAGAGTCGACCATGTATCTCCCGAACGGATTAAGCGCTTTTTCCACAAAAAGAACCATTCATTTATCATCAACAGCCAGATAAGAGAGATGGTAATCTTTTCATGCCATAACATTATTAAGGACCCGCCCTTTTCCCGAATGGATATGATTAGCTGTAAAAATCTCCTCATTTATTTCGACACAACACTGCAAGACAGATTGCTGCCGCTTTTTTATCACGTTTTACGTCCGAATGGGTATCTCTTTCTTGGCAAATCAGAGTCAATAAGAGGGTTTAGCCGTCTCTTTGCCGCAATTGACGAAAAGAACAGGATTTTTAAAAAAATACATTCCTCTGTCAGCTTGTCAACAGCAACAGCCTTATCACAGGAAAAAGGCGAACTGTTCTGTCATAAAGAACAACAGCATGCCAACGCTGTTGAACCGGTCAGTATAAAAGAGCATCTGGCAAAGGTGTTGTTCGATGAGTTTTCACCACCGTGCGTAATTATAAATGAAGACTACACCATTCTCCATATTCACGGCAGAATAGATGGCTTTCTGAAACTCCCGGCTGGAGAGCCGAGTTTTAACATTATAAAAATGGCGCGCGAGGCATTTCGGCCTGAATTGAGATTTGCCATAAAACAGGCTGTAAAACAAAAAAAGACTATTTACAGCAAGCCAATCAGGATGAATACCGATGACGCCCCCCGCACAATAAACATCAGCGTCCGGCCATTTCCGGAGGCGCATGCGCATAGCCAGTTGTATATAGTCGTTTTTCATGGCCAAAGGTCTCCCGGACACGGCGGAGATTTCCCACCCCTCTTTTCTCACACAAAAGAGACCCCGCCACATACCGCAGCGCTTGAAAAAGAACTGGAGGAGACGAAAAAGTCGCTCTGCGATATTCTTGAAAATCTGGAAGATGCAAACGGGAAAATGAAACAGGCGCATGAAACCGTGAGGGAAAAGGACGAAGAGTTACGGAGCACTAAAGAAGAATTGGAAACAACAAAGGAAGAACTCCAGTCGATGAACGAGGAACTGAACATCATAAACGCCGAGCTTCAGTACAAAATCGATGACCTGTCAAAGGCAAACAGCGATATCAACACCCTCCTGAGCAGCACGGAGATAGGCACCGTTTTCCTTGATAAAAATCTATGTATAAAGCGATTTACCCCGGCGGCGGGAAAGATGATGAATCTCCTGGAGTCTGACGTAAAACGTCCTATCAGCCATTTAAATACGTTCCTTATCCGGGAAAGACTTACCGAAAATCTGGAAAAGGTCTTTAAAACATTAATCCCTTACGAAAAGGAGATAAAGGAGCCGGACAGCACGTGGTATCTCGTCCGTTTTTTGCCGTATCAAACGGAAAACAATATGATCGATGGCATCGTCATTACCATTGTAAACATCACAAAACTGAAACGCGCGCAGGAAGAAATCTTTCTTTTGGAAAAACTGATACTTTCCATAAATGAATCTGATAGCTTTCACGCAGCAATGAAATCGGCGCTGCACACTGTTTGCGAGTTTACAAACTGGACGCTTGGAGAGGTGTGGATTCCGGATGAAAGCGGCTCCTATCTCATGCGAAGCGCATCCTGGTTTCCCCGGGAACCGGGATTGCAAAATTTTGACGCATTGAGCAAAAAACAAACCTTTGAAAGAGGCGTAGGGCTGCCAGGCCGCACATGGTCTACAAAACAGGTAGAATGGGTGCGGGACGTAACCCTTGACAAAAACTTCGCACGCACGGAACTGGCAAGATCCCATGGGTTAAAAGCGGGCCTGGCGATTCCCGTTCTTGCCAAAGACGTGGTGGTTGCCGTGATTGTATTTTTTATGTTCGAGGCGTGCGGACAGGACGAACAGTTCGTCAAGCTCGTATCGTCCGTAGCTTCACAGCTTGGGGTGACATTCCGGCGCAAACAGGCGGAGGAGGAGTTGAAGATGAGCAATAATCTTCTGCGGGCAGTTATCGAAGTCATCAATGACGCCGTTTTTGTAAAAGACCTTGAAGGCCGTATTATTCTGGCAAATTCCGCCGTATATACACTTATGGAAAAACCGCTAAACGAAATACTCGGCAGGAAAAATGACGAAATTTTTTCCGCGGACATAGCGAAAAAAATCAATACTGAAGACGACATGGTTTTGCATTCCGGCAAGATGCAAAGATTCGAACGGGAAATTCCCGTTAACGGCGGGAAAACAAAATTAGTGCTATCAACAAAAAGCCCCTACCGCGACAGCAGCGGAAATAGTATTGGACTTGTAGATATATCAAAAGATATTACCGACCTCAAAAAAAGCTGCTAAATGAAATGGATAAAAAAAAGCGTTCTTTTGCTATTGGCAGGAAAACAGTCTCCAGTCTCCAGTCTCCAATCCCCAATCTCCAATCGGCAATCTGCAATCTGCAATCTGCAATTTGCCGACTGCCGACTGTAGATTGCCGGCTGCACCCTGTTGCTTTTTCATCTCCAATAGGCTGAAAAACATCACCCTCCAAGGGAATCACCTTGCCGGGATACATGTGTCTTTTTTAAGTGTGAGATGTAAAAATTACATCTTAGAAAATTATTTGTGCAGTACTCAAGAAACGGTGGGATTTTCATACTGTTGACCTCTATACAATAACAATCACTGCTCGGCGGTGTTTTTATAAACGGACACATCTCTCTCGCTGCCATTTCTTTTTTCCTCCTTCTACTATAGTATTATCCTGTAATAACTTCTTTTTTGTAACCTTTTCTTCGTGTTCTTTGTGTTCTATGTTCTTTGTGCCCTTTGTGGTTAAACTCTTTTTGGTTGCGGCATTGCTGCGCTATGCATTACAAATTCAGCCTCTTTACAATCCGGTAAACGGTTGAATCGGAAAGAAAAACCCCTTCAGCCTCAAGGGATGCCACCAGTTTCCTGATACTCCACTCCGGATATTCATTCTTCAGCTTTTCTACCTTCCGCACAGTAGCTGCGGGAAGTGTTGACCTTCGCAGTGTTTTTGGCCTGCGATTTTTCTTGTCATCCGCGAGCGAAGCAGGATTTTCCGGATCGTAACGTTTCTTCCATCGGTAAAAAGTATCAGGGGAAATCCCAAAATGGCGGCAGGTAAACCGTGCATTCCGCCCATTATTTTCATAAAACTCAAACCATCTCAGTTTCCTACGGATATCTTCATCCATGCCTTTTCCTTTTGCAAAATGCAGTAGGGGCAAAACATTTCCTGCACCTTAATATAACACAGACATGTCCGACCTCTAAATGATATTATTATGCATTATTAACAGCAAGCACATACCGTGCCATTAAATTGCAATGACAAAAAGATTTTAACCGCAAAGGGAACAAAGAACATTAAAAAAACTTACAAAAAAGAGGTTTTTACAGGGTAATACTTATAGAGCGCTATTCGCCAAATTGTAAAGACGCATTGCATGCGTCTCTACTCTGGTTCAGGCTTCGTCGTGAGCTCAGCCGAACGGTTGCAGACCCGCCCTGGAACATGAGTTTCTCTCCCGGGATGCCTGTAATATCCGCTTATCACAAAAATACCGGCAGGTTCGCTTTTCCCTCTATCATCAGCGGCATTAAGTGATAGGGTAAAATGCATTGATTATTAATAAAAATAGTGTTTATTTTATGATTAAAATACTATGATGAAAAAGATATGAAGGCCGCTGTTACCCAAAAACAGTCATATAAAACGACCCTGCTTGTCAGTAGAAGGATTTTTAATGGAAATAAGAAGATTTAAAAAACTACTCGTTGCCAACCGTAGTGAAATAGCAATACGTGTTTTTCGTGCCGCGCACGAATTGGGCATAAGGACTGTAGCAATATATTCCCACGAAGACCGTTTCGCACTTCATCGGTTTAAAGCAGACGAAGCATATCAGACAGGCAAAGGCAAAGATCCCGTTAAAGCGTATTTAGATATTGAAGGAATCATTCAACTTGCCAAAGATAAGGGAATAGACGCCATACACCCGGGTTACGGGTTTCTTTCCGAGAATGCAGACTTTGCCCGTGCATGCGAAAAAGCTGGCATTGCCTTTATAGGCCCACGTTCAGAAATACTTGATCTGCTTGGCAACAAGATATCCGCCAGGCAGATCGCCGACAAGGCTCAGGTCCCCATACTTTCCGGAAATAAATACCCTATCAGAAACCCGGATGAAGCCAAGGCCTTTTGCAATGAAGTGGGATACCCGGTTATCATTAAGGCTGCCCATGGCGGCGGCGGACGGGGAATGCGTATCGTTCGCGGCGAATCTGAATTGGTGAGCCGCCTTAGCGAAGCGCAGCGCGAATCAATGACGGCCTTTGGCTCCGATGAATGCTTCATTGAAAAATACATCGAAAAGGCGCGTCATATTGAGGTGCAAATACTGGGAGACAAATATAAACATATTGTACACCTCTATGAACGCGACTGTACCCTTCAAAGACGCCATCAGAAAGTTGTAGAGATAGCCCCGGCACAGCATCTTGATGCGTCCGTCAGGCAAGACATCTGTGACGCGGCAGTAAAAATATGCAAATCGGTAGATTATGATAATGCCGGCACGGTGGAATTCCTTCTCGATACGGAAAAAAACACATTTTATTTTATTGAAATCAACCCAAGAATACAGGTTGAACATACCGTTACGGAAACAATAACCGATATCGACATTGTCAAAAGACAGATATTGATCAGCAAAGGGTTTCCCCTTGATTCACCTGAAATCCGGATACCAAACCAGGAATCAATCCAAACCAGGGGGGTCGCCATTCAATGCCGGATCACCACAGAAGATCCTTCCAATACGTTTATTCCCGACTACGGACGTATTCAGCATTACCGTTCTGCCGGCGGTATGGGCATTCGCCTTGACGCAGGCACCGCCTTTTCCGGAGCCATTGTCACCCCCTATTACGATTCTCTGCTTGTTAAGGTTACAGCGTCCGGAATTTGTTTTGAGGATGCAGTGAACCGCATGGACAGGGCTTTGGATGAATTCCGGATTCGCGGCGTAAAAACCAATATTCCGTTTCTCATTAATCTTATAAATCACAAGGATTTCCTGAAAGGAAAGAGCACTACACGTTTTATTGACGAGAATAAAGACCTTGTCCGTTTTTCCCGGCGCAGGGACCGTGCTACGCTTATCATGCGTTTTTTAGGAGACGTCCTTGTCAACGGCCATCCACTTATCAAAGAACTTCCGAAATCCGTATGCCGCCGTAAAGCGCCGGTACCCACAGTTGACCATAAAGAATCAAGGCCGAAAGGCGCCCGTGATATGCTGCTTGAAATGGGACCGGCAAAATTTGTTCAACATATTCGCGATGAAAAACGACTGTTATTGGCGGATACCACATTTCGTGATGCGCATCAGTCACTGCTTGCAACCCGCATGAGAACCATCGATATGCTGAAAATTGCTGAGGTGTATTCCAGGAACCATGCCGATTTCTTTTCAATTGAAGTGTGGGGCGGAGCAACCTTTGATACTGCCATGAGGTTTCTTACAGAGTGCCCCTGGGATCGTTTGCGCTCCATGCGCAAACTTGCGCCCAACATACTCTTTCAAATGCTGCTCAGGGCATCCAATGGCGTGGGATATACAAATTATCCCGATAATGTTGTCAAGGCATTTATCAGACAGTCGGCTGAAAGCGGAATAGACGTGTTTCGTGTTTTCGACTCGCTCAACTGGGTTGCAAATATGAGGGTAGCGATGGATGCTGTTCTGGAAACCGGCGCCTTATGCGAGGCGGCGATATGTTATACCGGTGATATACTTGACCCGAAACGCACGAAATATACCCTTGACTATTATGTGAAAATGGCAAAAGAACTGGAAGCACTGGGAGCGCATATGCTGTCAATAAAAGATATGGCAGGACTACTGAAGCCCTACGCTGCTTATGAGCTTGTTTACGCTTTGAAGTCGGCAGTAAACATTCCGGTACATTTGCATACGCACGACACTTCCGGCGGACAGATTGCCACCCTTATAAAAGCAGCAGAGGCTGGAGTAGATATTGTGGATGCGGCTATGGGACCCCTTTCCGGATTAACGTCTCAACCCAATCTGAATACACTGGTAGAGATGCTGCGGTTTCACGAACGCAGCACCGGTATGGACTTTAAAGCACTCGGACTGCTCTCGGATTACTGGGAAGTGGTCAGGGAATACTATGCGCCATTTGAATCCATCCAAAAGGCATGTACCGCAGAGGTGTTCCACCATGAAATTCCGGGGGGGCAGTTTACCAATCTTTTCCAACAGGCGCACTCAATGGGATTGGCGCACCGGTGGCGCGAAATTACGGATGTTTACGCAGAGGTGAATCAGATTTTTGGCGATATTGTAAAAGTAACCCCATCTTCAAAAGTGGTCGGGGATATGACACTTTTTCTGGTCACAAATAATATGAAGGCAAAGGATATTCTCGGCAGTGACAAGGATATTTCATTTCCTACCTCTGTTGTAGAATTTTTTGAGGGACGTCTTGGCCAGCCTACGGGAGGTTTTCCGAAAGAAGTACAGTACAAAATTTTGCGCGGAGCGCCTGCTTATACGGAAAGGCCAGGCGCTAATCTTCCACCTGTGTACCTTGAAGAGATGAAGGAAAAAGTAGAGTCCCGTATCTTCAGGACTATCTCCAATGAAGAGCTTATGTCTTATTTAATGTATCCGGAAGTCTTCTTTCAATATGCAGAACACAGAAAGAAATATGATGATGTATCTGTCATTCCTACGGATGTGTTCTTTTATGGCATGCCCATGCATGAAGAAATCTCAATTGACATTGAAGAAGGGAAAACCCTGATTTTCAAACTGGTAGCAATAAGTACGGTAAATGAAGAGGGAAATTGCACGGTATTCTTCGAACTGAACGGTCAGCCGCGTGAAGTTGTTATTGCAAATCGTAAAATTGCCGCTTCAATCATCAGACATCCTCAAATAGAGGAGGGGAATAGTAAACATGTCGGCGCGCCTATGCCAGGCATGGTTGTTAAAGTAAAAGTAGCAGCAGGTGATAAAGTTACCAAAAATGATCCGCTCCTGATTATGGAGGCGATGAAGATGGAAGCAACCATTTATGCAGAGCACGATGGGGAGATTAGCAAGGTACTGGTGAAACCGCGGGATAATGTAGAAGCCAGGGATCTGCTTATTGTTTACAAGTGATGAGACAGGAGGCAATACATAAGGAAGCAGCCCATTTAGTACCTTATTAGTCATTGGTCAATTATAAGCTTGTATGGAAATATTACAGGAAATCAAACTGTTATCTAATATTGAAAAACTGAAAAGTCGTGCTGCAAGCACTTAGCAGTAATGTATACAAATAAAAATATATCTCATAATTGCCGTAAATTAATATGATATTTGAGAAGTCTAATATAAAGTTAGCGGTTAGAAAACAACAATGACGCGTAAATCAAATGCCGAGTTTGTAAAGTGGTTTGGACCACTTCTTGACGCGCTCCGTGACCTTGGAGATTCCGGTAGGCCGCGAGAAGTTTCGGACCGTATAGCCAAGAATCTTAACCTCACAGACGAGGTGCTGGACGAAACATTGAAGTCCGGTGGCAGCAGGTTTCACAATCAGGTTGCCTGGGCGAGGCAGTATCTGGTCTGGGAGGGAATGCTCGAATCGTCCAAGCACGGCACATGGACGCTCACGGAAAAGGGTCGTACAGCACACATTTCTGATGCTCAGGCAGCCGAAATATTCAAGAAATGGGTCGCGATCCACGCCGAGAACAGGAAACAAAAAGCGGCGGAGCAGGGTGAAACAACGGAAGAGGAAGCACCCGCCCCGGACACACCGTAAGCAGATCAGAAAATGAGCCTGATTGCTATTCTGCGCTCATTGAGCCCGCTCGGCTTCGAGAAGGTGTCTCGGGAACTCCTGCGTGAATCAGGATTTGAAAATGTCGAGATCACGGGAGGTTCAGCCGATGGCGGCATAGATGGCTTCGGCACACTGGAGATCAATCCGTTCGTAAGTTTCAAAGTATTGTTTCAATGCAAGCGATACGCGGATGGCAACTTGGTTGGTCGTTCACAAGTGGGCGACTTTAGAAATGCCATGATCGGAAGAGCCGAGAAAGGAATCATCATCACAACATCTTCATTTACCAACGCGGCAGTAGTTGAAGCCAATCGAGAGGGTGCGCCAAAAGTTGAACTTGTTGATGGTGCAAAATTGGTCGAAATGTTTCAGCGCGTTGAGCTTGGAGTTAAAAAGCGGACAGTTTATGACATCGATCTAAGCTATTTTGAGAGGTTTAGAGATTGACTGCTAACAATGCGTTGCAGGTGATGTCTGTCCCGCTGCTCGTGCCAGCCGCAACCGAACGCAGACGTTAGCTGTTTAAGAATATAGTTGATAATAATAGTATAATTTAACCATGAATCAGAAACTGTACATAGAGACAAGTATTATAAGCTATCTGACCTCTAAACCGAGTCGTGATATTATTATAGCCGCTCATCAACAAATTACATACGATTGGTGGTCTACTCATCGAGATGAATTTGATTTATTCACTTCACAATTTGTAATCGATGAAGCCGAAGCAGGCGACCCCGATGCAGCACAAAAAAGATTATTGGAATTAAATAAAATAGCTTTACTGGATATCACAATGATATTATCGGTTTATCAGAAGCTTTAATGGATAAGAAATGCTTACCTCTCAAAGCCGTGGTAGATTATTTACATATTTCTATAGCATCAATCCATAATATGAATTATTTATTAACATGGAATTGTAAACATATAGCAAATGCGAAAATGCGACCATTAATTGAGAAAGTAATATTTGATAATGGTTATATCGCTCCGATAATCTGTATTCCAGAAAAATTATTAGGAGAATAAAAAATGTATAATGATCCAATAATAGAAGAGATTCATAAGTATCGTGAAAAACACGCAGCCAAATTTAATTATGATATTAAGAAAATTGTAAATTATTATAGAAAACAACAAAACGAAAGCTCAAAAAAAATTGTAAGTTTCATTAAAAAAGCTGATGAAATCCACACAGAAAACTAATAATATCTTTTTGCTACAAAGACTTTTAAATTCAGCTAACAATGGGATCATACGGACGGGCAAGCCATGGCACTATTTTCAGTCAGTGGGGAATTTTTATGTATGTTCATCGGTTGAAATTCATCCTTTGCTTGCCCGCCGTACAGCCCATGCGTTAGCAGTGGAAAGTTTTTCTAAGATCCCACACATAAATTTTTCCTGAATCTTCAAGAGAACTGGCGAATGATTTTTTTATTTAATCAGGGGAGATTTTGACTTATCTTAGGGCAAATAGAGTGATTACTAAATTTATATGGAAGGATTATAATATGAACCAGTTTATTACAGATACCAGAATTATCAAAGGGCATTTGGAGTTAAGTAATATCCCTTTTAGTAGTGATTTGGATGTAAAAGTGATAGTTATTCCAAAGGTCAAGTTAGAAAGGATGTCTTTTGAGAAAGTTCAACAGCTTACAAAATCTATAAAAGGAAATCTTTCTGATGACGTAATTGGAGAGAGAAAAGTCGGATGAATCTGTTTATTGATACCAGCGCTCTTGTGAAGCTATATCATAGAGAAGATGGGAGTGAACAATTAACCGATTCCTTAAACAAAATGAAGATGACCTGGTGATTACAATTTCTGGCCTGTCGAGAATAGAATTCCATTCTGCATTTCTGAAGCGAGTAAGAATGAAGGAAATTGATTTATCAACAGTTCAGCAAGCTTTTAAAGAGTTTGAAAATGATCTTACAATGATAAACGTTCTGGAAACAACATCAGAGGTAAAGGAGTTTGCGGTTTCTTTACTGGATAATATTGCTCCGGCCAAAAATCTCCGAACCTTAGATGCGCTCCAATTAGCAACGGCCCTTACTGGTGACCAATTTTATCGTGTCTCTTATTTTATAGCCGCTGATCAAAGACTATTAAAAGTAGCGGCGGAATATTTTAACACCTTCAATCCGGTTGAGTTTAAGGAAGCAGATAATACGGAAAGTCAGTTTACAGAACCGGCAAAGAAGTTTTGGGATTCTATTCCGGAAAATATAAGGGAGGAATTGCTTGAGAATGTATGGTGCATGGTGCAGTAATTGTTCAGAGATTACTACAATCATAAATTTTAAAGGAACCATTGAAAGTGGTGATTTAATCCTTCGAGGGGAGTGTCGAAAGTGTGGTTATAAAGTTGCCAGATTAATAGAAAGCGAATGAAAGTAAATGAGTTTGTTATAATAAAGTTCGTAGGTCAGGCATCACTGCTAACAGGCTGTTGGAGCCGATGAAACCCGTTTTGGCAACAGATGAGCGTTCGGATCTTCCGCGGAAATTTTGTAGTTTTGTTTACAATGTGCCCGCTTTGGGTTTCACGGCTCAACAGCAGCGTTACAGACGGGGTCAAATGGGCAATTTTGCTTTATTTTGTGGGTGTAATTCCCCACTTTGTTAGGAGGGCAGAGGGGTCGCATCTTGACTATTGACAAATATCTAATTGATAAAGAGTTGTACCCATCCCTCTTAATCAAACAACCACTTCGCTATTTTAAGTGAGGAGCTTTGTAACTATTCAGCGTAAACGATACACGGTTCGTTCCCAAAACCTTGTACTGAACGTAGTGAAGTATCTGTTTGAGAACGAGTTGTGCTCTGCACTCCGGTTGTTTGATAAATTACGCTGAATAGCTACGCCTAAGTTCTTGTCGTCTGTTTCTACTCTACTGGTTCCTCTTTTGTATTTTATGTTTATTTGATTCTGGCTTGTCCCGCTTAGGATAGTATATGGAAAATGGGCTTATACTGATACATACCGGAAATGGAAAAGGGAAAACTACCGCGGCATTGGGGCTTTGCTTTCGTGCTATTGGACAGGGTATGAAGGCGCTTATGCTTTCATTTATCAAAAGTTCCCAAAAAACCGGCGAGATGAGGGCTGCTAAATTATTGGCGCCTGATTTTAAAATGGTGCTTATGGGGCAGGGATTTATTAAAACGCAAAAAGGACATTTTTCCGAAGAAACTATCAAAAATGTCAAAGAATCCTGGGAATATGCGAAGAAGGAGATTTTCTCCGATGAATACGATCTCATTGTTCTTGACGAAATTAACCATTTGATTGATTATGGATTGCTGGATGTCGAAGACGTTATTGGGGTGATACAAAATAAACCCCGGCGATTAAATCTTGTTCTTACAGGACGGAATGCCAAAAGTCAATTGATCGATATTGCGGATTTAGTGACTGAGATGAAAGAAATAAAGCACCACTATAAAAATGGAATTAAGGCGCGTAAAGGGATAGAATTTTAGCGGGGTGAAGTCTCAAACCAAAAAGGGATACAGATTTTTAATGTTTATTTTCTCATCTTGTTATATTATGAAAACATGTCTGAATCAAAACTAAATGTACTATTATTACGATACACACAAGACCCTGAACATATCGTGGCGCAAGCCGCCAAACTGTGTTATAGCCCCTCCTCTGTTGCTGAATTAAAGGAACAGATTGACCGCAAGGATCAGTCCGCTTTTATTGAAAAATTAACGGAAATGGGGCATCTCTCACCTATAGAACACGTCAGTTTTACCTTTGGCATAGAGGGCATTTCCCGCGCCTGTTCACATCAGCTTGTTCGGCATCGTTTGGCTTCTTATTCCCAGCAAAGCCAGCGTTATGTCGGAAAGTACAGTAAGAAAACCGGTGGTTTTGATTTTGTTATCCCCCCCAGGATTGAAAAAGCCGGGAAAAAACAGTGGTTCATTGAAAAAATGAATTGTATTCAGGAATGGTATGACGAACTGATAGAGGCGCTGGGCGATAGTGGAGAAAGCACATTTGAAGACGCCAGATTTTTACTGCCCAATGCCGCGGAGACAAAGATTATCATTACCATGAACGCCCGCGAATTATTGCATTTCTTTCGTGTACGTTGCTGCAATCGCGCACAATGGGAGATCAGGGCTATGGCAATTGAAATGCTGCGGCTCGCGAAAAAGGTCGCCCCAAATATTTTGAAAGATGCAGGCCCTGGTTGCGTAAACGATGCATGCCCGGAAGGAAAAATGACGTGCGGGAAGATGGTTGAAGTGAGAAATATGTTTAGAAATATATGATACTGCGGAGTGCCTCTTTTTTTAAATCTGCATTGTTACAACCTGCCAATAGCAATAACTTATGACTGCACCCATTTTTTCAGAAAAAGGGTAAAAACGAGTGTAACGCATTAATTAGATAAGGCTCACGTAAGGTTTGGAATATTGAGTTTTTTGTCATTCGAATTTGTTTCGTATTTCGACATTCGTATTTCGAATTTGGTTGCAGCAAAGGCTGCGCTAAGGATTATTCCAGTTACATTTGCATACGCATAACTTCTTTGTATGTTTCTACCAGTTTGTTGCGGGTTTCCATCATAAACTTAAAGCTAACCTCCGCCTTTGACATGGCAACCATAACTTCATGAATATTTTCAATCTTTCCACCGGAAAATTTCTCGATACTGTCACTGGCTTTCACCTGAAGGTCATTAATCTCATTGATAAAACCTCCCAATGTATCTTTAAAGGAAGCGCCTTTCTGTTCTTCAACAAAATCAAACCCTTTGTTTTGTTGAATTGAACCGTCATTATTATTAATCAGTAAAACAGCCATAACTACACTCCTATCTTCCAATAATTGACAATGCCTGATTTGTAATATCTTTAGAAGAATTTATCACCGCAAGATTCGCTTCGTAAGACCTGGATGCCGTGACCAGATCAACCATCTCCGTTGCAATATTTACGTTAGGCATCTCTACAAAACCATTTTCATCCGCCTGAGGATGCCCGGGGATAAATACCTTATTAAAAGGCTCATTGCTTTTCATAATATTACTCACCTTTACGCCGCCCAAACGCTCCATTCCATCAATATCGGACAGATTAGCCGCCTTATTAAGAATAGACTGGAATTCCACCTGTTCCCTGCGATACGGACCGCCGTCGGGAGAGTTAGTAGCATTTGCATTAGCAATATTATTTGCTATCACATTCATGCGGATACGTTCCGCAGTAAGCCCGGTGGCGCTTATATCCAGCGCTGAAAATACCTTACTTATTCCCATATTTTTTCTCCTTAACCTCTAGAGCCGTCAATTGCGGCTTTTACTAAATCAAATTTCTTTGCCAGTAACTGCGAATATATTTTATAAAAACCCGTATTTTTCAATAAAGTAGCAACCTCTTTTTCCATATCCACCGTGTTCCCATCATTGCGCAAGGTTCCATCTACAACATCTTCAGAAATTACGACCTTTGGCTCAAACTTATTAAAATTTTTCTGCGAACTGCTTTGTATAGCCTTTTCAAGCTCGCCCTCAAAATTAACCACCATTTTCTTGTAGCCAGGAGTGTTTACATTGGCAATGTTGTTTGCTACAACCTTGTGTTTCAGGGATGAAACATCCAACATATTCTCTAATAAACCAAACGTTTTATCTAAACCAATATTCATAATCTTTCTCCTTATCCACAGAACTTCGCAAAACAAATACCGGAAAACAGCAACAGCAAATACAATATGCAATAAAAATACACATGTATCTATTTATCAATAAGATACAGCGTAAGTAAAAATATATTACTGTATCCGTGAAGGCAAATCTTTGTCCCCCTATTAAGAAAAAATTTCACGGTATGTAGGAAAATACATCGCCTTCTGCTCAATCCTCAGTCCTCAGTCCTCAGTCCTCAGTCCTCAATCTGCAATTTGCCGATTGCCGATTGCCGACTGTAGATTGTCGATTTCTACGGTATAATGGGAAATCCCAAGTCCCCAATATCTCCATTTTCACAATTTATTGAGCAATTACGTATTTATTGAGTTTATTCCGCAATGTTCTGGTTGTAATTTTAAGCAACTCGGCTGCCTTTGTTTTATTCCCGCCCGTTTTTTCGAGTGTAGTATAAATCAATTCCTTTTCTGCGTCTTCAATGGATTGACCATTCTTTTTTATGTTTACGGAATCATTACACATGGTATGTTCGGATTTTTTTGTGTCAATGAGGGATGTAAAGTTTTCTAATCGAAGCTCTTCCGACGAACCCATAACAACCGCTCTTTGCATAATATTTTTCAATTCCCTCACATTTCCAGGCCAATTGTATTGAGAAAGATAGTCCATTGCCTTTTTTTCAATCGATTTGGCGGATGAATTATTTTCCGAACTATATTTTTCAAGATAGGTATTCGCCAGCAACGGGATATCTTCGCGCCTTTCCCGTAAGGGCGGTAAGTGTATTGGAACGACGTTTAACCGGTAAAACAAATCTTCGCGAAACGTCCCCTTTTGTATTTCCTTTGCCAAATCCCTGTTTGTAGTTGCGACAATGCGGACGTCGATTTTTATGGTTTTTTCTCCCCCAACCCGCTCAAATTCCTCTTCTTCCAGCACCCGCAATAACTTTGCCTGGATATTGGGAGAAATCTCGCTGACTTCATCAAGAAGCAGCGTGCCTTCGTTTGCCAGTTCAAAGCGTCCTATGCGCTTTGCCACCGCTCCGGTATATGCGCCGCGTTCGTGCCCAAAGAGTTCACTTTCCAGGAGGGACTCTGCCAGGGCTGCGCAATTTACCCGAATAAAAGGTTTTTCACAACGCGGGCTGAAATAATGTATCGCACGCGCAACTAATTCCTTGCCCGTACCGCTCTCCCCCTGTATAAGAACACTTGCCTTGCTCTGTGCGATCTTTTTCAGTTGTTCATATATTTGCGACATTTTAGAGTTTTTGCTGTAAACAGGCTCAGATTTTTCATCCGCATTGGAAGCAGACCGCCAGTATTTATTTTCAGCGATTAATTTCTGCCGTTCATTCACCCTTGAGATTAAAAGCTCAATCTGATCGGGAGAAAAAGGTTTTATAATATAATCATAAGCGCCTTTTCTCATAGCTTCCACAGCAGACTCTATAGTGCCATACGCTGTCATGAGAATGACTACGGTTTCCTGCGAAATCCCCTTTACCTTTTCAAGCGCCTCCATGCCGTCCATTCCCGGCATTTTCATATCCATGAAAACCATGTCAAAATCTTCTTTGCCGATTCGCGAGACGGCTTGCTGTCCGTTACCAACCCCTGTAACGTCATATCCGCCTCTTTTCAGCGTTTCACAGAGGTATTCACGCCCCAATGCATCATCATCGACAACCATTATTTTTTCGACACTCATTTTATTCCCCTATAGATCAGATAAAAAATTCGAAGCACGAAGTACGAAATACGAAACAAATCTCAAAATACAAAATCCCAATGAAAAAACCGGGTTTTGAACATTTGAAAATTGAAATTTAGAATTAAAAAACGTTCGTTTTCGTAAGAATTATTCGGTTAAAACGAGGCCTTCAAATATCCACGGGGGTATAACATGGTTTCATTCTTTTTTCCATTCGAAGCCGGAGCTTGGGAACGAGAGTAAAATCTGTGTAATCTGTGGTTCCTCTTTCGTAATTTTGTGTCAGCATTGAGGACTTCGGATTTCACAATTATCGGTTTAAGCAAACTGCATCGCCAATGCCTCTTCTTCCGGAACGAAGTTGCTGTACGAATCCATATAGTCATGCGAATTTATGGGCAAATTAATATAAAATGTCGTACCCTTTCCCTCTTCGCTTTCAACAAAGATTTTGCCGTTGTGCGCTTCAATAATTTTGTTCACAATTGCCAATCCAATCCCCGTTCCATCCTGTTTTGTCGTAAAAAAGAGGTCAAATATCTTCCGGACAACCTCTTTTTTAATTCCTACGCCGGTATCCTTTATGCCAATCTGAACAACGCCGTTATCGTTTTCTCCCTCTATTGTCCGCGTAAATACCGTTAAATGGCCCCCGCATGTCATAGATTGGATTGCATTTAAGCAAAGATTCAAAAAAACCTGCTGCAATTTTTCAGCATCGCATTTCAAACAATAATCATCTGCGCCGTATTCTTTATGGATAGAAATAGTATCTATTCCATTCCGGTTCATGTCTTCCTTAATAAAAAAGAGTGTTCTGTCCAAAATTTCAGATATACGGCTATTCATTAAACTCAATCGTACCGGACGTGCAAATACCAGCAACTCGGTAACCGTTTTGTTCAGATTTTTCGTGCCTTGTATTATATTTTTTACCAGTTTCTTACGGGGGTCGGAATCATCAAAGTCCCTTGCAAGTAATGCAGAAAACCCTTCAATACCATTTAGTGGATTACGAATTTCATGGGCAATACTGGCCGCCATTGCGCCAATGGCTGCAAGTTTATCCGCTTTTCTCAATCGCATCTCCAAATCTCTTATCTTTGACAAGTCTTTAAACACCTCTACAGCGCCTATAATATTGTCCTGCGAGTCCTTAATCAGTGACACGCTGCTTTCTACCATCCTGGCCAATCCCTGGCTGGTCTTTATTTTACGCTCAACATTAATAAAATTTTGCCCCTTTTTAATAGCCTCCATAAGCAGGGATTCGCCGCCGTCCGCATTTTCGTATAAACACTCTATATTTCCCCCTACCACGCAAGACCCGCTGAAACTTAATATTTCTTCCGCCGCCGTATTGAAAGTAGTTATTTCCCCTTTCGTATTTATGGCAATAACACCGCTATGAATACTTCCCAAAAGACTATTTAGATATTTCGTAAGGCTGTCGAGTTCCTGCACTTTATCCTTTAAACGGGCATTTGTATCTTCCATCTCCTTATCTATTTCTTTTACCCTGCTTTGCAGCTTATTGTACGCCTCTTCCAAACGCAATGTATAAAGATTAAACTGTTCAAAGGCGGTTGCGAGTTCATTCCTGAATTTTTTCGGATATTTGTTCACGGCAATATTTTTCATAACGTAACCCCGTTTTCTTTTCCCATTATTTCACTCATTATTATCAGAAAGCATTAACAATTTATTATTCTTCAATGTATTTTTTTCCTGCCATTCCTTCCACCATGCAATATCATCAACATACCATTTCGCTTGCACAATTAAATCGCTCTGCGGATTTTCGTCGATAAAATGCTGGAATTCACTCAGTGCGTCATCGTATTTTTTTAACTGCCGGAAACAATTTGCAATCTGGTACCGGGTCCACATGTATTGATACGGCGTTACCTCTCCTTGCGGAATATTTTTATAACCCTGCAAGGCTTTTTCATATTCGCCCAATTTATAAAAACATTCTGCTATTGTTATGGGAGGCGTCTCTTTTTCTATGCCTGACAAATAGCTATGCAGCCGGTTGTTCATCCTGGCTTTCACCTCGCCATCCTCCCCTGGCACATCAACTTCTTCTTTTTGCGGCGTTGCGTCCTCAAAATTTTTTGAATACTGTAATGGTGTGTATTCAGGAATCCCGTTTGATGTATCCCCGGCGCCGCTTTGGCCGTCTGTTTTTGACATATTGCCCACTTCATGAACCGCTTCAGAATCAATATCTTTAGTTGCGCCCGGCTTGAAATATTTCCCGATCCCTGTCTCTGAAGTAACGCCCTGCAATGTTAAATATTTCTTTTCCAATTCCCGAAGCCGTTCGTTTTCAACGTTGAGATTTGATAATATCCTTTCCACGCCTTGATGTCCGCCCACACCAGACGAAGTACCGGCCAAAGCAGAACTTTCAGGAGATACGTCCTGAATCTCTCCGGTTCCTGCATTTTTTCCGCTGTTTACAGGCTCGCCAAACAAACATCTTTCAGAACTTATAAAAACAGGCACACCCATCCACAAGACCATAAAAACCACCAGGAACTTTTTCTCTGTTTTTTTCAAAAAACCCAAACAACACATCCTTTATATTTACCTCATTAGTTCATGCTATTAAAAAAAATGCAATCAGTATAAAGGGCAGCGCAAAAGCAGTGCCGTAACACGGTCAACAACGATAACCCAGCAGGCAGATACTACTGCAACTACGGTACATGGATTCACAACTACTTTACAAAATAAAGCTTATGTCACAATAAGTATCAAAAAAGTATCCGGTAACCATACCTTATGCGCCTGCCGTTGTTATTGATAAGTAAAAAATATGTACGTGTTGTCTAATTATAAGACAATACAGAGGCGGGAGATTTTATACAAGGTCATCACTTGAGGTTTTGCAGTTTGTCAGGATGCATGCCCGATTTTGAAAAATTTGACTCCCTGTTTTGTTTGAACCCGAACCTTGACATCAATATTCTTATAAGTAAAATGAAGAAAGTGAATATTGGAGGAACAGACAATGAGAGATCATTATGATTTTTCCAAAATGAAGGGGCATAAAAATCCTTATTTAAAGTATTTAAAACAACCGGTTACTATGCGTTTGGACCGTGATACTGTTCGCTATTTCAGGTCTATGTCGGAGGAAACCGGTATTCCATACCAGACCCTAATAAATCTTTATCTTCGTGACTGTGCAATCAGTCAAAGAAAAATCCAAATAAAGTGCCCCCCGGAAAAGCCGAATAGCCGGCTTGAGGCAAGGGTAAAGACACAGTTAAAGATTTGGAAAAAGTGGATGGTGCTTAGGGACATAGAAGAATTTAATATGCCTGTGATTGTCATTTCTGCCAAGGTGAGAAATCCTAAGATTCCTCACCTTGCTCAGTCCTCAATCTGCAATTGCCGACTGTAGACTGCCGATTGCCGACTGCGGTGGGATTCTTTTGCGGCTGAGACAGGCATCATCCCAACTCTAAACGAAACGCTTTTATTGCTTGTTCCAGTTTTCCCATAGCTTTATAACAAGCGCCGATTCTTTCAAATGCAAACGCCCTGATTTCCTTTTCGCTGCTATTTCCCAGAACATCTATATATGCCTTCACTGCTTGTTCGTATTTTTTTTCACAGAAGAGTGCATCCGCCAGGCCGACCATTCCTTCTATTAATACCTTGCTGTAAGGGTACTTCTTTATAAAATCCTTAAAACCTTCCTGCGCCCGCGCATAATTATCATCATCAAAATAACACCATCCTATCTCCATGGCCATTTTGTCCGCATATTCATCAGTTGGCCAAAATTGTATCCCTTCCCGGAATGTTTTTATCGCAGAATCATAAAAGTGCATTGCCCGCAGAGACTTTCCCAAAAAATACATACCGCGTGGGACATTGCTGCTGTTTGGATAGGTTTCCAGCGCTCTCTTAAAAACCTGGAATGCCTCAACATAATTCTCATTATTATAAAAGCACTCTCCCAATAAGAAACTTGCATCTTCGGCATACCTTTCATTGCCGCCATTGGTCAGGAAATTCCCCAAAACTGTTTTGGCGTCCTCATACTCCTCCAACGAGAATAAACTTTTCCCTATTAAATATTCAATCTCTGCCCCTACCTGGAGGGAATTATAGAGTTCTCTGGCCTCCATCAATGCCCGAATCGCCTCCCGGTGTTTTTCCATTTTTGCAAGCGCTTTGGCAATGTTAAGCTGCGCCTTAGCGGCAATCTCTGTTTCCGGATACTCATTCAGCACCCTTTCGTAGGTGTCCTTTGCCCGCTCATAAAACCCCTGCATCATCAAAGAGTCGCCTACCCCCATAAAAGCATCGGCAATTAAAGGATCTTTCGGATAGCCGTAAATGAACTGAAAATACGCCCGAATAGCGCTTTCCGGGTCATTGAGGCGGTAATAACAGTCTCCGATTTTAAACAAAGCTTCTTTTGCAAAGAGAGACGTTATATATTTTTTTGTAACAACCTGATATTCCTGCAACGCAAGAAAATTGAAACCCAAATCATAATAATAATTCCCCAGTTCATAATACGCCTTGACGACCATTTTATCGTTGGGATATTTTATTTGTGCCCTTTGATAGATTTGGGCAGCCTTATCCTTATAATAGTCAGACGCCGTATCGACGTTAAGCTGTGACAAAGAGGTAACAAATATAGCGTTCTCTTTCGGAATAAATTCCAGGTTGCGCATTCCGATAATCACTTCTAATATATCCTGTAACGGGCTTTTCCTGATCGATACATTTATAAAAGACGACAAGTATTCGGGGGCAATATCTTCATCCACAATAATGCTTTTGCCATAGATTGCTGACAGCGCTTTCAATATTTCAGACACCTGCACCTGTTTTGCGCTAATTGAATAAACCGGCATATCATACTCGTCCAGTTCTTTTTTCAGCATGATATTTTCGTTTGGCTGTATAAAAACATCTTTTCTTTCTTCCGGATCAACACTCTTCTTTTCAGCCGTCTTCGTCCCGTCTCCCTTATCTTCCTTTTCTTCAAACTCCTGATCTCTTAATATTTGCAATTGCATTTGGAGCATCTCAAGATTTCTCAACTCTTTATTTAATGATTCACTGAGTTCGCTTGATTCATCAATAGCCTGCAACTGCATCTGAAGCATTTCCAGGTTTTTCCTCTCCTCGTTCAGTATGCCCTGCACGGTATTTGATATATCCCCATTCACCTCGCCAGTAGTCTCCTCACCGGCTTTGGAAAAAGAGCATACAGGAAATACGCCTAAAAGAAATATGAGTATAAAGATTATTCTTCTATTCATTATTCATTATCCTATAAATGGTATATGCAAAATTCTTCATTTGCCTTCCTCTTCTTCGTTCTACAAATGGTCATTGCTTTTCCCGTATCCTGCGGTGACAGTACCTACCGTTTGAGATGCATTTTTCAGACGTTTTGCCTCCTCCCGGTAATAATCTCCGATTTTAAAATAAGACTCTGCCACGCACGACTTATCTTCTTCCGTTTTGCAGTCGCCCTCCCGGGCGATAACGGAGTAAAGGGTTTTTATTGCTTGCTTATAGTCCCCCAGTTTTGCGCAACATTCACCCATTTTTAATCTGCTTTTCAATTGATACTCGCTGTTAAGATAATCATTGTTTAAATGCCTGAACACTTCAATGGCTTCCTTATAATTCCCCGATTGAAAATAACAATCGCCCAAACGATATACAATAAAATCCTCATTCAGAAAAGGCATCGATTTGTCCAACCCCTTTCCATAGAGAGAAGCCGCCGCCTTGTAATCTCCCTGTTCGTACAATCGATTTGCTTCGATGATATATTTTGTCCTGTCTTCCTGCGTTTCTTCACGGCCTTGCTGTGCACCAGAAGAATTTCCCCACTTTATATCATCTGACAGCTTTACCTTAGTCCTTTTGCCATCCCTTAAATTGTCGTTTGAATCCATGTATTTATCCAAAGACTCTTCCAGTTTTTTTTCCACAAGGCGGGAAACCATTTTATCGCCTTTTACTTTAATCCAATCTTTCTGGAGAAATAAGAAGAAGCCTATCGCGCCTGCTATAAAAAGAAGCACCATAGCGGAAAGCACATATTGATTAAGCAATATGCCCGCTTTTAACAATTTTTTTGATTTTACCGGTTTTGATTCCGGTTTCTTTTTATCCACTGAAATTTCAGCCCCGTCAGAGGCTTCATGAACAGGCATATCGGGTGCGTCTTCACCTGGCAAAATCGCTTCCGGAAAAGAATCTTCATCCTCCCGGTTTTGCAACCCTTCGATTATTTCGTTTAATGATGCTTCCTTTTCTTTGTCATCAGATGGGATATTAGTCATATTTTATTACCTCTTAATAAAGTTAGTACCTTTCTGCAGTCGGCAGTCGGCAGTCGGCGGTCAGCAAATTGCAGATTGAGGATTGAGGATTGAGGATTAATTTCCTCCTGACCATAAAAATGTTTTTTCCAGTTTCCCCACACGGGGTCCAATGCTTGACATTGCTTCATCCTCGTTCTCAAATACCTCCACAATGCGAAGCAGGCCGGTAATATCCATAAGTTTTTTAATGTTTTTATTTGTTTGAACCAATTTAAATCCCTTTTGTTTTTCCCTGAAACAGCTCAGATAATAAGCGATACTCCCCAACGCGTTTGCGGAAATATACTTTACATCTCTGAAATTCAGTATGATGGCGCATGCATCTTCACACAAAACCTTAAGCATGCACTCCAGTTTGATTGCCCCATCATACACGAGGTTCCCCTTTGGCGATAACACGACCACATCGCATTTTTCATGCCTTTCAATTTCCATAGAAGTTTACCCGTTTCGCCAAAAAGACCGAAGTCCCCGTTCCCCTGCCGGATTGTATCATTACTCTATCCATTAACTGTTTCATAATAAAAATCCCTCTCCCGTCTTTTTTTGTTATGCCTTTATAAAATGTCGTATCAGGCTCTTCATAGTTCTGTGTATCAAATCCACAGCCCCTATCGCTTACCACTATGATAATCTCTTCCCCCAATCTCGAAAATTTCAGAACGATTTCCCCTTTTTCCCCCTCCTTGTATGCAAAGAATAATGCGTTCAAAACGGCCTCATTAACAGACGTAATAATGTCATGCCTCTTACACTCGTCACCCACTATTTTTGACAACTTCTCTTCAAATAATTGCAGCACTTCATCATAATCATCAATGGGCAGGGAAATAGAAATCTCTTCTTTCCATGGCCTGCCTCTGCCATTCTCCAGGGTAAAGGCAGCGATGGAACAATTTCGTGCATCGGCAGCCAGTTCATGCCATCCATCTATTCCCTCTTTCATTTTTTTCGCCACATGCCCGCAATCCCCGGCAGCCTCCCGCACAAGTATGTCCCTGAGCCTCTCTTTCTGAATAATTCCCTTCCGGATGCCTGTAGCAACAGCATTGCTGTCAATCACAATAAATCTATTACCCGCAGGCATTGGCAGGGTTTGCTCCGGTACGCTTATGTCAGGAAACATATTTAAGAATAAGGGATACGATTGCAAGTGTATCATTTCTTTTTCCTGTGAAAACATAAAACAGGTGAGCCCTTCGCCGCAAATTGAATAAAAAAGTTTTTGCCCTTGTTTCTCCAAAATCACACAGAAAAGCATAAGAGGAAAACGGTTTTTTATATGTTCGCAGAGAAAGGTATTCATGTTTTCTATCAAAGATGCAGGCGATCTGCATGTTTTTGCCTCATAGCGAAAAACCGTTTTTATCACCGTATCCAGATTTTCCAGCCCGGCCTCGCGTGAAAAACTTCCAAACAGCGCCAACAGGCAGTCATCAGTCTCAACGGCATCATAAAAGGCACGATTTGCATTCTCTGTTTCATCCTGCACAATATAACAGGATGAATCCTTGTGTTTGTCAGTATATACCTCACACGGCAGTGGTTCTTCATTCCTGTGGTTTTTTTCGCTATACGCATTTGTACCGGTATTTTCGCTTTCACTCAGGACTTTGCGAATCACCTTCTTCATATGTTCAAGCTTAAAAGGCTTTGTTATAAAATCAGAGACGCCGGTATGCATCGCCTCAATAACCGCCTCCGTTGAACCATATCCCGTCATGATAATCGCCCTTGTTGAGGGATTTGCCTTCTTTATCTCAGCAATTAACTGCACTCCATTCATGGCAGGCATAGTTAAATCGCTAATCACCAAATCGTATCTTCTTTTTTTAGCCATTTCCAGGGCTTCAACGCTATCGTTGGTATCTTCCACATCATAACCGTCATCCAAAAGGGTATTTTGCAAAGCCCATCGCAGCGTTTCTTCATCATCTACCAATAAAATTTTTTTCTTCATCTTTTCTTTACCGGCAATCTTTTGCCTATTAATTAAATATTACTGCGCAATGCCATACTCTTTTATTTTATTATATAAGGTCGTTCTGTTGATGCCCAGCACCCTTGCCGCCTCCGCCCTTCGCCATGAGGTTTCTTTCAGGACATTTTCTATGTGTCGTTTTTCCATAAATGCCAGTGAGCGGGCGTCAAGTCCGTCGCTGCCTACACCGTCAGTATTTCCATCAACAGCAACACCGGCAAGGCTTTCAGATTCTTTCTTCCCAAAGCTGATATTTGCAACATATTTAGGCGATAATGCACAGCCGTTTGCAATCAACACCCCCCTCTCTACCACATTCTTTAATTCTCTGATGTTCCCCGGCCAGCCATATTCCAATAATATCCGTTCAGTATCGGACGGGATATCGCAAACATTCTTGCCAAACTCATTATTATATTTATGCATAAAGTATTTCACCAAAAGCATAATATCTTCTCTTCTTTCCCTCAATGGCGGCACATAAATCGGCAAAACCTTCAACCGGTAATACAAATCCTTTCTAAAATTTCCTGACGCTATTTCTTCTTCAAGGTTCCTGTTTGTCGAGGCAATAATCCGAACGTCTATTTTGATATCGTGTATGCCGCCAACCCTTTTGAACTGCCTTTCCTGCAGAATTCTTAAAAGTTTTGCCTGCAGCAAAACCCCCATCTCGCCTATTTCATCCAGGAAAACGGTTCCCTTATCGGCAACCTCAAACAACCCCGGTTTGCCGGCTGTCGCCGCGCCGGTAAATGCCCCTTTTTCATAACCGAATAATTCTGCTTCCAGAAGGCTTTCCGTAAGGGCGGCGCAATTTATATCCACAAAACGCCCTGACTTTCTTGCGCTTAGCCGGTGCACCGCCCTGGCAACAAGCTCTTTCCCGGTACCGCTCTCTCCTTGTATTAACACCGTTGTAGAAGAACTTTTTGCCACCTGTTTAATAAGAGAATATATCTCTTTCATCTGCGGGCTGTTGCCAATAATAATTCCGTCCGATTCTTCATCAAACGTCCATTGCTTTTCCTTTATTTCAAGCACCTCCTGGCGCAGCCCCTGCCTCCTTAATGCCTTTTCAACCACCGACCTTAACCGGTCCAGTTTAAACGGTTTCTCCAAATAATCGTATGCCCCCAGCCTCATCACTTCAACCGCAGAATCCACGCTTCCGTATCCCGTCATTACCACCATTAATGCGTTAGGGTCTTTCTCTTTTATTTTTCCAATAAGTTCCACTCCATTTATATTGGGCAATCTCAAATCCAGCAGTATCAAATCCGGCATAAATGTATCCATTTTCTCCAGCGCTTCTTCGAAACTACCGGCGGCAATTGCTTCATAACCCTGCGCATCTAAAAACTCCCTGACAGAAAGCCTGATTGTTTCTTCGTCATCGACAATAAGGATTATACCTTTCGCCTTCATTTATTTACCCTTCCATTAAAAACAAACCGTTCAATGTCTCACGCATTATAAAACTTAAATTTTTCCCCGCAAAAAAAATACTTTGAGTTCAGTATATCAAAACGTCCAATTTTTCAACATGACTATTTTCTGCTTATTACCCTCTGTTTAAAAATACGATTTCACCTGGTGTATTAGTTCTTAAAAAAGGCATCAGTTTAGTTTTTTGAAAATTCTTAATAAAACCAAGGATTCCGTAACACTTTAGTTTTTTGAAAAATTCCAATAATCGAGTGTAGGAGCGAAGCATTTGCCGTAAATTGTCATAAATGCGTTCAAACCCAAGCGGGGCAAATGCTTCGCCCCTAATTTTTTAAAAAACTAAAGTGTTACAGGATTCCTGGTTTTATATCATAAGAAGTTTTTTTATATTACCCCCTTTTGATAATGTGAAATGGAGCGCCGGGGGGGAAATGCGTAACAAAATAGCAAACATTATACCACTGTTCATAACTATTATTGGAAACTAAGCTGGCATAGCAGGGGCAAACAAGCACGCAAGAAATAAAAAATACGAAATTCGAAGTGCTAAATACGAAACAAATTCTAATAACAAAACATAAAATTCAAAACAAATCTAAAACATCCAACAACTACGAAAGATGCAGTAACAAGTTAGTATTTTGAAAAATTCCAACAATGTAGTGCAACGAACCTCATCGCACTACATGAATTTAGTGGGCTTTGATATCTCAAGTGAGGAACGAGCCGCAACCGTTTATACCAAATGCTCCACCACTACACTACTATACGGCAAGCAGCACTATTATTGGAATTTTTCAAAAGACTAATGTGTTGCCCCCGAACTTCCAGATATTCCTATAGCTGGTTGAAGCGGATATATGGGTACTTATCTCCCAGACAACCCAGCCAGCAGCAGGAAAGACACAAATTTCATGCCCCTTGTCAGTCTTGTTGAAAATACTCGTTGAACGGTAATATATATCAGGTAAAATTTAAAAAGTCTTTCTTGTACTAATCTATATTTGTTATTTTATCTAAAATACCCGCAATAAAAGGAACATACATAATGTTACAGGGAATCATATTCGATATGGACGGCACGCTCACCAAGCCAAAGGTGGATTTTGCAGCCGTTGAAAGAGACATTGGCGCAAAGGTCGGGTTTATTTTAGACTATGCGGAGCAATCCAGTCCTGAAGAACGCTCAAGGGCAATGGGCATACTTGAAAGTTTCGAGGAACAGGCGGCATCGGAATCCGAACTCAATGAAGGTGTAGCAGAGATGCTGGAATTTTTGAGGGAAAAACAATTAAAGACTGCCCTTTTAACCCGCAATTCACGCAAATCAGTCGATACCGTTCTAAAAAAACACAACCTGCATTTTGAATTTATCGTAAGCCGCGACGACGCCAAGCCAAAACCGGATCCGGACCCTATTTTTCTGCTCAGCAAAATGATGAATATCCATACAGACCATTTATTGATGGTTGGAGACTATAAATACGATATTATGTGCGGCAAGGCGGCGGGGACGCGAACGGTTCTTTTGCGTTACAAAGAGTATATCGAAAAAGAGGTAATACCTGATTTTGAAATAGATTGTATTAAGGACATCATACACATCATTGAACATTTTGAAAAGGCAGCGTTAAACACACATGGGAAAACGAATTTTTAACAACACTATTTTCAATATCTTTGCTGCTGCACTAATTATTTTTCTCGTTAACAGGGCTTCTCTTTGCAGCGAACAGGCAGATCGCAAGACGCTGGACGAAGTTCTCCTTGCGGTGGAAAAAGCGGACGGCGAATTCAAAACCATGAAGGCCAATATAGCGATCACCAGAACCATTCCATTGCTGGATTCCACCGAGGTATCAAGGGGAAAGGTGCATTATAAAAAACCCGACCGTTTACATTTAAAATTTAACCATCCCCGCGATGAGGTAAACATTATTGACGGAAAACACCTCTGGATATATCATCCAAAAGCAAAGCAGGTCGAAAAATATGCTGTAAATAAAGGAGAACGTACCGCTCAGAACATACATTTCTTTGGGTTTGGTTACGGAGAGTCGGTTGCTTCAGCCAAAAAAGACTACACAATTTCCCTGACAGATACAATGGAGACCGATAAGAAATTTTTTTATGCGCTTGATTTAACCCCCAAAAGCGCTACATCCCAATATGCAAAAATTCGCCTGTGGATAGAGGAAGGCGTATGGCTGCCGGTAAAAATAGAATTACATGAAAGCGGAGGCGAAGTGGTAAATCTGATTGAATTTGAGAGCATTACACTCAACAGCCGGATGTCTGATAAGCTCTTTATGTTTGACCTTCCTAAAGGAGTGGAGATTATTGAACCCTTTTAGCAAGACCCGCTACTCCCTTCTCTTCCGTATACCAAAGCATAGTAACACTTTAGTCTTTTGAAAAAGCAAAATGCTATTTCCCAAATTTCGCAGACCGGGAAAAATATTCAATATTCAAAAAAGCGCTAACGGAGCTTTTCGCGGTATTTTTTCAAAAATCTAAAGTTTTAGAATAATAAACACACTTCAGGCGGATTCAGGTTACAAACCTGAACGCGAATGGTTCGTGCCACAATTGCAATGTATCAACTCGTTTTTTTAATTCTTTCCTCCTCCATGAGTGTTTGAAGTAGAGACTTGTTTTGTGCGGCAACGTCTTTGCTATAATTCAGTGTCTTTAGCTTTTCAGGTTTTAATGTCTCACCCTCCGCCAGACTCTCAATTGCCTTTCGGTTCACGTGAGCTACTTCATACAATGGGTCAATTTCCAATGCCTTGTCAATGGCAGATAAAGCAAGTTCTTTCTTTCCTAAATGCGCATAGCACAAACCTATATTCCCCCACGACTGTGCATGCCCTGCGACCATTTCCGTGCATTCTTTAAAACAGTACAGGGCGTCTTCCCATTGAGCATTTTCCAAAAGGGAAAATGCCTCTTGAAATTTCCTTTCTCCCTCGAGGTATTTATTAAGGCCAACTCCATGATGTTTCATTATATATTCCTCGCTTTCAAGAAGCATATGCCTTGCTGCCTTCACAAACTCACTATCCTCTTCGCCGATAAGCACTATTCTTTTTAATGTTCTCAAATAGTTTACCACGTCAGATATTTTCAGCAATGCTATCGCCTTGTTATAATGCGCCTGGACAAAATACGGAAAGATTTCAATTGCCTTATCAAAGTGTCGCATTGCCTCTTCGTGCTTACCCTCAAATGCATAGACAATACCCATGCCATATTGCACAACATGATTTCCAGGGTGCACGCGCAACAATTCATCCATCTTTGTTTTTGCCGCATCAATATCGCCCTTCTCCTGCAATAGTAAGGCGTTGTCAACCTCCAACCCGATCCTCTTGTCACTTTTCATTAAAATGCTGCCTTCCTCTGTAGTATGGCATCTGGCGGCGTGATATCTTTCAGCATATTCATAATAATTGCAGCCTTCGCACATTTGAGTACGAATAGAAGCGCAGCATTTCGGACAAATCAACGCATCGTGGCGCTCCTTACAACTTCTTTTTGCCTTTGTTGCGTTACACAGAACACACCTAGTTTTTTTCATATTTTCATAACCTCGCTTTAAAACCGCTATGAGAGAAACAACAAAGAAACAACTCCATCATTATTTAATTACAGGTAAAAATCCCTGTATTCCAGTTTAGAGCCGATGACCGTGGCAAATTGCGATGGCAAGGGCGTCAGATGCGTCCTCCGGCTGCGGAATTTCCGGCAGACCAAGTATGGCTTTTACCATTTCCTGCACCTTGCCTTTATGGGCATTTCCGTTTCCTGCAACCGCTTTCTTCACCACTCTGGCGGCATATTCAGCAATAGGAATATTTGCCATCGCAGCACACAGAAAGATAATGCCCCTGCCTTCCCCTATTTTAATGGCTGCTTTAAAATTCTTACCATAAAAAACCTCTTCTACCGCCATGTGGTCTGGCTTATAAATTGATATTAACTCTGTTACCCCTGTGTATATTGTTTTGAGGCGTTCCGGGAAATTCTGGTCCTTGCCGGTTTTTATAGAACCATACGCAACTGCTTTTATTTCCGCACCGGATTTTTCTATTATGCCATATCCGGCAATCAGCGTTCCTGGGTCAATTCCGAGAATTTTCATATGGTCATTGGTCGTTGGTCGTTGGTAAGTTTGTGATTAATTTTTTAATCTGTGTAATCTGTGTAATCTGTGGTTCCCCTTTCGTATTTCGTATTTTTTATTTCTTGATTGTTTGGTTATGGCTATGCCAGCTTAGGAATTTCAATAATTTTTAGTTAAGCATATCCCCGTTTTTCAACCGTAAGTTTTTGTTTGACAATTTAGCCCTTCAAGCATACCCTTAATATTGTACACAGACCTAAAACAAATCGCTTTTTTATACATAGTACCATGAAAAAATTATTATTAAATACGAATAAAATAGTAAATAATCTGATCGATATTGTCAAACTGCTGAACTTCAGGGACGCAAAGTCTCAAAGCAGTGAGAGTACAATAAATATGTCTTTGCGACTGGTATGCAAGCATATCATGGTAAACAGATTCTTCGGCGGCATTGCCCTGATCTTTTCACTGGGAATATTTTTGATGATGATTGGGGCATTTACTGCTGCCGCACTTTTGCATTTCCCCGGAGGCCTTGTAGCATTTTATATGCTTTGCCTTGGTTTACTATCGGTCGTGTTTTTTAAAATACTACTGATACCGTTGCTGTCAATAAATAAAGAAAAGATTGCGCTGCTGATAGAACAAAAATACCCTTCTTTGGATAATATGCTTATCAGCTCTTTGCAACTGACAAAGACGCGACGAAACACACATAAGATAAAATATTCCGGGCAGATGGTCTCTATGCTTGTTGATGAAGCCGCAAGGAAACTGAAACAATTAGACCTTCAATCCGTAGTTAATAAAAAACCTCTCATCCTCGGCAATACACTCCTTATTTTCTCCGTGCTTCTTTTCGGAACGGTGTATGCATTTCATCGTTCTTCTCTGGACAAAAACATACCGATTTTATTTGGCTATCTTAGCAACAGCAGCGGCATCGGCGGAGAGCCACTTTCAGTTTCCGGCGTCCCTGTTATTGGCGATATTACCTTGTGTTACCGGTATCCTCTTTATTCCGGGCTGGAGACAAAGACGATATATAACACGAGCGGCAATATCAAAGCCTTGAATGGAAGTGAGGCGCAAATCAGCGCCGTAAGCGGTCGTCCCATAATATCCGCAAAAATCATTTATAACGAGTCTACAATAATTCCGCTTGCAGTTGAAAACAACAAGGCCATGAGCGGCGTATTGCAGGTGCTGGAGAATGGCTCTTATTGTTTTGAGATAAAGGATTTGAGCGGGCGTATTACCAGAGACCCCGCATTATATACAGTTGAAGTTATTCCAGACCTGCTGCCTGAAACGACGGTTATTGCTCCGGCAAAGGATTTGGTGGTAAATGAGAAAGATGTTGTAAACCTTCAGTACAATGCAAAAGATGATTATGGGCTGGCGGAGATTTCTCTTGTATATGAAGTTGGAGATGAAAAAAATACAAGGCATTTGTCCCGTTTTGATAAAAGGCAATTATTGTACAACGGAACGTACAAATGGTCTTTGAGCGAATTGCGCCTGCAGCCCGACGACAAGGTAGCGTACTATATTGAAGTAAAAGATAACGATACGATATCAGGGCCAAAAACCGGCAAATCTAAAACGTATTATCTGGAGATTTATAGTTCCAGAAAAAAACACCAGGAATTGATTCAATTACAGGAATTGCTCGTGAAAGAAGCGCTGTGGTTGTTGTCGGACGACCTTGTGAACAGAATTGACGATGAAAAATGTGCATCAAAAGAGTACCTGCTTATGAGGCAGGATATTATCAATGAACGAGTGAGCGTTATCAACCGCCTTTTTACGGATATACTGGTTGGTATGCAGGAAGACGCCAAGGCAAATTACAGTGTTTACTACGCATTGGAAAATTTGAGAAAAAAGTTTCGCGATGTGACGGAACAAAAACAAACGGCCATACAAAAAGCGATGCTCACCATAGCGGGCAATGATGTGTCCTTAGCAATGTTAATGGAGCTGCAGGTAATACAGGATAAGGAAGTGACGGAAGTGGAAGATATGATACTATTCCTTAATGAAATGATACAAAAACAAAAATTGGATGATGTAATAGATACGGGGAATAATCTGATTCAATCGCAGAACACTCTTGAAAAATTACTGAATCAGATGCGTGAAACGGGGGACATGGAACTGAACGAAAAGGCGCTTGCTGAATTAAACAACATTGAAAACGCTATCCGGCAAATGATGATGAAGCTTATGCAAATGGCGCAGAGTGAGCATATGGATGAATTCTTAAACGCAGATGCAATGAAAGGGATTGAACAGGATGACATTATGGGCGATTTAAACGAGATGAAGAACGCTCTCAAAAATGGCGATAGTGAAACCGCTATAGAGGCGGCCAAAAGGATGCTTTCTTCCTTGCAGAAGATGATGGACCAGATGAATTCCGCCTCGCAGGGGTTAACGGATTCATTTTATTCCGATACCATGAAAAAGATGGATAAGATGATGGATAATTTGTCGGAACTGGAAAATAAGCAAAGAACTCTGGCGGAAAAAACGGAAGATTTAAAGCAAGATGTTCAGAAACGTGTCTCAGAATCAACCAATGAAACGCTAAAATCCTTCTTTGAAAAACAGGAAAAAAGGATTGAAGAGTTAAAACAGGATATTGCGGGGACAAAAGAATATTTGGCAAAGAATGAATTGCTGCAGGAATATCTTCAAACGAAACAGCAGTTGCAACAGTTGCAGCAGTTTTCCGGACAAAGAGAATTCCCCACAGGCCGTTTTAGCGATTTGTTTGAAAACGATAATAAATCCGGCATGCCTAAAGAGGAATCGGCGAAGTTATCCGGGCTGACAAGGAAAAATGCGGAGTTGAACCGGGAGATTAACAGGGACCCTCTGCAAAGAGATTTCCTTTCTATTGATAAGGAATTACCTCAGACGGAAGAAACGCTTCAGCATCTGGAAGAAATGCTGAAAGCCAGAGAGATAGAGGAATCTTTAGCATTGGCACGGGAAATTGCAGGGGATACAAATCGCTGGAATAACCGTATGCAAGACTCTATTGAAATGAGAAAAGAGGCGGGCAAGGAACGGCTGTCGGAGAAAGAACTTAAAACAACAAAACAGATCGACGATGCGGCAAAACAAAGTCAAAAAATAGTCCAGGATATTGAATCTATGATGAAATTCCTCGATGAACACCAGATCGCCGGCATGACTCAGGAAGATCAGGAGACATCGAAAAAGTACGCAGGGAAACAGGAAGAGTATAAAAATGAAACAGAAGAACTTATGGAAATGCTAGAACAGCTTGCAAGCCAGGCGCCGTTTATGGACGAAGAGGCAAGCAGGCAACTGGAGATGGCTTCAAATTCCATGTCCGGCGCAAAGCAAAGGCTGGAAGGGCAGGATATTTCAGGCGCGGTCATTGAGGAAAGGGAGTCGTTGTATCGCCTGTCTGAAGCAAAAGAAGGGGTGCAGAGGGCAAAAGAACACATAAAACAGGGGATGATTGGCGAAGGGATGCCTATGCCGTTTCGCGGCAGTATGATGGAAGGCCAGGTTGCTTCTACTTCAGAAAAAGTGGAAATACCTTCCGAGGATGCATACAAAGCGCCTAAAAAGTTCAGACAAGAAATTCTTGATGCATTGAAAGACGGATTACCAGAGAAATACAGGGATTTAAATAAGGATTATTATCAGAGATTGATTGATTGATTGATTGATTGATTGCTAAAAGCAAATATTTTCCTATAGAGGGTAGCCAGACCGTCCCGGTCTGTGATGATGGAGTTTGCAAGCATGGTATAATTAACCCCGCCAGGGTTGTTTCTTTCGTTTTCAGGTGAAATATACAAAAAATTGCAGAAACATCTGAAATGAAAATGCCACAGTAGTGTTAAGAATTATAAACCTTATTATTCATCTTTCGAAGACTTTATTTGTTTGACTATTATGATAAAAAAAAAGGCGGTTATTCTATTATTGCTGTTGTTCGTGTTCCTTATCTCACTGGAAAAAGAGGCAAAGGCCCGGACGAATGAATTTTTTGATATTCCGGGAGAAATTGCCTATGGTGAGGAATGCCTGAATGCCTGGCAGGTTGAAGAGGCAAAAAAGGCCGCTGAAAAGGTGCTATTGTTGGCGCCGGAAGACCCGCATGTATGTTTTTTCGTGGGAAAAGTGCGATTTTATGAGGGAAAGTATTGGGAATCGCTTGATTTACTGAAAAAAGCGCAAAAAACCCCAGGGGCCATGCAGCAGGCAGAGGAATTTTTCCATTTCGTTCAAACAATATACAAGACCGCAAGCAAGTTTAAAGAAGTTGAGTCCGAACATTTTCTCTTCCGTTTTGTGGAAGAAAAAGACGCCATACTGGCAGAATACTCCCTCGATACACTTGAGCACGCTTATAAGGTAATTGGAAGCGATCTGGGCTATTTCCCGCGTGAGAAAATACTCGTGGAGGTCTATCCGGACGCTGAGAGTTTTTGCACCATTTCCACTTTAACACAGAAGGAAATTGAAACCTCCGGCGCTGTCGCAATTTGTTTGTTCAACCGGCTAATCATTACAAGCCCGAGGTTGCAGCCCAGGGGATATGAATGGCTCGATACGCTTGCACATGAGTATGTGCATTACGTGATAATGAAAAAGACATACAATCGTGTGCCGGTTTGGCTTCATGAGGGGCTTGCCAAATATGAGGAAAAGAGATGGATAGATGATAATTCACCGGCATTGCCTGTTTCACTGGAAAGTCTTCTGGCGGAGGCTGTGGAAAAGGACTACTTTATCACCTTTGAGCAAATGCATCCCTCCCTGGCAAAATTAGAAAAAAGAGAAGACACCGCCCTTGCATTTGCGCAGGTATTTACGTCAATAGAATATTTATATCATCTTGGCGGCTATCCCTTGATCACGGCAATCCTTGATGAAATAAAGAATGGAATGGATGCAAAAGAAGCGCTATCCTCCGCCACCGGGGTACCATTTAATACGTTCGAAGAGAATTGTCTGCAATATCTGAAACAGAAAAAACTGCGAAGGGTTCATGGCATCAAAATACTTCCGACAATATTAAAGGAATCGTCCACGATTGTGGATGATCTTGAAAGCGTCGCGGAAATAGAGGTAAAAGAAGCAAAAAAATTCGCTATACTGGGAGACCTTTTACGACGCGAAGGGTTGTACAGCGCGGCGATTATAGAATATGAAAAGGCATTCATACTGGCAAAAAATATTTCACCTCAAATCCAGAACAAACTGGCAATGGCGTATATCCGGGATACTCAGTATTCAAAGGCAGAAGAAGTATTAAAAACCGCTCTCGAATATTATCCCGAATACACAGCCACATATATTTCACTGGGCGAGTTGTATCAAAAAACAGGAGCATATCAAACGGCAATAGATTTTCTTTCACAGGCAAACCGGGTAAATCCATTTAACCCTGTTGTTTACCGCAATCTCATTCAACTATATACGAAACTGGAAGATAAGGAAAGCGCGGCGAATGAGATGAGAAGGTTAAAAATGGTTACAAGGTTCCATGATTCTGCTACCCAGGAGATATCAGAAAATTGATTTAACGGCTTTCTTAAAATAAATCAGGCCGGGCTTTAAAAGACAAAAACCCAACGCATTTTATACACGCCTCAATCCCATAAACGCTAAGTTGTTTTTGATATTTTTTACATGGAGTCCGATATCGAAAGTCAGCAGTCATTGGTCATTGGTCATTGGTCATTAGTCAACTGCTAACTGGCAACTGTAGACTGTAGACTGTAGACTGTAGACTGTGGACTGTGGACTGTGGACTGTGGACTGTGGACTGTGGACTGTGGACTGCTTTCGCGCTTGTTTAGTTCCGGCTTGTCAGCATTTTGGTAATTATCGAAGAGGAATTGCATGAATAATTTTTGGAAATGCAGAAATTATCCGGGAATAATAATAGTAGTAATCATTTTTTTATTGGTGAATACCGGATGCAACAAGATACCCAGGGGCAACCTGATAGAGCAAAATTTTCAGCTTCTTCGGGAAATAAGCGCATTTAAGAAAAAGCAGATAATTAAATATTTTGCGGATGTTAAAAAGAGGGCGGCTGGTATTACTGCAGACGAAAGCATGCTTGATTGTTTTCATCAGATAAAGAAATGTTATCAGGTTGAGGCGTCAGGGGTCGATGCAATGAGTATTCACAAGAAGGAGTATGAAGCGGATGTCAATTTTGTTACTACGTATAAAGATTTCTACGATATTCTTTTTGTCGATAGCAGAGGTTTTGTTTTTCACAGCATAAAACAGGAAGATGATTATCATACAAATCTCTTTACCGGAAGGTATTCGGATACTTCCCTGTCCAGACATCTTCGGGAAGCGCCTGAAAGGGAATTTGTCAACTATGAATTTTATCCCCCGTCAGACAAACCTGCTGCTTTTTTTGTTGTGCCCGTATATGAAAAGAAAGACCTTGCCGGCTGGTTTGTTTTACAATTTCCTATAAACAAAATTAATGCAATATTATCTGACCATGAACACCTTGGAAGAACCGGAGAGGTGTATCTTGTAAATGAAAACAAGTTAATGCTGACGGATTCCCGGTTTATCGAAGATAGCACCATTTTGAAACGTAAAGTGGATACTGAGGCAGTGAAACTTGCGCTGCAGCAGAAAGCGGGAAGCAAGATTATTGAGGACTACAGGGGCATACATGTGTTAAGCGCTTTTGAACAATTTGAAGTGTTTGGCCATTCATGGATAATTATTGTTGAAATGGATGAGGACGAGGTTATTTCAAAGATTTATAAGGAGTATGAAAAATATTTTCTTTCAAAAATTATGGCTTACCTGCCAAAAGTAAATGCCGGATATGCTGTTCAGGACAGGGAATCGTTATCTCCCCAAAATAGCAAAAAAGTGAATATCAACGAGTATGCAATGACAAAATCGGGAGAATTATTAGAAACAAAAGGGGTTGGACCGTGCACTGCAATCATTTTTTCCTTTCCCCAAAGCTTTGGATATCTTGCGCATATCAGTCCCGTAGATGAAATTTATCATAAAAATCCTCTTACCAAATATTTCCTGGGAGGTCGAAAGACAAGTTACCTCCAGAAAATACTGCAAAATATACGGCGCTACGATTTATATCCTTACCAATTGAATAAGCTTCACTGTGTAATCATTGCCACTCACATGAAAAGTCTGAAAACAATAGTTGATCAACTATTAAGAGAGGGCATAGAGTTGTCACAAATTGGGTTTTTATTTAATCCCTCTGCGGATTATGCCAATATAATGTTTGATCAGTTAAACGACTGCATAAGAATAGAGTGGAAATCTCATAATTATAATACCGTTTTTTATGCTGCACATATTCCTGACGTTAAAACACTGGGGTATGTTGTAAAAGAAATGATCGCGCAATAAAATTGCAAGGCAGGTAGGGTTGAGATTTGCAAACCACTAATCGTTTTGTTTTTTTTACTGCAATGGTTGAAAATGTCTTTGTGTAAGTATGTAGCGGCAATTCGAGAATTGCCGCTACACTGAATATCACTCTATTATTATTACGGGAATGCGAAGAAAACAAAACTGTTACAAAATATCGTGCTTTCCTGACAAGTTGATGCGTTTTTTAGACGAATTTGAAGCGACCCAAGCCATTATACGTCAACAGTGATGTAGTCATCATCGGTTTTGTATAATATGAGAAGTTGCTATTATGATAGAAGGGACAATTTTGAGCAATTATCTCTTTCTGTAAATTTAATGCTGCAATTGTATCTATGAATACAAAGAGGAATTATGCCACGGCCTTTATTATTTTGCAAATGTGTGGATTATACTTATAAAACCGAAAGTGCATTCTTCCCCTATTGCACCCAATAGGTAAACCAATATTACCAGGGCCTTCCGCCACCACTTCTACCACCACCGCCGCTTCTACCGCCGCCACTTCTGCCACCACCGCCACCGCCGCTTCTACCGCCGCCACTTCTGCCTCTACCACCGCCGCCGCCACCTTGTTTACGGTCATCAGTACGGGGAAGCGCCTCATTAACATTCAGAACCCTTCCATTTAAATCTTTGCCGTTGAGACTATTTAGCGCAGCCTGCGCTTCTGCCCTTGAGGGCATTTCTACAAATCCAAATCCTCTGGATTCTCCGCTGAATTTATCCTTGATAATTGTTACGGACGTGACCTGCCCAAACTCCTCAAAAACCTGTTTCAATTCTTCCTCTGTTGTTTGTCGTGCCAGGTTGCCAGCGTAAATATTCATGTTTCTATCCTTTCTTTTAGGTATTAATGACAATATTTCATTTGGTGTATATTTGCGTTTGAATAAATCAGACCTATGGATGTTTCAAGTTATTCTATTTCTCCCCCTTTCCTGTTTTTCAGAAGTTAGGCAAACTTCCGCAATTTCATACGTAGTATAATGCAAGTTTGTGGCATATGCAACAAAGTTATCGTGATTTTAAGCATGGCGGTTGCTTCTTTCTGCATTTGTTAACGAACCAATTACGCATGCGTTATACATGACTCCCTGATCTGAACACTCAATTCTTTTACATTGCGTTCTTTATTGTATCCGTTGTAAAGTATTCACAATAAAGACCGAATTTTTAGAGGGGATTTAGAGGTGTGTTTTGATACTATGTGGGCAAACACCGCCATTATTGGAATTTTTCAAAAACTAAAGTTTTGCCCTTATAATGCCTTTTCTATTTTTATAATATCGCAAACTATCTCGTTTTCCGGAAGTTGGATAGTGACCGTCTCACCTGTTTTTTTATTCAATAAACCTTTTCCGATTGGCGACAGATAAGAGATAATATTTTTGTCAATATCAGCATCCCAAGGGCCTAGCAGTGTATACGTTTCCGTGGTTTCTTTGTCCTTGTTTTTAATAGTTACTTTTGTGCCTGGCGAGACGATATTCGTTTTTACAGTGTACGGCTCGATAAAAACTATCTTTTGTAAGTCCGCCTTCAATCGTTCCGCCTTTTCAATCAACTGTGCCTGTTTTTCACGCGCCGCCTGATATTCTGCGTTTTCTCTGAGATCACCGCGACTGATAGCCTCTCCGAGGTCACGCGCATTTTCAGCAAATTGAATATTCATAATGTGGTCGAGTTCCTTCTTCTGCTTTTCGTATCCCTGTTTTGTAACATAGATTTTATTTTCATCCAAGGTGAGTATTTCGGGTTTTTTAATCATCTCTGGAAAACGGTCGCGAATAACGCTTTCAATGGAAATTTTAAACCAATCTTCAATGCATTTACTGCCCGAAACTACATTATACATGCCGGCTGCATTGGATTCTGTCAAATGGTTTATGGCATAATCGGTTCCTTTTTCCTCTAACAGACCTTTGATTTTATTAAATATCGATCTGATATTTCCGTCACGTCCCTTTTGCATTTTAAAGTAAATATTATTTATCAGTTCTATTAGTTGAATGAAAAGTGTTCCTGAATTAATATTCGCATAAAGATCCGGAAAACGTCCGTAAAAATTGTTTTTGCAAAACCAGAAATAGTGTTCCGGGTATGCATTAAACTGTGAAAATATTTTTTGAGAAACATTATTTAATGCACCCTGCCTGTTCTCATTAATAAGCTCCTTAATGATAAACTCCCAAAGATGGCTACTTTGGTCAAAAAATATGCTGACAAATTCATCTTGCCAATGTTCCGGGTATATTTTTTTGATTCTGTTAAGAACGTGTTTTTTATACTCTAATATGCATATGTTACCGATTAGTTTTGATAGATTGTCGGAGTTTTTAATAACGGTTTCAATCATATCCTTGTAATTTGCAGGGCATTCGTTCAGCATAATTTGCACTTGTTCGGCAAGGAGAAGGCATTCAATAACGGCGGAAGGATGTGTGTCCTTTAATTTTTCAGCTTCTTGTGTAAAGAGTGACTTGATTTTCTGTAAGGTTTCTTTGCATTTTTCAGCATTCTTTCCCTCGGCTAGGTATTTTCGGGCAGATTCTATTTCTTTGTAAATTTCCCCGGATTGAGTGAGCGTATTAATAATTTCCTGATGCGTCGTCAATGGTTTTGTCCTGATTTCCAGAAGGGCAGTGGTTGGCGCGCCTTCGGTAAACTGGAGGTACGGGTCTTTTAGTATCAGTTTTTTCGCCTTTGTCCACCATTTGCTCCATGCTGATGGCGGTAAGAGTCCTGCCATGAGTTGTTCTTTTATATTGTTTAACGTAGCCTTGCCATGAAAATGTTTTAAGGCAAGCCTGATCAAACCCACAGGATCTTCATCAATCATTCTGTTCAAAATGTCTTTTTGGCAATACATCATTGCCCGCAAACTATCCTTTTCCAGTTTCTGTAAAATATCAGAAGCAATCTTTAGGGCAATTCCATGGTTGTTTTTCTTCTCAAAATCAATGTGAATCTTCTCTCCATCCGGATCAAAAGAAACCACTTTGCCAACTCCCCAACTCTTATGATATACGTAATCCCCTTGTTCAAACATAAAATACTTTTCCAGCATTTTGAGAGATGCGGCAATCTCCGGGGATGTTTCGATATTGGATTTACTAATGAATAGGCTTGCATAGGGTTTTTCTTTGTAGATATTGGCGTAACAAGCGGCAAATTTTGAGGCAAGTCCCTTTTCCTTTGGAAAATATTTCAATATATACTTCAAAACTTCCAATAGATCATGATACGCATTTTTCTCGCTGTAGTAAGATTCCAACATAATTAGAAAATCATGCGCAAACTTCTTTTCCCGTCTTGTAAGTAAATTGATAATATGCAGGAGCGGTTTTTTGTCGTCAATTTCCGATTCTACAATGCCTAGCCATTGCTCTTCAAGTTTATCGTATTGCTCTGTATTAACTAAATGTTCCAGCTCGGTATGCTCCATAACAGCATGATTTATCGTGGAAGGTTCATTGGACATTCTCGGTTCTCCTGGTTTACGGATTTTATTGTGAATACTCTACTTTAGGGCTTCGGCAACTTTGTTTGCGACCACACCACATGGCGGTGCGAGGCGTTTACTAATGTTGCGTCCCGGTAGAGCCTTATGTTTTCGGCGGCAAATGCTTCGCCCCTGCAGAAAAACAGCTATTCATTTACGGAAAAACGTATCCCCCATTTTTCGCAGGAATGATGCTTTAGTGCTTTTCGGGTGAAAGTACTATATATAATAATATTGACAATAGGCATTTAAATCAATATGTTATTTTTCCTGAAAGCAAAAATATCCGTTGATTGCCGGTAAAATGGTTTCATTAACAGGCATTAACACAGGGATATGTTTTGCAAAATGTATTTATTTGTGAAGACGATTATGAATACCTCCGAATCATTAAGAAAAGATGCGTTGCAAATTTATTTTGCGGGTTTACATGCTGTCGAAGCCGATGCCTGCATACGAAAATACATGGCGGTAAAGGAGAATAGTCTAACTATTGGAGGAAAAACGTACGATCTTGGCAAATATAATAATATTTATCTTACAGGGTTTGGAAAGGTGAGCGGGTTTATGGCTGCGGAGGTTGAAAAACTGCTGGGGGATAAAATAAAAAAGGGGTTGGTAAATGTTCGTTATGGTTATACTACACCATGCAAATACGTTAAACTTAACCCTGCAGGACATCCTATTCCAGACTCATCAGGCATTAATGGCACAAAAGAAATCGTCGATATTGCAAAAGAGGCAAATGAAGAAGACCTGGTGTTTTGTTTGATTTCAGGCGGCGGGTCGGCGCTGTTTGAATTGCCTTATGCAGGAATTTCCCTTGAAGAAATCAAGGAAATTACTGCTTCGTTATTGAAATGCGGCGCTACTATTGATGAAATGAATGCCATACGTAAACATCTTTCCATGGTAAAGGGGGGGCGTTTTGCAGGCTTGTGCAAGGCGGAGATGGTATCTGTTATATTGTCAGATGTAATAAATGATCCTTTAGAAACGATCGCTTCCGGAGCGACATCGCCGGACCCCAGTACTTTTCAGGACTGTGAGTGGATATTGAACAAGTACAATTTACATCATAAGATTCCAGTTTCCATACAGCAACACATTCAAAACGGGATCCACGGCTACATAGAAGAAACGCCGAAGCCCGGCGATAAAATATTTGACAGGGTAAGCAATATTATCATCGGCAATAATCGCACGGCGCTGGCTGCATCGAAGGAAAAAGGTGAACTACTGGGGTATAATACGGTTATTTTATCTTCCTGCATAAAAGGCGAGGCCAGGGAAATAGCAAAGGTTTTTGGAGCAATTGCACGGGAAATCCATGCTTCCGGCTGCCCTGTTGAGCGTCCTGCGTGTATTATCGCAGGCGGGGAGTCTACGGTAACAGTAAAAGGCGATGGTTTGGGCGGTAGGAGTCAGGAATTTTCCTTGTCTGCAGCAATAGAAATTGATGGATTGGCAGATACCGTAATATTAAGCGCGGGAACGGATGGCACGGATGGCAACACTGAAGCCGCTGGGGCAATGGTGGATGGCACTACCGGCATGAATGCAAAGAACAAAAAATTACATCCGGAAAAATATCTTCTTAATAACGATTCATTTTCTTTTTTCAAAGAGACAAATGAGATCATTGTTACGGGACCTACGAAAACAAATGTGATGGATATTATGCTGCTGCTGGTTAAATAGTGGTTGGCGCATCGGCGGAGCATTTGGTCGTTTGGGTATGAATGCATTTATGCCAATTTATAGCAAATGCTTTGCCCCCCTACTTTAAAAAAAACTACATTCTTACCCAATTATAACAATCATGGTTTAAATCAACCGTTTTCTGAAGCAACCAATGATATCAAAAACACCATCCACACAATCGATAAAAGCTGTACATTTCCTATTATTAAATAGTTATGAAATACTTTTCCCGACAAATATTTTTAGGCATGCTACGTGCGATTAGTTCTACTTATCTAAATTATTTATTATGAATACTTTACTCATAATTAATGTTTTTGGGATCTAATAATATACCGGGACCGGCTTAAAAATGTTTTAGTAAACCGTAATATCATTATTTTAATCGTAAAGCAGCATGTGTAGTCAAATAAATAAGATTTTAGAAAAGCAAGCGCTCATGCAGTGCTTAAAATTAAGAAATTTCGCAAGGACAAGGCTTTTCGAAAAAGGAAATTTTTTGGCTATAGCAAAAAGAGAATACATGGCATTTTTACCGGTCCCGGCCCAATGTAACCAAATTAGCCTTCAATGGTACGTTTTTTTATTTCAATGCCGTGAAAGATTTGGGGAGCTAACATAATGTGTTTTTATTCAGTTAAATTATATTGCATCTTTACGGCACTATTGTGTATGCCTTTTTTATTTCATTCCGAAGGCATCTGTCAAAACTTTGCGGTAAATGGAGAGTTGCAAAAAGAGGGGAAGGAAGGAAGCAGAAAAGACAGTATCATCCGAAAAGAGTCATTAATCATTAAGGACAAAAGGGTTTATATAAAGACGGTAATAGACCAGGGTTCTAAACATCTTACGGATCATAACCGATATAAAGAAATGCTGTATTTGCTGCCGAAAGAAATCGTCTTTGATGATATGAGCAATCGCATTTATTATTATACGGAAGGTACAGAAATCGAAGTTGGACAATCGAAGAATTTTTTAGGATTTATACCTTACATAGGATTGTCCGATGGGGTAAGAATTATAAGCTCCCCTACTGATGCGAAATTATTGATTTCGCTAAACAACAAAGCCTTTTCCAAATCGGTGATACATTCTGATGAAAGTATGGATAAAACATTGAGCAAAAAATGCGGGCAATGCCATCTTTTGGAATATATTTTTTCACACAAAGATTGGACGGAGGAAGACGTCCTGCACGCATTTAATCGGCTGCAAATGGAATCTGAAGAAAAATTCACAAAAGATGAGCTTGAAATAATAAATGTATTCAAAAAATACCAGCTTGGTGAAATTGACAGGGAGAAACTGAATGAGTTTCATTCCTTAAAAGACCTGGCGGAAAGTGATATTAAAACAGTCACAGAAAGCATTTATACGAACAATTGCATCCCATGTCATAGTCCGTCAAAATTGGATGACATTACATTGTTATATTCAAAGCAAAGGTGCAAAAGCATTGTCGAGAGAATGAGGGAAAAAGAACCTTCTCTTTTTTTGGATACCGACATGAACAGGCTGGCTGTTTATTTGTGGGAAATAAAGCTTAAACCTTGTGAAAATTATAGTCAAACAAACAAGGGTTTAGTCATTAGTCATTAGTCATTAGTCATTAGTCATTAGTCATTAGTCATTAGTCATTAGTCATTGGTCATTGGTCGGCTTGTAACAAATTTTTTAATCTGTGCAATCTGCGTAATCTGTGGCTCCCTTTTCGTATTTCATTTTTCGTATTTCGTAATAAGGAGGTGAAAAATGACGTAATCCAGTTAATCAGGTCTGTATTCCATGTTAGCATAACCAATCAGTTTTAGTTTGGGCGATGGGTAGTATTGCAGATAAGAATAAAACACATTTTAAAAGGAGATGGAAATGAGAAAAGGAGTGTACATCGGCCTCTCATCGGTTTTCTTATTATCGATGCTGGCGGTCTTCGCATCAAATGTGATGGCAGATGATGCGTCGAATATTGATAAAGGAGACCATGCGTGGATGTTAGTATCTACCGCTTTTGTATTAATCATGACGCCTGGCCTCGCCTTGTTCTACGGCGGCATGGTACGCGCAAAAAACATGGTAAATACCTTGTGGTTGAGCTTTATTTGCATGGGCATCGTTAGCGTGACGTGGGTGCTTTGGGGCTACAGTCTGAGTTTTGCTCCCGGATGTTGGTTTATTGGTGGTCTTCAGTGGTGTGGCCTAGGGGCAGGCCTGGTTGGACAGGCGCCGAGCGATCTTTACGCATCAACAATTCCTCATTTAACATTTATGATGTTTCAGGGCATGTTTGCGATTATCACCCCGGCATTGATGACAGGCGCATTTGCCGAGAGAATGAAATTTAATGCATGGCTTCTCCTGATGCTATTGTGGTGCGCCATCGTTTATCCCCCCTTAGCGCACTGGGTATGGTCATCAGAAGGCTGGCTTCTTGCCATAGATTCTCTGGATTTTGCCGGAGGGACGGTAGTTCATATTTGTTCCGGAGCCTCCGCACTTGCCGTAATTCTGTTTTTAGGGAAACGCAAAGGATATCCAAAACAAGTAAAACCACCGCATAATCTGCCTTTTGTTATGCTGGGTACCGGTTTACTGTGGTTTGGCTGGTTTGGTTTCAACGCCGGCAGCGCAGTAGCCGCCGACGGATTGGCCGCAAACGCATTTGTTGTCACCAACACTGCAGCAGCCGCAGCAGCAACAACATGGTCCCTCATAGAATGGGCATTCCACAAGAAACCTTCCATACTTGGCGCATGTTCCGGAGCGGTAGCCGGACTGGTTGCAATAACTCCGGCAGCAGGCTTTGTAGGGCCTATGGCCGCCATAGGTATAGGTGTTCCGGCTGCAATTTTATGCTACCTCGCCGTAGCAAAAATGAAGAAGGCTTTGGGTTATGATGACGCATTGGATGTTATTGGGGTACATGCCGTTGGCGGAACATGGGGAGCATTCGCAACCGGGCTTTTTGCCGATTCACTGGTAAATCCTGCGGCGCCAAACGGTTTATTTCATGGAAATCCTTCCCTGTTAGGAAAGCAAATTATAGGAATATTTGCCGCATGGGCATGGGCATTTTGCATTACCGGCCTTTTAACATGGTTTGTAAAATCAGTCGTGGGCTTGAGGCCGACAGAAGCCGAAGAAGACACCGGCATGGACCTTACACAACACAAAGAGGTTTCATATCACTATTATGAAGCACAGAGCTAATTTACTATTTGTACGGCACAAAGCGTACAAAATGATCAGATAAACAGGTATCTGGACATTTTTAATTGTTAAAGGAGAATCATGAATGAAGAAGATTGAGGCCATAATAAGACCGGAGAGACTCAGCATTGTTAAAGATTCACTGGAAGATTCTGGCTATCCTGGCATGACTGTCACCGACGTAAAAGGACATGGATCACAGAAAGGCATTACGGAACAATGGCGAGGCAGAACATACAGGGTGGATTTGCTGGCAAAGGTTAAAGTTGAAATTGTTGTTGCAGACCAGGATGTGGATAAGGTCGTAGATTGCATCAAAAAAGAGGCGCAAACGGGCAGTATCGGCGACGGGAAGATATTTATTTCCCCAATTGACGATATCCACCGTATACGTACCGGAGAGAGCGGCGAAGCGGCTATTTAGCAACGGCTAACATTTGATTTATTGCTTGTCGTAAAAAAACAGGTGTTGAATATCTAAAGATTCAACACCTGTTTTAATAGAGTCAAACAAATCGTAATAATTTGTAACAATTTAGTCTTTTGAAAAAGCAAAAACGCTCGTTCCCAAACTCCGGCTTCCGATGCAATTACGTTCCCAAGTAGCGGCAAGGCATGCCTTGCCGCTACTTGGGAACGAGAACGAACCAGACTGCCCTTCATCATAGAGCGAAGAACCTCTTCGCTCTACATTTATTCCCCATTATGTTAATGCCTGGACATATTTTCAAAAAATTAAAGTGTTATCTTATTTTTTATACCAGAAAATGCTTTGCTTCCCCTATAATCTAATGAATGTATTGGATGTTTCTTTCCAGGAAACTCAATAGAAATTACTGATTGTTTAAATCCCCTTATGTTTACTTACAACAAAGACACCTTTCTTAATATTAACAAAATCATCTTCTCCAGCCTTGATATTCGTGAAGTTTATCAGACGATGAGCAATGAACTGTCAAAAATAATTGATTTTGACAGATTAACCATCACCCTTATAACCGAAGATAATAATTTATACGAAGCATTTGTGGTGCAGTCAAAAACGCGTGAAGATACCTACATCAAAGAAGGCGATTTGTACCCCATGAAAGATAGCCTCATGGAAAAAGTAGTGCAATCCCGCAAACCCGTAATAGTGGACGATACCGCCAAAAGCCAATTTGCAACGGACGTCTTTTTGTTTAAGGAGGGCATTCGATCAAGACTTGGTTTTCCGCTTGTTTACAAAGGATGCATAATGAAACATCAAAAATTGTTTCACATCGATGAGAAAAAATATCCGATCGAATTCAAAGAACGCATAATAGGCAGCATAAATTTTGGCAGCAGGCAGAAGCAGCATTATTCGAAAAAGCATGTGGATTTTGTGTCAAAAATTGCACCGCAATTAGCCATGGCAATTGAAAATACACGGCTTTTCAACAGAATCAAGGATGCGGAAGAAAAATACAGAAATGTAGTCGAAAGTTCCCCTGACATTATTTTTGAATGCACAAGCGACGGCAAATTCTTTCTGATAAATCCTTCCGTAGAAAAAATACTGGGTTACTCCGTGCATTACTTCTACGATGCGGGCGGTTCCATACTTTCTCTATGCCACACTGATGACCAGGGGCAGGTGCTGCGTGAAATTCTTCAGTTATTGCATGGCGAAAAGGACTCTTTGATGGATTTTGAATTTCGCGTTGTCCACAAAAAAGGCAACATTGTGTGGCTGTCTTTGGAAGCAATCCCCATCAAACAAGATAATAAAATAATTGGCATTGAGGGGTTTTGCCGGGATATTACCGATAGGAAAAAACTGGATGAGTTAAAAAACAGTTTAATCCGTGACGTCACGCATGAACTAAAAACACCTGTTGCCAAAATGGAAATGGCAATTGACATGTATAGACGTTCTTTTGCAATAGAAAGTGAATCTGCAGGGGAAAAAGAACTACATCTTTACAATCTCCTTCAAAACAATGTGAGCCGTTTGAAAAACATTATCAGAAATGTGCTCGACATATCGAGGCTGGAATCGGGAGTAGAACGTTTAAATATATCCGATTTCACCTTCGTCGAATTGGTTGACCAGGTTATCCACGAATTAAACCCTATCGCTATACAAAAAGGCAATACAATAACACATCAAATACCTGCCACTATTATTTTGAAAGCCGACCGGGAAAAAATGTATTATTTACTTGTTAATCTGGTTGGAAACGCAATAAAATTTACCAGTCATGGCCGTATCGAGATATCGTTCATGATAACGCCCTACGGCTTTGAAGTGTCCGTAAAAGATACAGGAAAGGGGCTGAACGAAGAAGCAATTAAGCATGCGTTTGACAAATTTTATAAGGAAACCCCTTCCATACCAGGGTCCGGAATAGGCCTTGCAATAAGCAAAAACATTGTCGAATTACATAATGGCTGTATTTGGGCTGAGTCAGGAGGCAAAGGAAAAGGGGCAAAATTTACCTTCAGATTGCCCACATGCCATCTGATGAAACAATCAACTTAGTGGTTTATCGTTTTTAAAGGAAGGTACATTATGAAAGATTTATTAATTGTAGAAGACGATCCTGAAATGCAGGAATTTTACAGGGATATGTTGAAAGGCGAACAATTCTCGGTCACGTATGCTTCTGACGGGGAAGAAGGACTCAAAGAAATGAAGGGGAAAAAATATGATTTGGTAATACTGGATATTCTGATGGAAAATATTACCGGCGATAGGTTGTTTGCCTTGTTAAGGAAAGACAAACATTATAAAGAGGTGCCAGTGATCATGGCGTCTTCATTAGACAAACAAACATATCAATGCTTCCAGGCGTTGGGAAAGGTATCATTCCTGGAAAAACCATTCACAAAAGAAATGTTGATAACCGAGATAAACAAGTATTTATAGCAAAAAGCAACTATTCCCCGAAAAATCTAAAACAGTCCTCAGCCCTCAGTCGGCAATCCTCAATCTGCAATTTGCAATTTGCAATTTGCCGACTGTAGACTGTAGATTGTAGATTGCCGACTGCATAATGTACTAACGTGAAGGAGAAATTGCACTGAAAGCAGTATTCGTTCATTTATCAGGCAGCCGTCGTGGAAAAACAGAAGTATTTTCTTCCGATAAAATAACTATTGGCGCCGATGCATCAAATGAAATTGCCTTTGATGCAAAAAAAGATACGAACATCTCCGCTTTTCATGCTGAAATACTACGGAAGGAATGTGGGTATCTATTAATCGACAAAGGAAGCTTAAAAGGCACGCTGGTTAATCATAGAGTAATTAGCGAAATGGCGCTTAAAGACGGTGATTTAATAGAATTTGGAGCAGGCGGGCCAACGGTAAGATTCCGTATAAAAATAGATGAAGACGATATTTGCAAACCTTGGTCTGAAATATTGGAAGACTCTTTAGGGGTTGCTCTTACCTCGAAGAAGGGGCGTTTCGACACCGCAACGGGATTTTTTAAACAACTTTTATGGGAGGTCTACACCCAAACCTCGCACCATATCAAATTGCGTATTCTTTTAACACTGGTTGTCTTTTCCGGCATTGTGATCGCATATTTTTTTGTTCAAAATATCAAACTAACACAAACCGTAGAAAAGGTGAAAATGCTCGAACTCGAAAGGTCTATTGCAGAAAACATAATAAAAAAGTATACTAACGGCGTTTGCCTTATCCAGGGAGCCTTCTCCTATTATGACGAAGAAACGGGAGATCCGCTTTTTATGATGGGAAGAAGGTCCGGAATAAATGAATACACCGGCACCGGTTTTTTAGTGAGCGCCGAAGGCTTGATCATAACCAATCGTCATATTGCCGAACCCTGGTGGGAACTTGATGCTTTCCCTGAATCACAGTTAGACCCGAGGGTGAAACCTAAGTTTGTAGTATTCAGGGCATTTTTCCCTGGCATCAAAGAACCGTTCCCCCTGACGGTGGAAAAGGTTTCAGATGAAGTGGATGTAGCATTGCTTCGCATAGATACCGGTGGCATAAATATTCCGGTACATGAATTAGATACAACAGATAAGGGGGCCGTTGTGGGAGAACCAATATTATTGCTGGGATATCCTGCAGGAATAAAGGCCATTTTTGCAAAGATGGATCCGGAACTGGTAAGACAATTTATTCACATCCCTTTTATTCAGTTAGTTCAGGAACTTTCCAATTTCGGCTTTATAAAACCACTTGCCACTCAAGGCCATTTAAGTGATATTATGGAGAACAAGCTGGTATATGATGCGCAAACAACGGTTGGCGGAAGCGGCGGTCCTATATTTAATAAAAAAGGGCAGGTTATAGGCATTAATTATGGTATCTTTCCGGGATTCAGAGGGTCCAATTTTGGCGTTCCAATACGTTATGGATTATCTCTTCTCAAAGAAGTTTCCAAAAGTGTTAAGGATAAAAAAAAATGAAGCAGTTTTCTTTTTCTTTGTATAAAAAAACAGGTATTTCAGGATTTCTTATCTTTTTACGCATGGCGAATTATGCCTTCATTATTTTTTTAATTTCCATATTCGTATTATTATCTCGGCATTCATTCGCCAATTCCGACGGGGCGCCTCTGGCAAACGTAGGCGCTGCAAAAACCAAAGACGGCTGGATTCTCTATCCTCCCGCCTTTTCTACATGCAACATTCTGGGATGCCATTACCAATATACTGTGGGTTCGGGGAAGGGCAAATTTATGTTATTTGTTTTAGATGAATGCGAACCGGGTGAAATTGTTGATATTCTGGTTTCGTTTAAAAAAACGGATACGTATTATCATGGTTTTCAAATTGCCGCGCAAGACAGGTATTTTAACCGATTAGTGGGCGCTTTTATTAACGTCGGAGACGACGACGATACCCAAGTGGAAGCGGGCGGCCTTTACGCAACCCATACGAAAAAAGGCTCAAACCAAAAATATTGGCATGTAAAATGGCAGGCGCCGCCCGAAGATTTCTGGGTCGCCAATCCCGTCAGATTCTTTGCTGTTGGATTGGAAGCCGACAATGACGGCACTGCCATGGGAGATTATGTGTACAGCGCAACAAGGAATATTATTGTTAGACCCAAAAAATTTCGCAATATGCAAATGCAACAATTAAGAAAGGAGTAATTTGTTGAAACGGAGATATTTTTCTGTGGTATTACCGTTATTGACTATGTTTTGCTTCATGCATACATTATATGCATCGCCGCTTGATTTTTCATGGATTGCGCCAAAGACATATGTGCATAATGAAGGGACAAAAGGGGAGTTGCTCTATATTGTCTGGTTTTATAACTTAAAGAATACTATGGAGAAAACAATCACGGCGCCCATAGACGTATTTCTGAAAACGGATACAGGAGAAGAATATGCCGACGCATATTATCCGGAACTTGTAGATTACATGAAAGAATTAGACGAGGATTTTTACGAAGGAAAGAAATATCAGTCTGCCGCAATTGCAAAAGGGGAATTAGCGCCGGATACAACAAAACATTGTATAGCTATGTTCGAGGATATAGCGCCGCAGACGAAACAAGTTGAAATATTTGTAACGGGCATATCGCATTTTTTCTCATGGCGCCGGAAGATGGTCGATTATTCTTATAAAATTACGTATAAAAAAGAAAGGAATCAATGGAAATTAATAGAACATGGCATGAGCAAGGAGTGGGTTGGGGTCACACCCTGAACACCATGCTGAAACTTACGGCAAATACTACCACATTGTTATAGTTACAAACTTTACCACGCATTTAAAAAATGCATTTAATGTGAAAATATCAGGCTCATTTATTGTTGGTCTTAGCACCTAAACCACTCCACCCTCTTGTTTCTTTTCCTTTTGCATATCTCACCACTCAAAACTCTGCACTACTATTACTCCATTCTCTTTTGCCTTCTTCATAAAACCCTTAGTTGCATAGTGCGTAATTAACAACCTCACTATTTCTATCTTTCCGTATTCATTTTCCACCGCACTTGCTTTTTCATCTAACTCCTCAAATACATCCCTTTCGGCCTTACAAAATATATTTATCTCGCCACCACCAATCTCTGCCCTGATAATCCTCTCCTTTACCGCTATTCCGTATTTTTCCTTCAATACAGCGGGCAGAGATCTATATGCCTCATTCTCAAAGGCATAACCCATGCTCTTTGATAACCCTCCAACCTCTCCCCTGGTCTCGTCTAATCCTTTTGAAAGTTTTTGTATTTCAATTTCCGTCCGCCTCTGTGCCTCCGCAAGCTCCTGCATAGCCCTGTCAAGCCTGCCAACTTCCTTCTGTGTTTCTCTCTGCGCCTCCGCAAGCTCCCCTACCTTGATTTCCGTCCTCTTCTGCGCCTCCGCAAGCTCCAGCATTGCTTTGTCAAGCCTGCCAACTTCCTTCTGTGTTTCTCTCTGCGCCTCCGTAAGCTCCTCTACCTTGACTTCCGTCCTCTTCTGCACATCAACGAGATCTTTAACAATATCTTTTAATCCATCGAAGTCCTTCTTGGTTACTGTATTCAGAAGCTCTTCATACATTGCCCCTATTACCTCGGCAAGTTTCTTTGCAGATTGCTCACCCATGGTCTCACTGAGTTCATGGTATATTTTCAATGTATTAATCATAAAATTCCTTTCCTTAAAAGTTGCTACGTAGTATCTGCACGAAAACTTTACAATCCGTCATTTCGATCAGAGCGAGAAATCTTTCGGATATTGATATTACTGGACTTATAGATTTCTCCATTAATTCGTAAAATTTTAATTTTTAAAAAAAATCTGCCTATAGGGGATATGATTTGTAGTGGCAATGCGCGCCTTGCCACTACAAGAAAAATGTTTTATCCCTGTTATATAAAAGGTACACGTGAATATCTTTTTCGAAAAACTAAACTAATCTGTGCAATCTGGAGATATTATTTATCTGCCTTCAAAATATTTCTTTCATTTCAATTTTTAAATCTTTTAGCAAAGGAGATTCAAGGACACTTTCGTTCCTGTTTTTTGTCAAAATATTTAATAGCAAAATCCGAAACAAATAAGGCTGCGCTAGGTAATCAGTGGTTCCCCTTTATTATTTCATATCTCGTGTTTGTTTGGTCCGGGCTATGCCAGCTTAAGGTTAACAAAATCTCCTTATTTATCGCCATGTAATTTGAAACTAACAAAAACACTTATATGAAAGCAATAATAAAAAAATGAATTTTGTCCGCAGATCAAGACTCAAATTTGTACATTGACTTGCGATGAACCGAAATGATTCCAGGTCGTCTTCCTCATGAATAAACACAGGAAGCCTTCCATGAAAATAATATATCCTGCTACCTATTTTCTCAAAACCTACCTGATTATTTATCAGTTTGCAGTCAGGGGAAAATAGGGGTAATACTAACTGTGGCATAATTACCATCCCTTTCTCCGAAAAAAGGGATCATATCATTTTCCACCCACATATGACAATGCCTTCTATATATATATCTACACAATTCAATAACTTACACACTTTTTTACCAAAAAAGGCGCTTCCTGCACCACCCCGCAAACGAAACTCCACGTCATCGGCACGGTGACGGCCACCGGGTTTGTGGGTGACGGTTCGCAGTTGACGGGGATAACGGTTGCCGTGGGAACAAATTCCGTTTCGAGCTCATAGATTACCGATGGTTAGGTGTACAGCGCAGATATTGCCGATAACACAATCACGGCAAGCGACCTTGCGACAAATATTGATTTTATCACTACCGGTACGATGTCAGTGGCAGGCGGGAATTTTGTGGTGGATAACGCCGGTTCGATGACAGCATCGGTAATTACTACAGCCGGTACATTGACGGCTTCGGATAATCTGAATATTGATTCAGGGGCGTTATTTGTGGATTCGATAAATAACAGCGTGGGGATTGGGACGACTACGCCACAGTCAGCATTGTCTGTAATTAATGATGCAGTATTTTTGAGTAAAGTTAGTGTTGAAACAACTACATCCTTGTACGAATTACACGTGTTAGAATTTACGATTTTGGGATTTTTTTTTAATCTGTGCAATCTGTGAAATCTGTGGTTACTCTTTGTTCTCCGTGTGATCGTCCAACTGAGCTCACGACGAAGTCGGTGGTTATTCTTTTTAAGCAGGTAAATATATTATGAATTACATTTTTTATTTTTTCAGGAAGGCAATGAGGATACCGGTAATGGTAATTACTTGTCCCATCCAAAAGATAAACATCCATTTTATGAGGTCTGCCCTGGCATTAGCAATATCCGTCTTTAATTCTGACCGGACTTGTTCGAGGCGCTTGTCGACCTTGCCAACATCGTCTTTCAGTTCGGATCTAAGACTGTTTATATCGTCTTTCAGTTCGGACTTGGCCTGCTCCACTTTTTTCTCGAAACGTTCTTCGGCTACCTGGAGTACGTGCATCTCGCTCCGGTCTTCGACCTTGTCCAGAACTTCAACCAAGGCTTCGGCGCCTTCTTCGGTAAGTTTTTCCCTGAGTATTTTAGGAATGGTGATAATCGCCATGAAAAAAAGGTATCATATTTATAAAAAACCGTCAATGAAATTGTTTATGCAGAAAGATGTAGGGGGTTCAAAATCTTGAACCCCGACAACCCCTACATAAAAAAGGGTACATATACTATGCATAACAAACTAAGAAAAAATATATTTCTGATGCTTCTGCTGATTATCGGCACAGTCTGCTCTCCTGTTGCCTATTCCGCAGATATCTTCATACCCGCGGAATACATACTTGAGATTCAGCTTATTGATGGGTTCTCCCCATCCATTCACCCGACGCACTTTCTTGTCGTAATGACTCCAATGAATCTTCCCACAACACCCGCATACCGTTTTTTTTGTGTCCGCTTAAGTCTAATAACACGTGCCTTCGAGTCTCCAAATATCCCCTTAATTTCTGCTCTCGGACTAAACCCAGGGAACCGATATTCGTCCAGCAGTCGTCTCTTTTTTTCCATTCAATTATCATACGGTTTTTTTTGATCATATAAAACTTCTTTTTCCCCTTATTTTATGCTATGTTGCAGTCAATTCATGGCTCATTTTTACCCACTCATTTGCCTGAAGAGCCGCAAAACTTAAACTGAAGGCAAATAAGGAAAAAGACGGTAAATATAAAGATGAAAAGTAAAAAATAGGTGGTCATTGGGGATTTGGGGATTTTTTTTTAATCTGTAATACTATCCATCAACTTCTTGTTTTTTTATGCTCGTTTTTCAAAATACATAACCGTAAGGCATTGATTAGTAGAGACGCACGGCCGTGCGTCTCTACAAATTTGGAGCATTGCGTTTTTTGTCATTTGAATTTGTTTCATATTTCGATGTTCGTATTTCGAATTTGGTTGCAGCCAAAGGCTGCGCTATGTGATACACGTTACATACACATAATAATTGTGATATTATTATACGTGTCTTGTTTTGTAACAGTTTAATCTTTTTAAAAAAATCCGCTTGTAAGGGGTATGATTTGCAGTGGCAAGGCGTGCCTCGCGATTACAAGGAAAAATGTCTTATTCATGGCGACAGTTCAGCCCACCGCAGAGAACGCCACAACTTCGCCGTGAGCTAAGTCGAACGATCGCAGGGGATGCGATAGAGGATGAACAAAAAAATTATGCAAAATTTCCTTTCCGGCGGGTTCAGGTTTGCAACCCAATGGTTTAATCGGCGTTGTGAGTAACCGAAGGCACAATCGACAACATAAAACATGAGGTTCAGGTTACAAACCTGAACCCACAAACCAGAATATTAAATCGAATACAAAAAAATAAACGTAGATGTGGTCATTGGGAAATGGCGTGCCTTGAGGTATGGAATACCCGAGTGGTTGCAAATACCACCTCTGCTAGCCTAATTCCTCGTAGAGAAGTTTGTGTCTATGCGTATACAATGGAGTAATCCGTATGCGTAGAAAGATAGACTATTTCCAGTGAGGGGTATGACGGAGTTACGAGATACAGACGACCTTTCGGGGTGTATGAGTATGGCGTAGTACTCGTGCCAACCGCCCATTCCGGGCGAAGCATTGGCAAAAGTCCTTGTCGGAGATGTTTAAAGAGATTAGTTTAACACATCTCCGGGTAATGCGTTCAAACATACATCACGAAAGGAAAAGGGGTAATCCATATGACCGAGGGAAGACTTACATCTTGGGTGAAATATCCCTAACAACAAGGTATAAGGGAATCCGAAATCCGAGTTGTATGAGATGGTGATAGACTATATTTCTCTCTATGGTCTATCTTTGAAGTAGTCTGCATTGCTCATAATAGTTCCTGGTTGTATCAGGGATTAAGGGGGCATAACCGTAGTGGAGTTGATAAAATACATAAATTAAATACGCCCATACGCTTTAGCATAAATCCGACTAACATTGGATAGGATATGTGGTTTGTATCCAGGCCACGTATGGAAAACGATTGTGAAGTTTATATAAGTAATCAATCGATGGAAAATACGGAGAGATGCTTTGCATAGTATTAACGTCCATTCTCTGCTATAGAGCAACTCTTCGGGGTCGCTAACTACGGGAAAGCCGTATGGTTTAAAAAGGTATGTTGGTTTGGTAACAAATATACCTGGCGACGATTGGAGGCTGGAGGTTTTACCTCTAGCCTACCAACTGGGATTGGAGACTGGGGATTTTTTTTAATCTGCGTAATCTGTGAAATCTGTGGTTTATCTTTTTACGCTTTGGAATTAAAAATTGGAGACTGGAGAAAGGTGTATTAAATTCAGTGAAACATTATACCGGTATCATCATTATTGGCATGTTGTGCGGCGCTATTATGGCAGCCGTACAGTATAGTAATGTTCTTAAAAGTACTGAACGAAGGTGCTACGATTTCAGATTCCTTGTAAGAGGACATATTCCGGTGAACGACAAGATAATCATCATCGGTACGGATGAGAAGGCGCTTGATGAAATCAAAGATCCCTTTGTATTCTGGAATCCCTATTTTGCAAAAATCATAACAGCAGTTGCAGGCGGCGGCGCAAAGGCGATTGGGATAGATTTTTTGCAAACGATTTCCCTGAAAGACAAGGTTGCCGGAGAAGACCATGACGGCATAATGGCTGACGCATTAATGGAAGCGGAAAATGTTATTATGATTAATTTATTGCGCTGGGATAAGGATGTAAATGGATTGAAGGCACTAAACCCGCTGCCCCGGTATTTATATGCAGCGGACCCGGACAATATTGGTTTTTCGAATTTAACCATTGACCGCGACGGATGCGTGCGCAGGCAGATTCTGCTGATGAGTGATATAGAAAATAATTTGTATGCTTATATTGGGCTGAAAGTTATAGCAAAGGCGCTTAACAGTCACATAGAAAAGAAAGGGAATCACATCCTTGTAGGCGACTACTCAATTCCGGTAAATGAGTACAATGAAATGAGAATTAATTTTGCCGGGCCGAGCGGAACCATTCCGATGTTGTCCTTCTACGAGGTATGGGAAATGGCTTCTCAGGAAAACGAGGATTTCTTTAAGGAACACTTTCAGGATAAGATTGTATTGATAGGCCCCGGGAATATCTATAGTCAGGATTTCAAGCCAACTCCTTATTATCGTTCAAAACAGTATTCAGGCACCCCGCAAACATTGGGGGTGGAAATTATTGCAAATACCATCAATACGATTTTGCAGCGAAATTTCATTGTCCCGCAGGAAGAATGGCAAACGATGGCAATTATTGTATTTTTGGGGATACTGACAAGTTTCATAGCTTTTCAATTGCCGCCCGCTATCGGCGGATTTGCAGCCTTTGCTGTACTAAGTATTTTCGTTTTTATCAGCATCATGCTTTTTATTCATCATACCATTGTTTTACCGCTTATTTGCCCGGCAGGCAGCATCCCGCTTGCCTATACCGCAGTGTTTGCCTACCGTTACACCGTTGAAGACAAAGAAAAACGGATGGTGAAAAAAATATTCAAGCGATATGTAAGCAAAGAGGTGGTGGATGAAATCTTAAAATTCCCGGATGCGTTGAACCTTGGCGGAAACCGCGTGCACGCTACAATATTATTTGCGGATATTCGCGGGTTTACTTCCTTATCAGAAAACACCGACCCACAGCGTATTGTTTCTCTGTTGAATTCATATTTTTCCGTAATGGCCGATATTATCTTAAAGAATAAAGGGACTTTGGATAAATACATGGGAGACGGCATTCTTGCTTTTTTCGGGGCGCCGGTAAAAAGGGAAGATCATGCGGAACTGGCGGTGCGTTCGGCGATAGAAATGATTGCGGGACTTGATACATTAAACAAAGACCTTAACATATCGCCTCCGTTAAAAATCGGCATCGGCATTCATTCCGGCTATGCCATTGCCGGAAATATTGGTTCGGAACTTAAAATGGAATATACGATTGTCGGCGATGCCGTAAACACCGCATCCCGTATTGAAGGGGTCACGAAGGAATTAAACGCAAATATTCTTATAACAGAATCAACATTTTCTCAATTAAAAAATGACTTTAACTTCGACTTTATTCCGGAGAAGGAGGTTTTCCTTAGAGGAAAAATGAAACCTATTAAATTATATCGAATTGAATAAAATTCGCATTCTCTGTTGCGAATAACATCCTTAAACTTTTGTTTTGGAGGTTTGGAAACAATGAAGAAGCCTATGTCAAAGACCAAAGTTATTATTCATTTGCTGTTATTTATTTTTTCGCTTGTTTTCCTGCCGTTGTCTTATGCCGGGGAGTGTGTGGTTGGCATGATAAGGAAATCATCCGGGAAAGTATGGCTTTTGAGAGACGGAAGCAAGCTTGAAACCCAAAAGGCGATGGAATTGCAAAAAGGTGATATGCTGGAAGTGGAAGACGGCGCAAGCGCAGTGATTGTTTATTATGATGGCGGCAGAAAAGAGGTATATGCCTCAAGGGCGCTTATCGAAATCGGAGAAAACAGCAGCGCATTAATGGAGGGGGCCGCTGCGGCGGCACAGAAGCCTGATGAAAAGAAGATCATTCTGGATACAAAAGATAAGGCATTAAATCTGCCCGACAGGGATATTGCCCATGCAGGAGGCCAGTTTATCCGCGGTATATTGCCGCCAAAAAACTATTTTGAGGCCAAAAATATACAACGGTATGCCGTGGTAGTCGGCATATCGGACTATAAAGACCCCAAAATACCGGATCTTAAATATGCCGATAAGGACGCCCAGGCATTTTATGATTTTATAACCAGTTCCGAAGGCGGAGATTTTAACAAGGAAAATGTGTTGCTTCTCACAAATGAACAGGCAACCCTTAGAAACATAAAACTCGCCCTGACTAATTTTCTTAAAAATGCGATTGATACCGATTATGTTGTCATCTTCATGGCATGCCATGGTGAGCCGGAACCGGATCGTCCCAATAATCTCTATTTGTTAACACACGATTCTGAGCTTGCAAGCTTATCGGCAACCGCATACCACATGGAAAACGTAAACGCAGATATGAAACGGTACATATTGGCAAAGCGACTGATTTTTCTTGCCGACGCATGCCACAGCGCCGGATTGTCAGCGGGTTCCGCCGGAACAAGGGGGTTTTCTAACACCATTAATATCGCCCTCACCGAACTTAAATCGACGCGGGAAGGATGGGGGGTAGTAAGTTCCTGCAGGGCTGGCGAGGTGTCAATGGAATCAGACAAATGGGGAGGCGGACACGGGGCGTTTACCTATCATTTACTGGAAGGCTTGAGGGGCGGAGCGGACAAGACTGGGAATAGCAACGGCATCGTAACACTTGCAGAGGCATATGACTACCTGGAAGAAAAGGTCAAACGTGCTACACAAAGCGCCCAGCACCCTGATATAACAGGCAATTTTGACAATAACCTTCCTTTGGGTTTCCCGGGCACGGATGTTCCTGCGACAGAAAAGGGCGGGACAGTTTCCACGCCCCGGCCTGGAACAATACAAATAGGATCAACCCCTGAAGGGGCTTCCGTCCTGATTGCCGGAAGCAATATCAACGCTGTCACGCCGGTAACCGTGAAACTTGCTGCGGGTACCTATCCTGTTACTATAAAAAAGCAGGGCTTTGCCGATGTGACAAGCACGGTATTCATTAATCCTTCAGAGGATACGGACGTCTATTTTGACCTTATAACCAGAGGGACAAAGGAATCGTCTTCCGCTGCAGTGGCAGACGCCGTAAGCGCTCAGCAGGAATATGCAGAGGCGCCCTCCGTAAATAAAGAATCCTTAGAACATAAAGAGAATCTGAAAGACAACATTGACGCCTTGATTAAGGAACTCGAGTCTATTGCAAAAGAACAGGCAAAGGACATTGTCGCCGTTGATAAAAAACCCCGGAAAAGGGTACAGGAATTAGTTGAAACGGAACCCACCATTCCGCTCTCGATAAAAGAATTTACGGTAAAAATGGGCGTTTTATCGAACAGGAGGAATGTGGAAAGGCTACGGCAGAGAATAATAGACGCACTGATCGGAGAAAAAGGATTAAGTGTTGTCGAGAGGGATCTGGAGTTTCAGGAAGAGATATTGAGGGAGCAAAGACTAAGCGGCTCGGCACTGGCAGATGAAATGTACAGGATAAGCCTTGGGAAAATACAGGGAGCACAATTCTTGTGTTTTAGCGGGGTTGTTCCCGGCGATACGCCAGATCAGCTTATACTGAGGATGGAAATTGTAGATACCGCCACCACGCAAGTGGACACACTGGAGCATGTCTTTCATGCCGAAGATAATCTCAGGGCTGTCGCCAGTGCTGTGTCTTCGATAATCAGAGAAAAAATTTCTGCAAAACGGAAGTTATAATATGAAAAACAGAACGATAAAATTTACCATCATCTCCGTTATGTTAATGCTGTTAAGCATTGGCTGCGCTTCAACAACGCCCGTTGCCACCGATAGCTGGCGTGAATATTTTAAATCGGGACGTTCGAAAGAGGAAATTACAAATGAATTTAATCTCTACAGGGGCAAATGGTGGAACTATTACACAAGAGGCCGGTGGTATGCAGAGGGTGGATTCCATGAAGAGGCTATTGCGGACTATAAAAAGGCAATTGAAATCAGAAGCAAAGACAGCCGTGCAGCGAGAAGCTATGGATTGCATTTCTGGGATTATTTTGCCCGCCGGGAACTCGGTATTACATACTATGAATTAAAACAATTTGAACTGGCAAAGCTGGAGCTGGAAGCATCCCTCGCCACCGCCGATTCCGCAAGGGCAAAGTTTTATTTAAACAAATGCAATGAGGAGATTTTAAAGACAACAAAGGCAGATATACAGCCCCCGCAGATTAAAGTGACCTCTCACACTGACGGGGAAATTGTGAATACGCCGATAGTTAACCTTGCCGGCATAGCAATGGATGATCAGTTTGTCAGGGAAGTTACCATACAGGGGAAAAGGCAATTTATTGAACTCGCCGAAAAGGACCTGGGCTTCAGTGAAAAAGTAGCGCTTAGCATGGGAGAAAACACGCTGCATATGGCGTCCACCGACCTGATGGGAAAGGCTTCTCAACTAAAGTTCCGGCTCACCCTGGATTTGCGTCCGCCGATTCTTTATCTTGATGATATAGAGGTGCAAAGGAAAAACGGAAGGAATGTCGCCATCGTAAAAGGAACGGTTGTGGATGATCATGGCATAAAAAGTCTCTCTATAAATGATACGGTTGTTCCGCATGGCGATGAAAAGGAGGTACATTTCCAGCAGGAAATAGTTTTGGAGGAAGGAAACAAGGTATCATTCAGGGTGACAGACGTTGCCGGAAATGAAACAAGCGGAGAGCAAAAATTAACGGTAAAGGCTTCGCTCTGGCCTGAAGACAAATGGAGTGAAATTAAATTTACGCAAAACACCACACCCAACAAACCCGTTTTGCTTGCCGCAACCAGACTAAGCGGATCCCTTATCAATACATTTCTCGCATCTCAAACCGCCGTTGCGCCTGATACAAAAAACAATACTTCGTCTCAAATTAAAGGCGAAGATATATCTTCACCGATTATTCGCAGCAATATAAAGTCGTGCATCGTGTATGATAAAAACTTTTTCTTTAGCGGAGAGGCGCATGATGACAGCGGCGTTGAAAAATTGTTTATTAACGGGGAAGCCATAGAAATCAGGCCTGGCAAGCATGTGTTCTTTAATCATTTTCTCAAACTCAATGAAGGGGAAAATACCGTTACGGTGATGGCAATTGACGCAAAAGGCAATGAAGCAGCGCTTTCTCCGGTGGTCATTGAGAAAAAAACCTTTGAATTATTTGATACGGAAGCCAGATTTACCATTTCTTTACTCCCGTTGAGAACATATTCCGAATCATCCAGATATTCTGTGGCATTGTTGCCGTTACAGTCATCCACACACAAGGGAGTACCGGTGGACAGGCTTAACGCCAAACTCCTCAATGCCTTCGATGACGACCCGAAAAGATTTAATTTTGTCGAAAGAGATCAGGCAAAATTGCTGGAAATACTAAAGGAACAAAAAATCAGCAACTCTGAACTGGCGTCGCCGGATACCGCCATTAAGATCGGGAAAATACAGGCGGCGGAAGGCATGCTTTTTGGTTTGGTTGAGGAAGATGACAAAGGAATAAATGTCACATTGCGGCTTGTAGATACGGAAACAACACAAATACTGGCGAATACGGATGTTTACGACGAAGACAAAAATGATAAAAACATTGATTGGCTCATGTACGGTCTCGCGTTAAAGATGAAACAGCAGTTTCCGATAACGCAGGGAGAGGTCATACACGTTTCAGGAAAGGGATTTCATGTGAACGCAGGCGCAAACCACGGGCTTTCAATAGGAATGAAATTGCTGGTTTTCAGGGAAATAAATGTGGGGAATTTCAGGATAAAAGAACCCCTGGAGGTAATAGCACGCGTTGTCCAGGTGCAGCCGGATACTTCTTTCGTCAAAATTACCACGGCAAAAGACTCTGTAGATATAATGAAGGACGATATGGTGATTACGAAATAGGATGGATAACCCTTAAGGGTGAAATCCGAAATACGAAGCACGAAATACGAAACAAATTCTAATGACAAAATGATTTGAAATTCCAAACAAATGCCTCTTTCGTATCTCACATTTCGTGCTTCATATTGTTGCCTGCCTGTGCGTGACCGCACGCAAACAGGGATGTTTTGGACTTGTTTTGAATTTTATGCTTTGTTATTCGAATTTGTTTCGTATTTCATGCTTCGTATTTCGGATTTTTTATCTCATGCTTGTTTGGTTCTGGCTATGCCAGGTTAGGCATTTGCGGATTATTATACTATGGACGCATGAGCGCCCTTTATGTGCGTTTTCGCATGGAACGCGGGATGAAATAAGGATCTTTTATGAGACAAAAACAAATACTTTTTGCGTTAACGGGCATTTTCCTGTCCCTGTCATTATCACAGGCATCCTTTGCACAATTTTCCCTATCGCCGCCAAATGTTAACGCAGTTCCGCTACCCACAGGTTCCGGTGCAAGGGCTATTGCACAGGGAAGCGCATTTATTGCAGTCGCAGACGACGCCACTGCCGCCTCATGGAATCCCGGCGCCCTGATACAATTGGAAAAGCCGGAAGTATCCATAGTGGGTTCTTTTCTGGCAACGGAGCAGGATTTTGATACGGGTTTTACCGGCCTCACCCTTGGCAATGAATCCGTATCGCGCGGCGATTTGAATTACGCCAGCGCTGCGTATCCTTTCAGGGTTTTTGGGAAAAACATGGTTGCTGCGTTAAACTATCAGCAAATTTATGATTTCCATATGGATCTGGACTTTAGCATGTCCATCGATGACCCCTCCCCGCCGTCACTGGATTACATGCAAACGATACAATTTGAATCAAAAGGCGGCGTCGGTGCGTTGACGCCAGCACTGTCAGTGCTAGTGACGCCCAAAATATCCCTCGGCATAGCAGTCAATATTTTTACGGATGAATTTTTTGGAGATTACGCATGGAAACAAACTACGAAGGCGACAGGAAGCGGCAATCTTGACGGCACGGATATTACCACGACATACGATTCGGAAACAAAATTTGAGGATTTTCAGGCAATTAATTTCACCTTCGGGGTGTTATGGGATATATGGGAACGGGAGGATAAACTTCTCACCTTTGGCGCTGTTTACGACACCCCCTACACAGCAAGTGTGAATCGCGTCACTAACATGACGTCTATTACCGACCCATTAGGGCAGTCCCGCCTCCACAGCCGGGAAGAAATGGAAATTGATTATCCCATGTCCTTCGGCGCGGGATTTGGTTTTCGCTATAATGACGCCTTATCCCTTTCATTTGACGTAACGTGGACAGACTGGTCAACATTTGAACAGAAAGACGAAGAGGGCAATAAATCACGTCCGCTGGGAGGCGCATCCACAGACAGGGATATTGATGATACCTTTGCCGTCAGGACCGGTATGGAATATTTGATTTTCCGCAAAAAAACCATCATTCCTGTTCGCGGGGGATTTTTTTATGATCCCCGCCCCTCACTTGGAAATCCTACCGATGTGTACGGTTTCAGCGTTGGAAGCGGCATTTCCACGAAACGATTCAGCCTTGACGCCGCCTACCAATTCAGATGGGCAAATGACGTTGACGGCGAAGATTTTGGACTATCGGGCGCCAGCTTTGACCTCAATGAACACATGTTTCTTACCTCCCTTATTGTTTATTTCTGATCTGCATTGTCAACGCCAACCCGATAATTGTGAAATCCGAAATACGAAACAAATTCTAATGACAAAATGATTTGAAATTCTAAACAAATGCCTCTTTCGTATCTCGCATTTCGTGCTTCATATTGTTGCCTGCCTGTACGTAATCGCACGCAAACAGAGATGTTTTGAATTTGTTTTGAATTTTATGCTTTGTTATTATTCGGATTTGTTTCGTATTTCGTACTTCGAATTTCGTATTTTTTATTTCATGCTTGTTTGGTTCTGGCTATGCCAGCCACTACAAGTAAAATTCCGTTCCCTTCCATTTGTTGTCAAAAAGATAAAACATTGACACATAAACGAGTAAGAATGTAGAATATCGCAGAAACGCCTGCCTTTTGGCGGACAGTGAGAATTATGGGGTTGTAAAGATTAAGGAATGGCATTGAATTGAAACGTAATATTGTGGGGGGGACAGGCAGGATGTCGGGAAGTAAAATTATTACCGTACAAAGACATATAATTGAACAAGAGAGGGATCACCCGGAGGCCACAGGCGAGCTGACAGGGCTACTGTGGGACTTAACTATTGCCGCAAAAATCATTTCACGGGAAGTAAATCGTGCAGGACTTGCCGATATATTGGGTCTCACAGGACAGGAAAACATCCATGGAGAAGAAGTAAAAAAACTGGACGAGTATGCCAATGACGCCATTATAAAATCAATGGACCATGGCGGCCATCTTTGTGTTATGGCATCGGAAGAAAATGAAGACATTATCCCGATATCAGACCAGTATCCCAAAGGCAAATACGTGCTCATGTTTGACCCCCTTGACGGGTCTTCAAACATTGACGCAAATGTAAGCGTGGGCACCATATTCTCCGTCTACCGAAGAAAAACAACTGCTGGCAATGGAACACTTGAGGATTGCTTGAGAAAGGGCGTAGAGCAAGTTGCTGCGGGTTATATTGTATATGGTTCAAGCACCATGCTGGTATATACTGCTGGACACGGTTCACATGGATTCACGCTTGACCCGGGCATCGGAGAGTTTTTACTCTCGCACAAAAACATTCAAATCCCTTCCAGAGGCAAGGTTTACAGTATCAATGAGGGAAACGCAAATACATGGGACGAAGGAACGCGGAAATACATTAACGATCTGAAAAAGGTAACCCCTGAGACGGGGCAAAAGCCCTATTCTCTCCGCTACATTGGCTCTCTGGTAGCGGATTTCCACAGAAACCTTTTATATGGCGGCATCTTTCTGTATCCTGCCGATTACATAGACCCGAAAAAACCTAAATCAAAACTCAGATTGCTCTATGAAGCAGCTCCCCTTGCCTTTATTGTTGAACAGGCAGGCGGTAAGGCTTCCACCGGCGATACTGCTATCATGGAAATAAAAGCGGAACAACTCCACCAAAAGACGCCACTTATTATCGGGAGCAAAGAAGACGTGGAGAAATATGAAGGATATTTCAAAAACAAATAAAAACATACGGAAGGGAGTATACTGCTTATGCTATACACAACAAAAGAAGACCTATTCAATAATATTAAAGGCATTATCGATATTCAAAAAGATGGAACAATTTCTATAATCAATAAAGATGCGTTAAGAACAAAGGCGATAGATAATATCGTTTACAATGCTGTTTTCAACAATGACGGTAATCTGAAAGATATCTCACGGTGGCTTATCAGGTCTGCCAGCAACGCGCTTGGCAATGCATCATCTTCCATACAATCGCTTTATGATGCGATGGGACGGAGAGAATACAAGGGTTTCACCGTGCCGGCCAGCAACATTCGGGGACTTACCTATGACGTTGCCCGCGCCGTGTTTCGTGCGGCAAAGAAAAACAAGGCAGCGGCAATGATATTTGAAATCGCACGGTCGGAAATCGGATATACCGGGCAGCGGCCTGCAGAATACACAGCGGTTGTCCTTGCGGCAGCCATCAGGGAAGGGCATGAATACCCTGTATTTATCCAGGGCGATCACTTCCAGATTATTCTCCGGAAGTATCAAGCGGACAAAGAAGCAGAGCTTACTACAGTAAAAAACCTCATAAAAGAGGCCATCGATGGCGGTTTTTATAATATTGACATTGATACCTCCACACTGGTCGATTTAAGCAAACCCGATCTTGCCGGGCAACAACGCCTCAATTTTGAACTTGCCGCCGAACTTACCGCATATATCAGGTCATTGGAACCAAAGGGCATTACGATATCCGTTGGCGGAGAAATCGGCGAAGTGGGGAAAAAGAACAGCACCATTGAAGAACTGCGGGCGTTCATGGATGGGTACAACGCCACTTTAAAAACAAAGGGCAGCGGATTAAAAGGCATCAGTAAAATCAGCGTGCAGACGGGCACATCCCATGGAGGGGTCGTGCTTCCTGACGGAACCATCGCCGACGTTAAACTTGACTTTGATACTTTAAAAACCTTGTCAAATGCCGCAAAGGATGAATACGGCATGAGCGGGGCAGTGCAGCATGGCGCTTCAACGCTTCCTGCTGATGCATTCGGCAAATTTCCGGAGACAGATACGGCGGAAGTGCATCTCGCCACAGAATTTCAGAATATGATTTATGATAACAGCGCCTTCCCTCCGGATTTTAAGAAAGAGATATACGAACTCCTCAAAGATAAATGCCGCAGCGAATGGAAGGAAGGCCAGACCGAAGAACAGTTTATATACACGACCAGAAAAATGGGGTTCGGCCCTTTCAAGCAGAAATTCTGGGATTTACCGGAAAATATCAGGGCAAAAATCGGACAGGATCTTGAAGACAAATTTGACTTCCTCTTTAAAAAATTAAACATAGTCAATTCAAAAGAGATCATTAAAAAAACAATTCAGCCGGCAAAGGTAGCATTGCCAACACCCCGATTGGTTGATTAGTTGATTGGTCAAATAGTTAAATCGTTTTAACTATGTAACTATTCAGCGTAATCCATTAAACGACCGAAGCACAACTCGTTCCCAAACTCCTCAGACTGGGACAAATGGAAACCATTCGCGGGTTCAGGTTTGTAACCTGAACCAAACGTTTTATATTTTCAATTCCGCTTTCTATTGACAGAACAAATGACAAATAAATTCAAGATTCCAAACAGGGATTTTGGAATTTTACCGCAGTACATAGTCCCATTATACGCATAAACTCATAGGTTCAGGTTGCAACCCAATGTCATTAAGTTAAGAAATTGGTTTATAAGGGAAAGCAAATATTTTTTTGCGTGGTTGAATATTTCTTGGAAATTTTCTTCCATTTCTTATAGCAGAATTGTTTTCAA
>NZ_JBDIWA010000010.1:0-101604 GCF_039794105.1 Candidatus Kuenenia sp.
TGGAAGAAAATTTCCAAGAAATATTCAACCACGCAAAAAAATATTTGCTTTCCCTTATAAACCAATTTCTTAACTTAATGACATTGGTTTGCAACCTGAACCAAACGTTTTATACTTTCAATCCAGCTTTCTATTGGGAGAACGGTAACAATCATGCGTTTATGCCCAAACATGCAAATGCTTCGCCCCTGCACTATGCGGCAAACATTTGTTATTAGTGGAATTTTTCAAAAAACTAACGTGTTACAATATATTGAAATTCCTAAACATAGATTTAAAGCAACTTCCCGGCATTTTTTGCCAGAAACCTTCCCATTTCTTCTGACGTCACCGCTTTACTGCAAAGATAGCCCTGGAATTCATCACATTGCAGTCCCCGGAGAAATTCAAATTGTTCATCTGTCTCTACACCCTCGGCAATTACCGTAAGTTGAAGACTTTTTGCCATGGCGATAACTGCTTTTACAATTGCTGAATTAGTCGGGTCTTTATGTAAATTATGAATAAACGTCATGCCGATTTTGAGTTTTTGTATGGGGAATTTACTTAGGTAGCTTAAAGATGAAAAGCCTGTGCCAAAATCATCAATAGTGATCTGAATCCCGAGGCTTTTCAATTTGTTCAGTTTGTAAATGGTGGTTTGCAGGTTTTGGATGGCAATACCTTCTGTGATCTCAAGATCAAGGGCGTCGGGAGACATATTGGTATCATGTAAGACGTTATTCACAAAATCTATCAGGTTTTCGCGTCCAAAAGTATGTCCTGAAATGTTTACCGCTATGGGTATGGAAGGGAAGCCGGCTCTTTGCCATGTTATGTTCTGTTCGCAGGCAGTGCGCAGCACCCAGAAATCGATAGGCACAATTTGCCCCGTGTCTTCCGCCAGTGATATAAATTCTGCGGGCAAAATCAATCCTTTTTTAGGATGTTTCCAGCGCAAAAGGGCCTCTATGCCAACCAATTGCCCTGTAGCAATGTTCACCTGCGGCTGATAGTATAAAACCAACTCCCTGTTTTCCAGGGCGCGGCGCAGGTTCATTTCTTCAAGAAGCTGCTCGTAGGCTTTTTCCTGCATAGTTGAGGAGTAAAAATGATAGTTGTCCCTGCCGCTTTCCTTTGAAATGTACATGGCGGAATCAGCGTTTTTCAGCAATGTTTCCGCTGTTGTGCCATCGCCTGGATACAGGGCGATTCCGATGCTGGCGCTAATGCGAAGATCATGCTCATCGATGATTACAGGCTCTTTTGCTTTCTTTAAAATTCTCTGTATGACGTCATTTGCGTCTTCCATTCTGGAAATTTCCGTCAATAGTAGTACAAATTCGTCTCCGCCCTGACGGCTGACCGTATCTTCTTCGCGTATGCAGCTTTTTAATCTGTCTGCAATTATCTTCAGCAGGCGGTCTCCTGTGCTATGCCCCAGGGTATCGTTGACTTTTTTGAATCTGTCGATATCAATGAATGCCACCGCCAGCATTCGTTGTTTGCGATGAGCGTGTATTATTGCCATATTAAGACGGTCGTGAAATAATTCCCTGTTTGGCAAAGATGTCAGTGAATCGTAATACGCCAGATAATGGATTCTTTCTTCCGCCTGTTTATGCTCGGTGATATCTTCCATAATTGCGAGATAATGGGAAATAAATCCTTCATTGCTTTTGATAGCGGAAAGGGACAGGGACGTCCAAAAGAGTTCTCCGTGTTTTTTCCTGCTGGAAAATTCTTCCTTCCATTCTCCTTTTGAGGTGATTGTTTTCCACAATGTTTTATCTGCCGTGGATGAAAATTCACCGCCAGGCCGTATGATATCTATCAGATTTTTCCCCAGAACTTCTTCCGGTTCAAAGCAGGTCACTTTGCAGAATTTTGGGTTAATATAGTCAATGCGGCCATCCGTATCGGTGACGGCAATCATTGCCGGGCTTTGTTCAACGGCAAGGGTTAATGTACAGATCATTTCCTCCGCGTGTTTACTCCCGCTAATATCTCTTATTACGCCAACGGTTCCGACGAATCGCTTATCGTTCTTCATAACATCGGAGTCGTAATGTCCTGTCGCAGCAACCTCGATGATCTTTTCATGCTTTTTGGGCCATTTTATAACCTGAATGGTGTACTCCATGTACGAAGGGGATTCCTTTGATTTTACCCGTATCTGCAAACCGGTGGTTTTTCTTTGCCCGGTTCTTCTTTCGTCAAACAGTTTGGGCGTGGTTTTGTAGTCGCTTGTCTTCCCGGAATATTCTGATAGCACTTCGGCGCGGCTTACTTTTTTTAAATCATCAGGGTGTATCAGCTCACTAAAATGTTTGCCGATAAGTTCGTCAGGCTCGTAGCCAAAGACCTGGACTGCTTCATTTATAAAGGTAAAATAGCCGTTTGCGTCAATTCTATAGATAATATCGGGTAGTACTTCCACAAGCCGTTTATAGCGCTGTTTTCCGTCCTGCAGTTCCAGTTCGATCTGCTTACGCTCCATGGAATAGCGCATGGTGCGGGCAAGTGCGTCTCCATCTATTTTACCTTTAATCAGGTAGTCCTGCGCACCCTTCTTCAATGCTTCAACTGCAACCTCTTCATCGCCAAGGCCGCTTAAAACAACAATTGGCGTTCTTGAAGCCTGTGCCTGTATCGAACAGAATGTTTTTAATCCCTGACTGTCAGGCAGTGAAAGGTCCAGGAGAATAACGTCCGTAGCATCATTTTCCAGTTTTTTCAATGCGGAAGAAAGACGGTCGGCGCATTCAAGGCTGAAGGATACGCTTTGTATATCGTCCAGCATTTCCCTAACCAGATACACGTCGCCAGGGTTGTCTTCTACCAAAAGCACCTTTATTTCATTTTTCATAACAATAGCATCTTTTTTATTCTGCGGGGAGTTTCACAATACTAAACCAAAAGTTATGAACAGCCTGTACAATCTTTATGAATTCATCAAAATCAACAGGTTTGGTTACGTAACAGTTCGCATGGAGGCCATACGACTTAAGTATATCTTCCTCGTTGTTTGATGTGGTCAGGATTACAATGGGAATTAATTTCAGTTTTTCATCAGTTTTAATTTCTGCGAGCACCTCGCGGCCATCCTTTTTTGGCAGATTCAAATCCAGCAGGATAATATCGGGCCGTGTTGCACCGGCATATTTACCTTCCTTGCGGAGGCATCTCATCGCCTCAACACCGTCGGCAACTACCGTGAGATTGTTGTACAACTTGCTTTCTTCGAGGGCTTCCTGCGTAAGACGGACATCGCCCGGATTATCTTCCACCAGCAGGATTTCAACAGGCCTGATATTTGATAAAGTATGCATATGTGACTCATCTCCATAAATTAATTTCTTACGGGCAGTGAGAAATAAAATGTAGCGCCTTTCCCCTGCTCTGATTTTAACCATATACGTCCGGAATGGCGTTCAACAATTTTTTTGCAAATGGAAAGCCCTATGCCCGATCCGGGGTAGTCTTCTTTGCCATGCAATCTCTGGAAAACAATAAATATGCGGTCGTAATACTGCGGGTCTATTCCAATACCATTGTCGCTGACAGCGAATATCCATTCACTCTCTTTTTTCTCTGCAGAAATATGTACATGTGGCGGAGCCTCGCCGCGGAATTTAAGGGCGTTGCCGATAAGATTTTGAAATAATTGGGTGAGCTGAGATGGGTCTGCCATTACAACCGGTAAGTGATCATGGGTTATTGCCGCCCCACTTTCTTCAAGGGCTATTTTCAGGTTTTTGGCAACACGGTTAAACACCTCCGTGCAATCAACAGGTTCAAAATTCCTGGTCCTGGAAGTCACCCGCGAATATGCCAGCAGGTCATTAATGAGCTGTTGCATCCTCATTGCGCCGTCCACTGCAAAGGCGATGTATTCATTGGCATTGGAGTCAAGTTTGTCTTTATAACGGCGCTCCAGTAGTTTGGTATAACTGGTAATCATACGCAGCGGTTCCTGCAGGTCATGCGATGCGACATAGGCAAATTGCTGAAGTTCTGCGTTGGAACGGGATAATTCTTCCATAGAGTGCATCAGCTTCTGTTCCGCCCACTTGCGTTCTGTAATGTCGCGGATAATGCCAATAAAGGTAAAATATTCATCAAGGCGGGCATCTCCTATCGTTAATTCTATAGGAAAAGCCGTTCCGTCTTTTCGCAGTGCTTCCAGTTCGATAGGCCCTGTGCCAAGTATTCTGGCTTTTCCTGTGTTCAAATATCCTTTTAACCCATCTTCATGTTTTTTGCGGTATGATTCCGGCATGAGCATAATAACGTTTTGGCCAACAACCTCTTCTTTTTTATAACCAAACATCTTTTCTGCGGCAGGATTAAATAGTTCTACAACGCCCTGTTCATCGATGGCAATAAGGGCGTCCGCCGTATTTTTAACAAACGCATTGAAGCGCACTTCTTTACGCTTGCGTTCAGTGATTTCTCTTTGAATTCCAATGAAATGGGTAACGGTCCCTTCTTCGTTCTTCATTGGGGAAATGGTTGCAAATACCCAATAGTATTCTCCATTCTTTTTCCGGTTGTGAAATTCCCCCTCCCATTCGTTTCCGGAGGCAATGGTTTCCCAGAGCTGTTTGTACTGTCCGTGAGGGGTTTCTCCGGATTTCAATATGCGTGGATTTTTCCCAATGGCCTCTTCTTTGGTATATCCGGTTATTTTAGCAAAGGCAGGATTGACGTATTGGATGCAGCCCTCTGCGTCAGTAATGATAACTGACCTTGAGCCATGTTCTATACTATGGATGAGCTTGGAAAGATGTTCCTTGTTAAGCCCGTGCAGGCCATCTTCAAATAATGTAGTCATCTTCGTTCTCTTTTTCTCTTTCTATGCGTTCTTCATAATCAGTACGCCGGTTGACAGCTTTTTGTCTGCATCGAAAATCTTTATTAACCGGGCGTTTATTTTTACCGGCGGTTGTCCTTTGGAAATGGATATCTGGAAATTTGTGTCTTTTTCCTGTGCGTTGGCAAGCGCATCAACGGGCGTTGACAGCTCCATTTGCGAGAGGCAGGCAAGCATGTCCTTTTGCTCCGTTCCGGGGATTTGCAATAGTTGCTGCGCGGTTTGATTAATATTTTTAATTTCCCACTGACCGTTGACCACAATAACACCTTCCTCTATATTTGCCAGTATTATGCTGAGTATTTCTGACTCATCCTCCCTGCTTGCCGCAGTTCTCGGACGAAGCAATGATTTTACCCTTGCAAGGAGTTCTGTTTTGTTGAAAGGCTTGCTGATAAAATCATCCGCACCTGCCTCAATCCCCATAATGCGGTCGTCCATTTCATGTAAAGCGGTAATCATTATTATCGGGATGTTTTTTGTTGCCTCCTCCCCGCGCAATTTTTTACAAACTTCGTATCCGGTAATCTTCGGCATCATTATGTCAAGCAAAATTAAATCGGGATTTTCAGTCCTTGCCTTGTTTAAAGCCTCTTCCCCGTCATATGCTTCAATTACTTCATATTTGAAGGCTGTTAAAATAACTCTCAACAGTTTGACATTTTGTGTTATATCATCAGCTACCAGTATTTTTGCCATAGAATATCCGCGTTTCTCTTTCTGATAAAAGCAATGCCCGGCAAAATGCAGGAATAGCGGCAACAAAGCGCTTCTTCCTGCGTTTTGAACAGACTATTTATTTTTTTAAATATTTTTCTATAGTAAGAGGCAATTCTCTTGTATCAATAGGTTTGCTCATATATGCGTCACAGCCTGTCTCTAGTATCTTTTGTTCGTCCCCCTTCATTGCATGGGCAGTTACCGCTATTATAGGAATGTCTTTTTTACCAACATCGGCTTTTATTTGCCGTATCAATGTAAGCCCGTCAATCCCTGGAAGTTGTATGTCCATAAGAATGATATCCGGTCTTTGTTCTTTCAACAAACTTAATGCTTCCTCACCGGTAGTTGCTTCGATGACATTATATCCCTTTGCTTTAAGCACAACCCGTATTAATTTTCTGTTTTTTTCATTATCTTCTACTACCATTACATTTTTATTCGACATACATTGTTCCCTTCCTGATATATCGGTTGTATAGGAATTTTCACCAGAAAAATCTTTTATCCTTTATGATGGCTTTGTTCTATTTTCCTGATTGCCAGAAGGAGATCTTCCTCTGTATGGCTTCCCTTTTTAATCAAGGCCAGTATGTTGCCGTTTAATTCCCTTTTCTCTTCAGCGGTAATATCCTTTGCTGAGCAGATAATAATAGGGATTTCTTTTGCAACCGGATGCGCCTTCAGCCTTTCCATGACTTCAAATCCGCTGATGCCCGGCATCATCAGGTCCAGAATGATAATATCCGGGTGCATTTCTAATGCGAGATTGATGCCTGCTTCGCCGCTGTAAGCCTTTAAAACATCGGATCCCTTTTCTTTTAGAATAGTGGTTATATGCTTGACCGCCTTCTCGTCATCGTCCACAACAAGAATCTTCATGGGTTTATCTTTTATTTTTAAGGTATTGGCAACCGCATTTACTGCACCTACGAGCTGTTTTCTGCCTATGGGTTTTATCAGATATTCCGCAGCGCCCAGACTGTACCCAAGTTCTTTGTTGTCAATAATTGAAACGATTATTACCGGTATGTGCGCGGTGTTTTTATCGCCCTTTAGTTTGGAAAGGACCTCCCATCCGTCAATTCCCGGTAGCATAATGTCAAGCGTAATCAGAAACGGGTTGCATTTTTTAGCCTTTTCAACAACATCCACTCCGTCGGCCGACACAACAACATTATATCCTGCATTCGTTAAATATAAGGTAAGCAGATTGGCAGACATACGGTTATCCTCTATAACGAGAATAGTTTTTCCTTCTTTTTTTGCCGCCGGAGGCAGGGTGTGCGAACTTGTTTCTTCCTCCTCTACCCCCTCTAAAAACTGGATTTTTTGCGATTTTGTTAAGGGGAGCGCAAAATAAAATGTGCTTCCCTTACCATATTCGCTTTCGAACCAGATGTTTCCCCCGTGCATCTCAACAATCCTCATGGTTAAGGCGAGCCCCAATCCTGTGCCTTCATATTTTCTCGAAAACGAGCTGTCTGCCTGCCAGAATTCTTTAAACACCTTTCCCTGGTCATCGGGTTTTATCCCTATGCCTGAATCCGACACGGAAACCTGCATTTTCCCGTCTACAATGGCAGCATTTGTAGTAATAGTGCCATTCTGCGGCGTGAATTTTATGGCGTTTGAGAGAAGGTTGTATAATATCTGTTTAAATTTCACCCGGTCTGCTTCAATATCTTTCACATCTTCCTGTATCACCGTTTTTAACTGAAGCAGCTTCTTTTTGGCGAGGCCTTTTAAAATAGTATATACCTCCTCGATGGCGTCGGATACAAGAAACACTTCATACTGCAGTTCCATCTTGCCGGCTTCGATCTTTGATAAATCCAGTATATCGTTAATCATTTGCAGAAGATGCCGCCCGCTGCTGTGGATATCCTTGACAAAATCTTCCTGCTCGGCATTTAAATCGCCGCAGAGTTTATCTTTCAGCACCTCCGCAAAACCGATTATTGCATTAAGAGGGGTACGGAGTTCGTGAGACATATTGGCTAAAAACTCCGATTTCATCCTGTTCGCACGTTTCAGCGCAGAAACCGCCCTCTGCAAATGTTCGGTTTTCTCAGCAATACGTTGTTCCAGCATCGCATACGATGACCTCAACTTGTCCGACATGTCATTAAAAGCTTCTCCCAACTGCCCCACTTCATCATTGGTTGAAATTTCTACCTTTGTAGTTAAATCACCGGTTTTTTTAATGGCCGTGGCGGCGGCAGTTAATTTTTCTATAGGCTTCAGGAATTTGTTTGCGGTGAAAAATATAATGACCACTACCAGTAAAATGCTTGCCGTTCCAATAATAATGAAAAATATAATAGCCGCGGCATACCGCTGTTCAGCGATTTCTTTTGGGATAATGACGCTGAGCGCCCCCCTTATTTCTCCCAGTTTGTAATCATAACCCGCATCATAATAATCCCGCACAACCGATGGGGCATTTTCTTTTGGCCCATGGCAAAGAAGGCAGTCTTCTGTTACATATAACGGGTATAGGTATCGTTCCACTCTTTTCCCATGAAAAACCTCATCTGCCCAGTATTCCGCAATAGTGGGATCTTCTTCCATTTTCCTGAGTATTTCTTCTTCGAATGGATCGGGTTTGTTTTCTTCATTCCGGTATCTTAAGCTCGTCTGTTTAATGATATAACCCGTTTTTTTTGCAAAATTTTTACTGATGGCGTTTGTGGCAACGGCAGGAATAAATTTTTTTGTTTGCTCGTTAAGTTCTATTGTATGCATGATGGAGGCAAGATAATTCCTTGTCGTTTCCAGTTGTATCACCAGCATTCTTGCCTTTCCCCTGATTTCTTTTGTGAATTCCAGGCGTGTCTGTTTGTAGATAAAAAATCCCACAATACCGTTCAACGCAATCAGTAAAACTGCCAGAATGATTACCAGTTTATGTCTTATTTTCATGTTTCTTTTTTAACAAGAATAGCCCCTAACGGACAACACCTTTCAAATCCTTCCTCAACATCCCACGTACTTGTTTTCTCCGGAACAAGGCGTGCCTTATCATTTATAAGAACAATTGCTTCACCGGCTCTTACTGCGCAAATTCCGCAGCCAACACATTTATTTTTGTCGATATTTACAGAGATAGCCGCACCATTTTTCTTTAAGATTACGTGATCGGCATACTGGCGGGCGTCTTGTTCCTCAAAAGAAACAAGGTTTCCTGGCAGATGTTTTTTTATTTGCTGCCTGCCATCCCTTTCGCGCAGAAATATTGACCTGCCACATTGCCCGCAGGTATGCAGTTCCTGTAATTTTTTCAGGTAGTCCATGACTGTTTGAACGACGGTGGCGTGGCTCCATGTTAAGGGGGAGACAGACATCGGCTCTCCGGTAAAAGGGTTAATTTGTTCTGCAAGCACGCCGGAAGGCAATGCGCGTGAAACAACCCATTTTAAATAGTATATTGCCCTATCAAGGTCTTTTACGGATCTTGTAATTGCAATATAATACTGCGCCAGCCACATAGTGCAAATAATCCAGGGGTTCCCGGGAATTGAGTCATCATTGCCGGCACGCTGATAATAATCCCTTTCGTATCGGGCAATTCCTCCTATTTCTGTCTTTACCCACAAGACTTCTTCAATTGCCTTCATAGTGTTTTGTATTCTGATATCATCCGGAGGGTAGGCGCCAAAGGCAAACAGTCCATAAAGACTCGCATCAATAGTTTCGTCTATTTCAAATCCACCTTCTTTTTTCGGAACGACCATTCTTAAAAACCGGTTAAGCTTTTCGCTATAAAGGTATTGATCCATCGCTTTTTTAATTTTTTCAGCAGTCTGCCGGTATAGTTTTGTCTTTTCCGTGTAATTGAATATTTCTGAGAGCCTGGACGCGGCCATCAGGCCTCCATATACGGTAGCTACGGTAAACGATAAAATACCGCGTCTTTCTTCCCAAAGATCATACGAAGGGAGGGGCAATCCCGTTTCATCATCTCTGTAGCTTACAAGAAAATCTGCGGCCTTTTCAATAAACGAATGGTATAGCGGGCGTATTACATCGATTTTCCGATACATGTCATAATATTGGCCAATCGCCCAGAGAAGAAGGGCTGTTTCGTCTTCCTGGATAGGCACATGTATTTCTTCTCCTCTTACCCAGGGATGCCACGAACTGCCGAATGAACCGTCAGGGTTGTATTTGTGCAATAAAAAGCCGTCTTCGACCATAACACTTGCACAAAAGTTGTATGGTGCAACCACGTTCGTGCAAAAATCAAAAAACTTTCTGCAGACAGTGGTATAGCCAGCGCTCATGAGCGCATGGGCAACCAAAGCGCCATCCCTTGGCCACATATAACTATAGGTATCTTTTGCGTATTGACGGATATCCGAATCATTTGCAGCAATAATTGCTCCGCCGTTGTCGATCTGTGTTTTAAGCACCAACAAACTGCGTTTAAAGAGATTAATTACTTCCGCAGGAAGGTTCCCATAGTTAAATTCCTCCTTATTGACCCAATGTTTCCAGTAGCTTGCAGTACGGTCGAGTATGGCTTGCGGCTTTTCGCTTAAAAGAATATTGTTTAACGAATTTACTTCGGCATACGTACAGCCAGCGGCAATCCAATAGTATGCAACCGATTCTCCCATAGGAGGGATTTTCAGGGAAATGCCTATTGTCGAATCCACCGATCCTTGTGCAATGGGATTGCCGCCCAAAATGCCGTCTTCCGCATCACGCCAGGTGCCTTCCGCCCCCTGGTGCCGTTTTATTCCGGTAGCATATTCACGCACCCCCCATACGTCTCCGGCTGAACAGTTGATTAAAAAGTAACGGGGACCCTTATAATGAATGAGGCAGTTTTGTTTTGCGTCGTAAAAAACCGTATCGCCGATTTCATTTTCCATAACACTCAGATCCTGATGGAAAAAAAGGCGTACTTCTCTTTCTGTTGGGGCGGAGTTTTTAATTATCATTTTCCGCAAATAAATATTTTTCTCAAAATCAACTACATCGTTACACATGAGTTGAAGGCGCAGTTTTTCATGGTGGAGGAACACAGAGGTCACCAACGTTTCGTCAAGATACCCTAAAGAAATATTCCATTCTTTGGAATTAATCCACGAAAAACCTTCCTGCGTCCATAGCCCAAACCGGCATGGATAACCCCTGGTATGGTTTTCCTTTCCAACATAAGGGAAGTAAAAATCCCGAACCGAATAGCTTGAATCAAAGGTCACCAATAATGATCCGTTTCCAACGGGAATATCTCTGGGCATAGTTGCAAACCTTTTAACTTTAGTGTAATAGCCGAAGGCAAAGAATCATTTTGCTCTTTGCCGGAAAAGACCGAAAATACGTAACACTTTAGCCTTTTGAAAAATTCCAATACTAGCGATGTTTGCCACCCGATGTAGGGACGACGGGTGATGGGAGACGGACGATGGACGAGAAACGAGAGACGAAGTATGTCCATCGTCTCTCGTCCTTCATACTTCGTCCGTCGTCTATCGCTCTTACGTTTTTCAAAAAACTAAAGTGTTACAATTATTTTATATTTCCCAGGGGATATCCTCGTCTGAAAAAAAGAATTCCTCTCCGGCGAGCATATCAAGCTCGGTCAAAGATTGATCTGCATGCATTTGTTCCGCGCTGGCAAGGGTTTCAAATAATCTTTTTTCTTCCGGTGTTTTGGCGGTAAAAGCAGCATTTTTGTAAAATTGGTATGCCTTATTTTCCGCCTTCGCAATAAGCCTTACAACATCAATGAGAGCTGCATTATCGTCATGTTTTTGTATATCAAGTGTATTTTCGGGTAAACTGATACTTTCAGGATCAAATGTTTTTCCATAGGCATCTTCGTACCAGGAAATAAGTATTTCTTCATGTTCCTGTTCTGCGTCAGCCATTAGCTTTAAACGCTTTTTGGCGTCTTCATTTCGTATTTGTTCCCGCATTTTCAAATAAAACTTTTTCGATCTGTTTTCCTGCACAATTGCAGTTTCGAGTATTTTTTTCAATGCGTCGCTTTTCTCATTTACCATTTTTCCCTCAAAATACAGCGTAAATTTGCCAGGAGATCAAATACAATTGTAACAATTTGGTTTTTTGAAAAAGTAGGGGCGAGGCATTTGCCCGTTTGGGTATAACTGCATTTATAGCAAATGCTTCGTCCCTACACTATGCGGCAAACATCGCTATTAATGGTTTTTTTCAAAAAATTAAGGTGTTGCTAACAATTAATTTTAATTGTTAGAAGTATACCATTTTAATGGATTTTTTTAAAAGATGAATTTTTTGAGAAAAAAAATGCCCGTTAACAATAAAAAAGAAACGAAATGGCTAATGCTGTAAAGTCCATGACCAGTATGGGAAGCTAATTCCGGGGACACTTTACTTTAATCCTGCAAAATAAAATCCAGAACGTCTGAAGCGCCTTTTTTGTCAAAAAGTGCCCAAGTGATTAATTATGGTAATCGCGGAAGTGGATGTGATATGGTCACTATTTTTCAGGGAATTTATTTGGAATGCTAAACGAATACTTCTTTTCGGATTTCGTGCTTGTTTAAATACTCGTTCCCAAGCTGGAGCGCCTGGGAACGAGACAGACTATTTAATTACTTGCAGGATATACACTTATACGGCGTCTCGTGTCAAATTTTACCACGCCTTCTATCATGGAAAAAATCGTATAATCTCTCCCAAGTCCCACATTTTTGCCTGGCCTGAATTTAGTGCCGCATTGACGAACTATGATTGCGCCGGTTGTCACGGATTGGCCGCCAAATTTTTTAATGCCTCTCATTTGGGGGTTGCTGTCTCTTCCATTCCTTGAGGAACCTTGTCCTTTTTTATGTGCCATTTTTTTCTCCTCTTAAATTAACCATACGGCAGATACGGACAAACATGTTGTCCGCGCCACCCTGAAAAACTGCGTTTATACAAAATGTACTTCCCGTGTATTAAAATAGTATCTGCACTATTTCCTGAATTGCTACCCGGCAATTATCTCTTTTACTTTGATTTTTGTGTATTTTTCACGATGTCCGCGTTTTCTCATAGACGCTTTTCTCCTTCGAAACTTTATCGTCACGCATTTTTTATCTTTTATTACACCTTTTACCTCCGCAACGACCTTTGCATTTGCAGCGCTGCCAAATGTTGCATTTCCGGATTCATCGGAATAAACCAGCACATTGTCAAACTCCAGATCATCTCCAACTTTGGCGTCCGCCTTTAAATCAATACAAAACTGTTCTCCGGTTCTCACCTTATATTGTTTGCCCCTGTCGTTTATAATAGCATACATCTCTCTATTTCTCCTCCTTGTCTTAAAAACTAAATTAAAAATTATACGGTAACGGGTTCACCCTTATTATCAAAATAACGAATATCTATTTTGCCATATTCATTTGCTGTATCGGTAAAAATAACTATTTTTTTGTTATACGCATCTTCAATCTCCGCCATTTGTTTTCTTTTCTGATTCTGTAAATAATTGACTACGTCGTTATTTGAAGTTATTTCAATCCTGACGACTTGCGGTAAATGTAAAGCAAATTTTACATCTCTCATGATATTTAAACACAGAGATTCTACTGTTTTTGCGTAACCTGTTCCGCAGCAAAATTTACATTCTTCAAACAAAACGTCTCTCAGGCTTGGCCGGATTCTCTGCCTGGTGATTTCAATTGTACCAAATTTTGACATTTTCAGCATCTTTGTTCTTGCCCGATGTCTCTTCAACGAATCCGCAATTGCCTTCTCAACCGCCTGGATATGTTTTTCATCCCGCATATCTATAAAATCGATAACAATTACTCCCCCTAAATCCCGCAGTCTTATTTGGCGTGCAATTTCTTTTGCCGCAATCATATTCGTCCTGAACGCCGTCTCTTCGGGATCGCATTTCCCTTTATATTTACCGCTATTCACATCAATCGCAACTAATGCTTCTGTCTGTTCAAGAACGATTGATCCGCCATGCAGCAGCGGAATTTTTCGTGAGTTTATTTCTTCAATGGCATTTTCAATTCCAAAATTATGAAATAATGGCTTCTCTTTGTTGTAGAATTTAAGCTGTTTTTCATATTTAGGCATTATTATTCGCAGAAACTCTCTTGTTCTTTTAAAAACAGATTCTGAATCTACGATGATTTCGTTTATGTCCTGGCTAAATATATCACGAATTACGCGAATCACCAAGTCGCTTTCCTGATAAATTACGCCTGGTGCGTCAATCTCTTTCGACTTTTTACAGATATTCTTCCAAAGCTTCAACAGATAATGAAAATCTTTCTGTAGTTCTCTCTTTGTTTGTTGCACACCGGCGGTTCGAACGATAAAACCAATATTCTTCGGGGGATTTAAGCTTTCAAGGATTTTCTTTAACCTTTGCCTCTCTTCTTCCTCGGTTATTTTCTTGGAAACGCCGTAACGCTTTACTTCCGGCATTAAAACCAGATATCTGCCCGGCAAACTTATATAGGTGGTCAAACTGGGTCCCTTTGTCCCAAGGCTTTCCTTTGTTACCTGAACCAGTATCTCTTTCCCTTGTTGCAAAACATCGCGTATCCGATGGTGTCTTACAGGGGGGAGATCCGCTTCTTCTCCCTGATTCTTTCCTTCTGACGGGACCAACACATCGGAAGCGTGGAGAAATCCGTTTTTTTTGAGTCCTATATCAACAAATGCCGCTTCCAGGTTTGGTTCTATATTAACCACTCTTCCTTTGTAAATATTCCCTGCAATCTGCTCACGGGAGCTTCTTTCAATATACAATTCCTCAAGAATGTTGTTTTCCAATATAGCGATACGACACTCTTCAGGTTCAATCGCATTTATAAGCATCCTTGTTTTCGTTTTCGTTATTTTTTCCATTCTTTATACAGAAGAGATATTCACTTCCGTCCTGATAATTTCGAAAAGCTCGTTATTTATATCGACCCCAAGGGCGCTTACTACTTCTTCAGGCCTCGGCATCCCATCCGGCGTCAATCGGAAAGTTAAAAACAGGGCGTCATTCTCCCTCCCGATTTTTTGAACAGAAGCTCTGATTTCTACGGATTTTTGCCCCTCTTTTTTCATGCGTTTTATTATAATAGAATGTTCGGTCAAGAAATCTTCAATTTTTAAGGTTTGCAGAATATCTTTATTTTTAAAAATAATCTTATATGTCACATTATCAACAGCGCCTCTTTCCGATAGTGGTATCTGCCTGGCGGAAACAATGCGAATCCCTTCCGGCAATTGCCTGCGAAACCGTTCCGCCACTAAATCAAGCGGTTCGTGATGGAGCAACTCCAATTCCAAAATTTCATCTTCTCCGCTCATACCAACACCAAGCGCTAACGGCATAGATATTTTTGGGTGTGGATTAAAACCTTTGGACATTGCGATGGGGATATTTGCCCTTCGTATTATCCGTTCAATGGTTCTCATCAAATCATTATGGGAAATAAACCGGATATCCCCTGATTTGGAAAAACGAATGCGTATTTTTTCTACTATGGCCACTTATCCTTCATAAAACAGTAATGTAAAAAAAAACAACTTTACCATAAAGATATACACTCTTAATATACTTCCGGTAAAATTTTTCTTACAAAATTATTAAGATATTTTTTGGTTTTTTCAGGATTGTCAAACTTAAAAATAGTTTCTGCAACGTCCCTGGCTTCTTCAAAAGAAACAGACCGGATAATCTTTTTCATCTCGGGGATGATTGTTGCCGGAGCGACGCTAAACTCTTTCAGACCAAGCCCTACAAGGGGAATCGTATATTCCAGTTCCCCTCCCATTTCGCCGCAAATTCCAACAGGAATATCATTTTCATGTGCAGCTTTTATCGCAAATTTCAAAAACCTTAAAATCGCCGGATGTACAGGACAATATAAATATGCCACCCGTTCGTTGTTTCTATCAACAGCCAAAGAATATTGGATAAGATCGTTCGTGCCTATGCTAAAAAAATCGCATTCTTTTGCCAACATGTCTGAAATCATAACAGAAGAAGGGACTTCCAGCATCGTTCCCATTTTAACGTTTTTATCAAAGGGAATGTTTTCTTTCTCCAGTGCTTCCATCGTCTCATACACCATCTGTTTTGCCCGCCTCAGTTCCTGGATGGAAGAAATTAATGGAAACAATATTTTCACCTCTCCCAGAGCAGAGGCCCTCAACAAGGCTCTAAGCTGTATTTTGAATATGGAAGGGTTTTCAAAACAATAACGTATAGAACGACACCCAAGGAAAGGATTTCCCTCTTTTCTATGCTCCAGGTATGGCAGCTTATCTGCGCCTAAATCAAGTGTTCTTATGATAACAGGTCTTCCCTTTAATTCCTGAACAACAGTAGTGTATGCCTCCAAATGCTGCTCTTCTGTCGGAGGCGTTGGAGAATTCAAATAGAGAAACTCCGTTCTGTAAAGACCTATCCCCTCCGCACCGTAGTTTAAATTTACACCTATTTCCCGTGGAAATTCAATATTGCCATAAATGGAAATATGCCTTCCGTCCGCCGTGGTAGAAGGTTGGTCTTTTAGTTCTATCGCCAGTTTTTTCTCAAAAACATCGATACTCTTTACCTTACTTTGGTACGTTGCTAACGTCTCGTCGTCCGGCCTGACAATTACCAATCCCCGGTTTCCGTCTACAATTACGATATCACCTCCAAAAACATCCGAGGTAACCGTGCCAAGCCCTACCACTGCAGGAATCCCCAATGCACGCGCAACGATTGCCGTATGAGAAGTACGCCCGCCGCCATCGGTGGCAAAACCCTTCACTTTTTGAGGATCAAGCATGGCCGTTTGGGAAGGGGTAAGGTCGTGCGCCACTAAAACTACTTCTTCCTCAAGATTTTTAAGTTCTTCCCTCTTTTCACCCAACAAATTTCTTAAAAGACGGCGCTCAACATCAAAGATATCTGTTACCCTTTCCGCCAGGTATGAATCTTTAATATCCTGAAATTTCCTGATATATACACGCAAGGCGAGAGAAACTGCAAATTCAGGCGTAAAGTTGGTTTTCCGTATTCGTTTTATAATTTCATCTTTCAACCGTGCATCCTGCAAAACCATTCTGTGGGTGCCGAAAATGGACCCTATTTCAGAACCTAAATTCTCGGAAACCTTCTTTTCCAAATCCTCTATTTCTTTTTTAGAGGCGTCGATCGCTTTTTCGAGTCTGCAGACCTCATCTTCAACTGCATCATTTTTTATAACGTGGCGTGGTATCCGGAAGCCTTCGCTCTCAAACAAAAAAGCCTGCCGGATCACAACACCCGGTGAAACGGCAATGCCTTTTCGGATTTCCATGAATTCTTCTTCAAACTTGCTCTTCACCAGTTCTTCCAGAGCGTCCAGTGCTTCTGCACAATCCACCCCTTTAGCACTTATTAATAACTCCGTGCCATTTTCCGCACCAAGCGTTAAAAGCTCAATGATGCTTTTGCCATCAATATTTTTACCCTTTGCTTCCACGCGAATCTCAGAAGTATATTTATTGGCAATTTCAGAAAATTTGGTTGCAGGCCGCGCGTGCAGACCATTTGAATTCCATATCTTCACTTTCCGTTCAGATATTTTGGAGTTTACAAAGAAAAAATCCATTATACGTTTCTCTACAAAACTACAATAAAATACTGTATATAATAAATAGTATAGTATGGTAAGGCTTGAAAAACTGGAGAATAAAAAACTTTCACCCTTGCGTTAGCTTGTCCGTCGCTATGCAAAAAATTAGTCCGTCAGCCGTTCTCTGTAATAACTTATCAGCAATTTCTTTGCATTTTTTGGCAAAATATTTAATGGTCCCTTATGCCGTCAGCAATCTAAAGTCGGCAGTCGGTGGTGGGCCAATGACCAATGACTGTTTGGTTCTGGTTATGCCAGCTTGGGTATTGAGGAATAAAAGCACCTCGCCGATGTTACACCTGAATACCGTCAACTTCCTTCAATGTATCTACCATCCCTTCAATGCCTTTTGCTTCACGCATAAAGCGACGGAAATCATTATCTCTGATTGCGGTAGATATTTTCTCTAAAGCGGCGAGATGTGACCCGGTGGAATCGGTGGGGGAAAGCAGCAGAAAAAACAGGAATACGGGTTCGCCGTCCAATGCATTAAAATCAACCCCTTTTGTAGAACGGGCTACAGAACCTATAACATTTTTAATACTTTCATGCTTTGTGTGGGGCACGGCCACTCCTTTGCCTATGCCCGTACTCCCTAATTCTTCCCTTTTCATAAGGGCTTCAATAATTCTTCCGACATCTTTTGCATCGATTTTTTTCGCATCCCGAAGAGCACACACCATCTCCCTGATGACTGCTTCTTTTTCAATGGACTGTATTTCTGTTATAATCGCCTCAGATACAATAAAATCAGTTAATTTCATTACCCTTGCACCTCCAATAAGTATTCTATTACACCTCTTGTTTGCCTTCGGGTTCTACTGCTCCCCCAACGGAATGCTTCTTTTGACGAACAATTTTAGATTCTATTTTCCCCTTGTGTTTCTTCAATTGCGCAACTACTTTATCCACTACAATATCTATAGAACGGTACATGTCTGCATTTGACGCCTCTGCCACAATGGTGGGCCCCCTTGAAACATTGACAACCATTTCGACAAGATGGCTGCTATCCCCCCCTATGTCCAGCGTTACCTGTACATGCAAAATCCATTCAAAGAATTTTTTCATTTTTTCCGTTTTTTGCAAGGCATAATTTTTTATTGCTTCCGTAATATCCAAATGCCTGGCAACTATTGTTATATTATCCAAAGCACAATTCCTTTCTTTAAATAAAAAATATTCACTTAAAACCTTTACATTTTACTGATATAAGACTTTCCGTCAAGGAAATTAAAGCAGAATCCCTAAATTGGCATAGCCAGAACCAAACAGGCGTTAGTCATTAGTCTTTCGTCTTTCGTCTTTCGTCCTTCGTTAACCACCGACTGCCGACTTTAGATTGCTGACAGCAGAAGGGACCATTAAATATTTTGCTAAAAAGTGCAAAGAAATTACCGATAAGGTACTAATTCTTATACTCTGCAATCGCAAAAACAAACAAATGTATGGATTTGGCCCCTGTTTGTTTCAGTTTTTTTGCGCACTCACGCATGGTTAAGCCCGTAGTGAGAACGTCGTCCACCAATAACACCCTTTTTCCCTTCATTATTGCCGGGTTTTTAATAAAAAACGCCTTTTGGACATTTGAATATCTTTTGCTTTTAGATAATCTTGTTTGTGATGTAGTGTTTTTGATTCTTATAAGGTTATTTACGGAGAAAGGCGTTAAAAAGGCCCGATGAATTTCCCGCGCTATAAGCTCTGATTGATTGAAGCCTCTCTGCAATTTCTTTCGCCAATAAAGGGGTACCGGTACAATAATATCTATTTCCTGCATAAGTTCCCCAAGTTTTTTGTTTGCCCGCATAAAGTCCCCTATTGCCTTATATAAGAAACGCTGTCTTTCATATTTATATTTATGTATTAAAACTTTAATCGCTCCATCATAATACGCGATTGCCGTTAACGAATCATGGTAAAGATGCTCTGACCGGCAAAAAACGCAGCCTTTTACCTCAGACATGACGGAATATTGCCCCAAAACACTCCCGCACCGAATACAATGTCTCTCATTTACAAATGGAATATTTTCCCTGCATTTACCGCAAATATACTGCTCGCAATGGTAATTTATATTACTATGACAATAGAGGCATATCCGCGGATAGAATACGTCTAATAATGCCTGTACATAATTATTAATCGCATTAAGCATTCATCATATCAAAAAAGAATATTCCCACAGACCCAAAAAGTACAATGGGCAACCAGGCTGCCAATACGGGGTGAACCATTCCCGTATTGCCAAGATTGGAACAGATAAAAGACACCGCATAGAATACCCCGCAGGCAAGAATACACAAACTTACGCGCAAAAAAATGTTTTTACTCATTCTTTCAAACCCGACAACAAGAGGTATTCCCAAAAAAAGCAACACAATATGCGTAAGCGTATAGGCAATTCTTGAATGAAACAATACCTTATTTTTCGGATTATCGGGTTCCTTTTCGCATAATTCATTTAACTGTTCAAGGCTTAACAAACTGGAATCTAATTTTTTCTTTCCAAGTTCCATTGGAGTTATGGAGGATACGAATTCAAGATTATCCAACTGATGCACCGGAGCCACCCATCTTCCCCTTTCGTCATAAGCATGTTTTAATATCTTGCTCAACAACCAAGTGTTATTTCCAATCCATTCCGCTTTCTTTGCATTAAGGGTGAATCTTTTCCTTCCATTTTCATCCCGTGAAAGGATAAACACAGACTCCATTTTCTGCGTTTTATTACTATATTTCCATATTCTGATTAATGCATTGTTTTCATCATCATGCACAAGCAGGTTCCGTTGAACGTCGCTCTCAAAGGTATTTTGCTGCATAGCCTCCAATTTTTCAGCAAACCGGGGAACAATCCACTCCTGATCGCCAAAGGACGCAAATCCCATAAACACCGTCACGACAAATATGGGCAGCAATATTCGGTATAGTGAAATTCCCGCCACCTGCATCGCCAGTATTTCCCTGTTTCTGGATAGTCTGACCAGTACAATGCCCACCGCAACTAAAGTAATGGCAGGAAAAAATTGAGTGATTATCACCGGGAAGAGGTAGGCATAATAACGCAATGCGACGCCAAATGAATTTATTCCCATCTCCAAAAAATCATCCAGCTTTTGAAGAAGGTCAATAATAACATATGTGCCGGAAATAATGAGGAGACACAAAAAAAATGTCGGGAAAAACGCTTTTAACAGGTATCTGTCCAGCCTTGAAAACATTTAATTTCGCAAACCTTATTGGTTAAAAGTTTTAAACTCCTGATATATTTGAAGTACTGTTTTCTTTAAAATGGGATGCACCATATCTGGCGCTATTTCAACGAGAGGTTCCAGCACAAATATTCTTTCATGCATCAAGGGATGAGGAATTTGTAGTTGCTCATCATCCACAATTCTGTCGCCAAAAAGCAAGATGTCGATATCTATGATTCTAGGTCCCCATTTTTCCTTACGTATCCTGCCCATACGCAATTCTATATGCTGAAGTTTTTCCAGCAACTGGTGGGGCGTCAGTGATGTTTGCAATTCAAGAGCCGCGTTTAAAAACATCGGCTGCGGAGGCCCCCCAAGAGGGACTGTTTCATAAAAGCGCGAAATTTTTAAGGTGTGAATATCTTCAGACGCACTCATATACTCATAAGCGTTCCTTAAATTTCTCTCCCTATTGCCCAAATTCGCACCTAAAGCAACATATACCGTTTCAATCACGCTAGTATTTCCTGTTTGCTATTTACCTCATACCCAGACCGGGACGGTCTGGCTACCTTGTTTCAATCAACCTATTATTTCCCGTTTGCTATTTACTCTCCTGAAAAAACGGAGAAGGAATTTTTCCCATGCTTTTTATGATACCTTTGCAGGAAAATACCATGCAACCTTTTTGTGGGTAGTTATTCTGATATAAGAACCGATGGTAAAGCAAAATGCCATTTTCAATTGCGTTAAATGTTAACAAAATCTGGCACGTATCAAAAGTTTATTCATGCGTTTTAATAAAAACATCAAAATCTCCTGCCTTTTCCAATAATAATTCCAGCACGTCTGAAGTGCCTTTTTTTGCCAAAAAGTACCTAAACTGATTAATTGTAACACTTTAGTTTTTTGAAAAATTCCAATAATAGCGATGTTTGCCGCATAGTGTAGAGTGTAGGGGCGAAGCATTTGCTATAAATTGTTATAAATAAGTTCATACCCAAACGGGCAAATGCTTCGCCCCTACTTTTAAAAAAACTAAAGTGTTACGATTAATTGCCGTGCGATCTGCGCAAACTTTATAGCAAAGGGATTTTCATTTTTTTTTGCGGGTTTTGCGGGCAAGTGCTGTTGTAAAAATGGGGATTGCAAAGAGATATGACAATAGTCGTGGAATGGTGTGGCAGGCGTCCCGCCTGGCCCTGCTTTTTCCCACACAGAGCTTGGACAGGAATGCGCTGTATTCGTTCTTTTTTATCATATGGTTTTAATATCTTGCTTTTGAGTATTTTGTTTGTCTTCATACAAGCTTTTATACGGCGGGTTCAAGTTTGTAACTTGAACCTTAATATTTTATACAACTGTATCAATGTCAATTTTCCCCTCGATATTAGCAGATGACCACACCCAATCTTCAGGATTTTTTACATATTGCTTTCGTACCGGATTTGCATGGATATATTTTATTTTTTGTGCAAGATAATGCTCGCCCTTAATTATTTTAGGCATATTGGTATTCTCCCAAAATTCAAATCTGCCATTCTTCATCTCGAAAAGTTTTAAAACATTTGGTTCTGTAGCAATGATATTCTTTTGCATCTCTTTTGACGTGAATTTTTTAAAATCCCTGACAAAGGCGATCATATCAGGCGACGATGCAATCAAGTGGATATGGTTGAGCATAAAGACATACACATATAGCTTAAGCCCTTTGTGTTTTTGACAGTATTTTAATGAGTCCGCGAGAATTTCAAAGCGGTTATGCCTGTCAAAAAGATAGTAACAGTTCCTGACGGTGAAAGTAAGGTAATAAATTCCCGAAGTAAATTCTTTTGAAATTCTTACAGACGGCATAATACTATTATCCAGTAAAATCCACAGGTTCCTGCGGGTTCAGATTTGTAATCTGAACCCAATAGTTTATTTGGTAAATAGAGCAATATGTATTTCTTGCGTGTACCGCCGATACGGAAGCAGTAGTCCGGGGCTTTTGTGAAACCGCCGATTTTGATGGCGTCTTCATGTATCACATCCTTATAAGCCTCAGCATATCCATTTTTGTTATCTACATCCCATCCAAGAAGGGCAAAGAAGGGATCAACAAATTCACGCCGGAGCTGTGTTTCGTTGTATTGGGTGGAACAGTATGATTCACGGTTATGATGGAACCGTTCTGTCAGGTCAAGGAGTTTTTGAGGTACGGACATTTTTTGATATTGTTGCCGTCGGAGGCATTGAATTGAAATGTTTGGAGTTGTAATTTTGCCAACAATGTCTGAAGGCCGTTCAAAAGTATAGAATTTTGAATGGGAAAAAGCCATAGCTTTTTGTGGAAGCCGCATATATCTAATTGCATTTTTTTCAAAAAACCGAAAAAGTACCCTACGCGGACAGCGCCAATTAAGAAGGCAGGGTAGCGAAATTATTTCGCCGTTTTTTTGTCCCGGAATGCCTTCTCCGAAAAAATTTCGATTCTTTTGTTTTTCCCCTAGGTGTTTTAAATAAATAACTATGCCTGCCATAAGAGGATTACGTCCGTAAGTCTTAGGTAATTATTAAGTTAAGAAATAGGCAAAAATATGGATTTTTTTAGGCACGGTGGTTGCTCATTACAAAACGCAGATATCGGATTTATATTACATTTTAGACTAATCAGGAGGTGCGGCGGGAAGAGATTCGGGGGAAAGGTTATTTTGTTATTTTAGATTATTTGTACTAATTACTTTTTTAACTTAGTTATAAGGAGCGTAACGTAATGGCAACAGCAATGGCAGAAGCGTGGATGAAGACTTTTCCAATGGAAGCAAAAAACAAAAGATCTACAGGCAAATCATCCCGTATACTGGATGTGCCGGCATTTAATAATGCATGGAATATTTACAGGGATACGAGCATGGATATAATGAAGCGATTCGAATATATGTCAAAATGCCTGGATTTCAATGACAAGGATACTGCGGCGATTAAGCAATCGGTAGAGGAATTTGTCGCGCCAAATCTGGAGAAAATCCTTGATCATATCTATTGGGAAAAACTGGTCAATGACCCATGGCTGTCACGATGGTTTATGGATGAAACAGGGAATATCTCCGATGAATATGTAAAGGTGCGAAGGGCAAGACAAAAAATATTTATCCTGAAAATCGTTGAATGCAAGTGGGATGAGGAATTCTGGAATTATGTGAGATGGGTTGGCGCAGTGCATGTTCCGATCTTTGGAAATGAGGATTTGTACATACCCATGAGGCTAAACCTGGCTCTCTGGGGATACATTCATCAATACTTGTTTAACCTTTTGGCAGAGGCATACAAAAGTGAACCGGAAAAACTACAGAAATTTACTACCGCATGGACAAAGCTGTTTTGGTTGATAATTGATGTGTATCATATTGATTATTTCGCGCCATGGATGTAATGTAGGCTGGTTGTAAAGGCAAAAGAAATACGAAGATGGAGGGTTGTGATACCCACTTCGTTTTTTGGTAACAGTCCACCCACCCCTTAATCCCATCTCAAGAGGGGACTTCTTGTATCCCCTCTTGAGATGGGCTAGGGGTGTGTACTTTTCAAATGCCGGGACAATGCATTTGCCGGTATGGACAAGGGAGAAGCGTAAAATACTGCAACCCGCGACGCCATTCCCGGCAAATGCCTCTTACCCTATAAGATGGTATAGCCAGAAGCAAACAGGCATGAGAACAGTCTTCAGTCTGCAATCCTCAATCCTCAATCCTCAATCCTCAATCCTCAATCCTCAATCTGCAATTTGCCGACTGCCGACTGCCGACTGTAGATTGCCGACTAAGGAACCGGCGTTGCGCCCTGTTGCCCCATATTTTCGTTACCGTTTGCCATATCTTCTAATTCTTTTGCCATGCCTTCAGCAAGAGCCTTGCCCATACCTTCCCCACTATTTTTCACTGCCTCCCCGATGCCTTCTATGACTTCTCCCATAGCGCCTCCAAAAACAGACATCATGGTCAGATCGGCGTCCACTTTCCATTGATTCTTTTCTTTAACAAGGATTGTTCGCAGTGGAATGCTTATTTGAGATCCATCCTTTTGCGTATTCAACATGGTTTCTATTGTTGCCTTATCATTGTCAGCAACGATATCTCCAAAAGTTACATGGTTGCTACTGTCATCTATATCTTTGTTGATGGTCAAATTGTCCCCGCTTGCCATGGTTGCAAAAGTTTTTGCGGTATCAAGGTCGTTTTCTAACAATGCGTCCCAGAATCCTGCGGCAATGTTTCTGGCAACGGCATGAATCGTTTCGTCATGGATACCCCTGTCCGGAGGAGATGTGCGTTTGTACCCTGCGTTATCATTATAAGCAACATCTGCCTCCTTTCGTTCTCTGGAAATTTGATTGTGTTCTGAACCGCCGGCGCTTGTGTTTGAGGAGTCAAGAAAACTCTTGCTGAGGTAAGCTACCCCCTCTTCCACGGCGCTAATTTTTTGCATGAGAGCATCCTGGCTGTTTGCGAGTATTTCTATTTCATTATGCATCATGTTTGCGTCTTTAACGAGAAGGGCTACGGATTTGGACAAATCATTCATTCTTTTTTCCAACATCTGGGACCGCGTTTCATCATAAATGCTTTGTTTTTGCAAAGCGCTGCAGCCAAAAATAAAAATTATTGGCAGGCAGGGAGTTATACGTTTGATCCATTCTATCTTCATGGTTTATTGTGTTTAGAAAGGGTTGAGGCGATTACACATTGCTTTTATGAAAACGAACGCGTAAACAGAAATTATTTATAGTCAGCTTGGTTTCAGGGGATGAGGCATTAATCCGATTCATACGCATAAGCAAATTTTTTTTAGTTATTTTTGCAAATTAGAATAAAATAACTAATAATTAGGAGCTTTTACCATATTCCTTAAAAAAAAACAATGAAAACATCTAGGCACAGGGGGCGAAGCATTTGCCTGCATAGAAGATAAGGGATGTTTTTGGATTTGTTTTGAATTTTATGCTTTGTTATTCGAATTTGTTTCGTATTTCGTATTTCGTATTTTTTGCTTATTTGGTTCTGGCTATGCCAGCTTAGTTAGGATGAGGAGTGAACAATGGGAAAATGCCTTGAGGCGTTTAACGGTTATGTATGGGGCGTACCTCTTATGGCGCTCCTCGTGGGGACAGGGCTGTATTTAACGTTTCGGTTATTGTTTGTTCAGCTCAGGGGGTTTACTCACGGAATAAAAGTGCTTCGGGGTAACTATGATGATGTGCGGGATCCGGGGGAGATTACCCATTTTCAGGCGCTTGCCACAGCCCTTTCCGCGACTATTGGCACCGGAAACATTGTCGGAGTAGCTGCGGCAATATTGATGGGGGGGCCTGGCGCCGTATTCTGGATGTGGATTACCGCAATTGTCGGCATGGCGACAAAGTTTACCTCATGTTCACTTGCCGTGCATTTCAGGCGTATTGATGAAAACGGAGAGGCGCATGGGGGACCCATGCATTTTATTGAGATTGGCATGGGGGCAAAATTCAAATGGCTTGCGGTGTTATTTGCCTTCTTTGCGATTATGGCAAGTTTTGGCAGCGGAAATATGTTTCAGATAAATAATGTTGTGGTAAGCCTGAACGAACTTGTTCGCGGCAGCAGCGAGCCAAGCCTCTTGTTTAATATCATTGTGGGGTTTATTATTGCAATACTGGTGGGTCTTGTAATTATCGGTGGGATTAAGAGTGTGGGACGTGTGGCTTCAAAGATTGTTCCATTTATGTGCATCTTTTACGTTATCGGCGGGATCATTATTTTGGGCATACATTATTCAGCAGTTCCTTCCGGATTGTATACGATATTTTATTATGCCTTCCATGCCCCTGAGTCTATCGCGGGCGGTATCCTTGGAAGTGTGATTCGCTCCGGAGTTTCCAGGGGGCTTTTTTCTAACGAAGCGGGACTCGGTTCCGCCGCGATTGCGCACGGGGCGGCAAGGACAAAGGAACCTATCCGGGAGGGGCTTGTCGCCATGCTAGGCCCGTTTATTGATACTATTTGTATTTGTTCCATGACGGCGCTCGTTATCATTGTAACAGGCGCCCATGAGGTATGTCATGTAAAAGGTGAATTAACCGGCATGGCGTTTTCGATGGGCATTGGCAGCAATATCGGCGCTAAGTTTATCGCCGCAAGTATCATATTCTTTGCGTTTTCCACCCTGATTTCGTGGTCGTATTATGGCGACCGTGCGGCAGACTACCTTTTTGGAAAGAAGGCCGTTCATCTGTACCGCATAAGCTACCTTGGATTCATCCTCCTTGGCGCCACTGTTAAAATAGACCCCATTATCAATTTCTGTGATTCGATGAACGGCCTTATGGCAGCGCCAAACCTTATAGCGCTTGCGGTGCTTTCTCCTGTCGTTGCTTCTCTTATGAAGGATTATTTCAGACGGATGAAAAACCCAAAAGAAAGGCCGGTGTCATTAGGATTAGATGCTCCTACAAATTAGCGCGAAACCCAACGTGAACATTTACGGCATTTGATTTACGATTTACTTAGTAATTTTTTCCCGGAACATGGGGTATAAGACAACAATCTCCTTATAGCCTTTATTGCCTCTCCTGCATTGCCACTATCGTAACACTTTAGTTTTTTGAAAAATCCCAGCAATCTGGATTCTAAGCCCCTAGCGCGGCCTTTGGCCGCAACCAAATTCGAAATACGAATATCGAAATACGAAACAAATTCAAATGACAAAAAACGTAACACTTTAGTTTTTGGAAAAATTCCAATAATAACATTGCTTCGCCCCTACTGTCTCAAAAAACCCAATGCTACAAACTTTACGTATTTTTTCATTGTTTTTTGTCAGCCGGGGACATTGTAAATGGCGGATTATTGCTCCTTAAAAATCGATTGCAGAATTTATGATTAATAATTACAATGGTTAACTCAATTGATAAAGCCGAAAATTCATCAGTTTAAAAAAAACATGTGCCATAAGTTGTTCGTATGATTAAATAGAATTTTTTAAAAATTTTGTCAAACATGGATTTTGCAACAGAGCCTATACAGGTATATTGAGAGATAGTTACAATAATTCAATAATTTTGAACAATTGTTTAAAAAATTGATACAAGAAAAGGAGTTTTGAAAAAATGTCATATATACCGAAAGATAATGGCGAAAATATAAATAGGGAAAACAAAAAAACATATAGGGCAAAGAAGAAAAAAAGGTTTATCTTCACTACCATTGCTTTAATATTTATTGCAATACTGATTATTTTGTTACGCAGAGATGCGCCGCCAATACTTGAAATCTCTCCAATCAATCTGAATTTTGGAGACAAACAAACAGATATGGAATTTACCATTAAAAATGCGGCAAAGGCTGAAGGCTTTTTTCGTCCGGACGTTAAAAATCTAACTTTTGAAATCGAGAGCAAAAAACACCCCCATTGGCTTACCATTAAACCTGTAACCGGCGCTATAAAGGAAACCCCGGAAAAAATTAGCGTAAAAGTAGATAGAAACTTTATGCCCTATGGTAGTTCTATGGATGAATTAAGGATTTTAACAAATGCAGGGGATGCTAAAGTTCGAATACTCGTGCAAAAAAGTGAAGAAAGATTAACCCTTATATCTCCGGCGGCAAGCACTTCAATTTCCGTAGGTGATAACAGGTCAATAGAATGGACGGCAACTTCAGGCGTAAGCGAAAGTGTAAACATTTTTCTCTATTCAAAAGAAGAAAAAATTGGAACCATTGCGGACAATTATAATTTCAGGAAAGATGATACTTCCAAAGGATCATTTACCTGGAAAGTTGATGATTTTATCCGTGAGGGGGATGATTATGCAATTCGGATAGAAGATGCCGTAAATCCGGCATTATTTGATGAAATCCGTCCCATAAAGATCCTCCAGCCTGTTCGGAAGATAAAGATATTAAATCAAACAACAGACCATCAGATTCCCAACACGATACAATTTATATTCTCATTAAGAGATCAGAGCAATCACGCTATTTTATTTGACCCTAATAAAGTTGTTTGGGAAAACATAAAGATTTGGGAAAACGAAACGGAGATTGATTATTTGGAGAGCCATGCGCTTCTTTACTCACAAGATGATTTTCAATTACAGGTTATGATAGTTCTGGACTATTCAGCATCAATGTATGAAAAGAACGGGGATATTACCCGGATGGCATTAAGCGCTAAAGATTTAATAGAAAGCCTTAATGATACACATCAGGTAGGCGTGGTTGAATTCCATAGGCCCGATAAACCTCCTGCAATTCTACAAGATTTTACGACGTATAAGAATGCCGCCATAGAAGCGGTTCGCCAGTTTAGTTCCGGCAAGATTTACCGGGATTTTTCCAGTTGCTGGGATGCGGTACTAAAAGGATTAAAACAATTCCCGGAAAAACCAGACCCGGATATTTTTAAAACCCTCGTGTTCTTATCCGACGGATTTGATAACAGCAGTTTTAGTACTCCCGATAATGTTATATCCCTGGCAAAAGAGAGGGACGTTCACATCTATGTACTGGGAATAGGGCGAGGCAGCGAAGAGGATGTGTTAAAAAATATCGCACTGGAAACCGGAGGTACTTATGTTCATGCTGAAAATATAGCTGTATTACAAGAAAGGTTTAAACAAACAATCAAAGATATAAAAGGTCAATATAAAATAAAATATATTACTCCCAAAAAACCGGAGGATGGAAAATTTATTGTAAAAAGCGAGATTACTTACGGCGGCGTTATCGGCGCACCTTTATTGCATGACGAAGTAGAACCTTCTTCTATCTTTGGGAAGACTATAGAAGGAATCATACGCTTTTCCACGCCTTCTGTTATTATGTATAATCAGGCAGAAATATTTATCTGGTGCGAACATGTGCCAAGGTATATCAATGAATTTCGTTTTTGGATAGGGCTGGAGAAGCCTTATGACGTGATACTTACATCATCTTATGATGGGGGACTATGCCAAAATTGGATATTAAGCAAAGATCCTGATGGCTGGTACCGTCTATCATCCCCGGACAAAACAGACCCCCGCTATAATCTTGAATTTGGAGACTTCGGAACTCTTTGTAAGATAGTGGTTGCCGATATTTATGAGAAAGGATTTGCCATTCCTTTTAAATTGGATAATTCAATCTATGATATGGGGCAAGTATTTTATGAGGAGGGGAAAATATCTCAGTCAAAAGACTTTTCTACCATCATTTCCGTTGGAAATACCGTTGAATGGATACCATAATCAGTAATTTCTTTGCATTTTTTGGCAAAATTTTTAATACAGTCGGCAGATTGCAGATTGAGGATTGAGGACTGAGGACTGAGGACTGTTTTTCCTCTACTCTTTACCTGCCGCAACATAAGGGCGAATCTTTTCAAGTGTTTTAGCGCTAATTCCTTTTACTTTGAGCAAATCATCTACGACTCTATAGGGGCGACTGGCTATAATTCTTTCAGCAAGAACCGGACCGATTCCTTTGATAGATTGAAGCTCTTCTTTACTGGCAGTGTTTAGGTCAAGCAAGTTTTTGGGGGAGAGCGCTTTTTTAACCTGGCCTTGTAATTCTTTTAATTCCTGATCTTCACTACGTTGCTTTGAACGAAGTTCGGCAATCTGATCAGGTTCACACTCCGACCAAATACCAACACGTTTCAAAATGGCCGAAATCTCAATATCCCGAAGTCTTTCAATCATTTCAGCACGTGATACTCCATCGGGTGTTTCTCTGCCTATACCATAAGTACGGGCAAAACCATTTTTAACGAGTAGGCTCGCAAAATCATCTCCATCGGATGTAGTGATGAATCCATATATGCGGCCTTTGGCTGACCTTCCCAAGGCACTTGCAAAGGCTGTATGAATAGTAAAAGGTTTCGCAAGGATACTTGCAGCAAAAGTTTTTGCTTCATTGCCAAAATGAATAGTGCGTTCTACGCCAGGCAATCCGAAATAGCGCATTTGTTCCCTTACTCGCTGCGCATCGCTTTTAGAGCCGACAGAAGTTTCAGGACAGTCAACAAAATAAAGCCTGATATGGAGAGGTTTTCCATCACCTTCCACAAAGAAGCTATCTCCATCATTTGCCGGGTTATTTATCAATTTGGCATTAGTGATCTTCTGCAACTCAGCAGCATGTGATAGGGAAATTCCTATAAACAACAATACTACTGCAAGGGATAGGGATTTGATGAGTAATTTAATCAATCCGTTCATATTGACTCGACATTAAAAAGGTTTTGCATAACGAATAAATAAGCCGCCACGCTTTTTGTGGTCGGCTGGATTGCATTGGTATGTGGTTTTTCCAATCCAATATTTTTTAGTAGATTTTCAAGAACTTTCCAGGAATTGAAAATGTCAATTAAATGTATCTGATTGTATTTGATTTTTACAGTAAAACCATCCCATTCAATTACTTTGTCAGGAATACCCCTCATATCCTTCTTTCTGTAAAATAGAATATTGGTAACACTTTATCAAATTACGATAAAATGCCGTTTGCTCTTTACGACACACTTTTTTTAAGCTGTTGTATCTTGTCTCTTAATTCCGCCGCCCTCTCAAACGCCAATTTCTCGGCGGCTTTCAGCATTTCGGCTTCCAATTCGTTAATGTACTCCTGGGTAATGTATTCTTCTTCGCTTTCCGCAACGGCTTCATAGACTATCTTGTGCGAAGAAATATCAGACTCTATCCCCTTTTTGATTTCCTTTTGTATCGTAGCGGGAGTAATGTTATGTTCCTTATTATATGCGCTTTGAATTGCCCGACGACGGTTGGTTTCGTCAATTGCCCGCCGCATGGATTTTGTTATTTCATCCCCATACAATATCACCTCAGCGTTGACATTCCGGGCTGTCCTGCCGATGGTTTGTATAAGGGAGGTTTCAGAACGGAGAAAACCTTCCTTGTCCGCATCAAGAATAGCCACCAAAGAAACCTCGGGTAAGTCTAATCCTTCCCGTAACAAATTGACGCCAATCAATACATCAAACGTCCCCATTCTCAACTCCCTGAGAATAGTGACTCTTTCTATGGCATTAATCTCGGAATGCAGATACATACACTTAATCCCCTCTTCCTTTAAATACCCGCTTAAGTCCTCCGCCAGCCGCTTTGTCAATGTGGTGACAAGCGTCCGTTCTTTTCTCAAAGTTCTTTTTTTAATTTCCGTTATCAAATCATTGACTTGTGTTTTTGCGGGTTTTACGTAAATTATCGGATCCACAAGGCCGGTAGGGCGAATAATCTGTTCCACGATATTGTTTTGAGATTTTTTCAGTTCGTAAGGGCCGGGGGTTGCTGAAACAAAAAGTATCTGCTGAATCCTTGATTCCCACTCGTCAAACCTCAGCGGCCGGTTATCAAGGGCGGATGGCAGCCGGAAGCCATATTCAACCAGCGTTTCTTTACGCGCCCTGTCCCCATGATACATGCCGGCAATTTGAGGCGTTGAAACATGGGACTCGTCAACGATGAGGAAAAAATCTTTCGGAAAATAATCAAATAGCGTATAAGGCGGCTCTCCCGGCGCTCGTCCGCTTATGTGCCTTGAATAATTTTCAATTCCATGGCAATACCCTATTTCCAGAAGCATTTCAATATCATACCGCGTCCGCGCTTCCAGGCGCTGCGCCTCCAACAATTTATCACGGGAACGAAGGTCCTTAAGGCGGCCATTTAATTCAGCGGTAATTGATTGGACAACACGTTCTATTTTCTCTTCCGGCATGACAAAATGCTTTGCAGGATAAACAGAAACCTCTTTTATTTTTTGCAATGTATTGCCTGTTAAAGGGTCTATCATGGAAATCTTATCCACCTCATCCCCGAACAACTCCACCCGGTACGCAAACTCTTCGTAGGCGGGAAACACTTCGATAACATCTCCCCGCACCCGGAATGTTCCGCGGCTAAAGTGGCTGTCATTCCGTTCGTATTGAATACTGATAAGTTTTTTCAAAACAGTGTCCCGCTCTACTTCATCACCCTTGCTGAGATGCAGATACATTTCACGATATTCTTCCGGGGATCCAAGACCATATATACAGGAAACGCTTGCGACAATAATTACGTCTTTGCGCGACATAAGGACACTGGTCGCCGCCAATCGTAAGCGGTCAATTTCCTGGTTAATCGTTGCCTCTTTTTCAATATAAATATCACGCTGCGGAATATATGCCTCGGGTTGATAATAATCGTAATAACTCACGAAGTACCCCACCGCATTTTTAGTGAAAAAATCCTTAAATTCGCTGTAAAGCTGTGCTGCAAGGGTTTTATTGTGGGTCATAACCAGTGTCGGTTTTCCTAATGCAGCAATGACATTTGCCATAGTAAATGTCTTGCCCGATCCTGTAACGCCAAGCAATGTTTGAAATGTGGCGTTTTTCCTGTAATTTTCCACCAGTTTGCGGATTGCCTCCGGCTGGTCGCCTTTGGGTTCGAAGGGGGAGATTAATTCAAAATCGTACATAAACACAGACTTTCCTGCCGTTTAGCCCGGAAATTAATTTTCCTGTTCCTTTACAACCGTCTTCGTTAGTTGGTATTTCATTCATGATTGTCTGATACATGCGCGCTGCCGGTGCCTGCTATCGCGCAATCTTTTAATAACGCTATTATCTTCTTTCCTATGCCATCGATGCGGCGCAATTCATCCAAACTTTCAAATCTGCCATATTTTTCGCGATAGGCAACAATTGCTTTTGCCTTTGTCTCTCCTACTTTTGGCAATAATAACAATTCATACCACGGGGACTCATTAATATCGATTTTTGTTTTCAGGTCTTCGGGGGTAAGAACGCTTACTATTTCCGTTTCCGGCAACCACCAATGGTAATCTCTTCCCGCCTTTATTGCAATTCCGGCAAATAAAACCGTTGTAAGAAAAAAGATAATAATAAGTTGTTTTTTTGCAGGTGAAGATTTATTTGGCTGTTTTTTCGCATCTTCCATAATAACAATACCATGATTTTGGATAAAAAATACGAAGCACAAAGCATACAGCACGAAATACGAAATACGAAATACGAAACAAATTCCAAAATACAAAATCCCAATGAAACAACTCCGGAAGTTTGGAGCATTGGGTTTTTTGTCATTTGAATTTGTTTCGTATTTCGTATTTCGTATTTGGTTGCGGCCCGTAGAGACATGGCATGCCATGTCTCTACGGGTTGAATATTTCAGAGACGGAAACCGCCTTGCTGAAATAGTGTCCCTGCCCGTAGGCAACTCCAAGCTCCTGAAGCAAGGAAATGGTCTGTTTGTTTTCTACAAACTCAGCTATGATTTTTTTCTCGAGTCCGTTTCCGATATCTGCAATTGCCTTTACAAAACATTGGTCAGTCGGATTGTCAGGCAGGTTGCGAATAAAACCCCCGTCAATCTTCAGAAAATCCACTGGAAGATGCTTGAGGTAAGCAAACGAGCAAAATCCGATTCCAAAATCATCAAGCGCAAACCGGAAGCCCTGGTTGCAAAGGTCATTCATAAAGTGCCTGGCATACTCTATATTTTCCACGATGGCGCTTTCCGTGACTTCAAATGTTATGTATCTCGCATCTGCCTGTGATGCTGACAATTCCTCTTTAATAAAAGAAAGCATTCCCGCATCGGTAATTGCCTTACCGGAAAGATTGATTTCGAGCACTGTTTTTCTCCCCTGCATATTATATTTGACAAAAAGCCTGAAGGCATTGCGCACTACCCAGCGATCAATATCGAGAATAGTGCCGTGTCTCTCGGCATAGGGGAGAAATTCTGCGGGTAGTATCAATTCTCCATTCTCTCCGACCATACGCAACAGCGCTTCGTAGCCGAATATCGCGTTGTTCCGCAAATCTACTATAGGTTGTAAGTATATCTCAAAATCATCTTTTCCCAAAGCACTACGAATTCGCTTGTCCCACAAAAACCTGGATTCGATATTGTGTTTCTGTTCCAGGGAAAATATGCAGCACTGGTTCTTGCCCGCCTCTTTTGCGCCATACATGGCCATATCCGCGCAGGCAAGTAGCGCGTCAGCTTCAAGGCTGTGATCGGGGAAAAGCGCTATACCCAGGCTTGTTGTAATATTATGTCCGCGGTCTTTCAGCATCCGGAAATGTTTCTGCGCTGATTGTGTTATTTGTTCTGCAAAAGACCGGGCGTGGTCAGCGTTTGTATTGGGCAAAATGACGGCAAATTCATCGCCGCCAAGCCTGGCAACTATGTCGTTCGGGCGTACACGTTCTTTTAAGAGTATTGCAAACTCGACCAGTATTTCATCGCCTACCTTATGGCCAAGCGTATCATTAATATATTTAAAATTGTCAATATCAAGAAACAACAACGCCCCATTCGTGTTGTATCGTTTGCTGTATCCAAGCCAATATTCCAGTTCCCGATGAAACCGGCGGCGATTAAAGAGGTTGGTAAGGGGGTCGTGTTCCGCCATGACGACCAACATCTCCTCAAACTTCTTTCTTTCGGTAATATCCTCTATAATTCCGATAAAGTTTATAATGTTTCCGTCATCTCCCCGCACTGCAGAAATAGTTACCTGCGAAAAAAACTGTTCACCATCTTTTCTGCTATTAACCAATTCCCTTCGCCATATTTCACCGGAAAGCACCATTGTAATAATAGTTTTGTATCTTTCAGCGGACATATTGAATAAGAGCAGGTCAAATAATTTCTTTCTCAGGGCTTCTTCCCATGCATAGCCTGTGACCTCCGTGAACTTGGGATTAACATGCTCTATAGCGCAGGCAACATCGGTAATGACAATTGCCGTGGGACTCTGTTCCACGGCCTGGGACAATTTCAGGAGCTGTTCCTTTGCCCGTTTATGATCGGCGATTTCGGCGGTTAGATGGTTGTGTGAGTTTCTCAGCGCACCCGTCATCTGGTTAAAATTATCGCACAATTGCCCTATTTCATCATTATGTGAAGCATGTACCTTATGGTCAAGATTTCCTCTGGCTATATCCATGGTAACATTCGTCAAATGCTGCAAAGGTGACACGATATATTTTGTCAAAAGCAGCATAATGCCGAGACCGCCAAAAACAATGCCGATACCTACCGGCATAATGCTGTATATGATGACGCTGTGTATTTTTTCATCTAACTTGTGGGTGGATAACAGCACCTGCACGAATCCTTTCGGCATATTTTTCCTGTTGACCGATTCTTCACTTAGTATCTGCTCCGCAAGGCCCTCACCTGAAAATATTTGCCTTTCGTGGATAGGGGTAAAATATTCATAGAATCTTTTCCCGGATACGGTGATTACCCTGTAGCCTGTATCAGAGGTATCGTCCTGATGGTTCCTTGCGGGGATTTCGTTTGTTTCAATATCCAGCCACGTCGCTTTGTCTTCAAAGAGCGTTTCCCTGTCATTTGAAATGCTGATGTAGCCCACGACGTTTTCCCTGTCAAATTCCTTTATCCTTCTTACCGGCGACGCAATGAGCAATGGCTGTTCATATTCCAGGGCATATCGTATTTCATTATCCCTGTTAAATAAATTAACCAGTGTCTCGCCAAAATACCTCAATTCCACGCTGTATCTCTTTTTTGAGTAAAAAAAGAACGACATGCAACTGAGGGCGTCAATGATAATGATGATTCCGCTTATAAATAAGATGAGTTTTATCCGAATGCTCATTTTTAAATTACTTGTATATCACCACGTCAGGTAATGAAAGAAACTGAGATATATCTACTTTCAGCATTTCCGCTGTCCTGGCATTGAGCGTGATTGTCAATTTTTCCGGTTTCACACAGCGTGGCGGGTTTTGCAGCGGGCCGTTCAATAACTCCTGCGCCATTTTTGCCGCCTGTTCACCCATTGAGTAATAATCCGGGGAGATAGAGACCAGCGCGCCGGTCCTGACAAGCGCGCTCGAAGTACAAAATATAGGCAGGCTTTTTTTCGTTACCGCATCTTGAAATATGCCGATTGACTCCTTTGAAATCACGGTATCGTCCGGCACCACCCACAAAACGTCAATCTTCTTACTGATATCGTCAAGCGCGGGTTTGATGGCATTTCTGGCAGTAACCTTTCTGGTAATAAACTTGTAGCCGTGCCTGCTTCCTAAAGACGTTAGTTCTGACACAATCCTTTCGGTTTTTGCCGGGTCATATATTATCCCGATCTTTTTTTGCGCCTGAAACATCTTATTCACTACAGCAAATTGTTCATCGAAAGGGACATTGGAAGAGATGCCGTAGATATTTTCACCGCGCAAATCCAGCAGTTCATGATTAATAACGGCGCAAAACAGCAGGGGTATATTGCTTATGTGTTTTCTTGCGAGCGTTGTTGCAAGGACTCCTATGGTGATGATAATATCCGGCTCAGGTTTGAGTTCCTGTATAATTTGAATGTCCCGTTTTCCTTCTTCAATGTCACCTTTTAAATCGTACGTTGCCCTAAGAGAGATACCGTAATGACGGCACTGCTTTTTAAACCCTTCTGCAACGTCATTATATGCCGTAATATCCAGGCTTTTTACGATAACGGCGCTGTATCCGCTCCCAGTTGCATTTGGAATAGCCCATAACATTACGGCAGCGAACAATGCCAGGAGAAAAACGAAAACGGGTGCTATCTGCTTTGAAATGTTGCCTATAAAGGCGATTGAAAAGCACGGTGTGGCGCGAACCAATTCCTGTGCCTGTGTATGCTTATCCATCAGTTTCCCTGGAGCTAAAATTGATAACTTAATCCAATAAAAAACGACCTCCCGGGACGGGGAAGGTCGCTGGACATGGATGCAGTCCCCGGGTCGTTGTAATCCTTGTCGAGCAGGTTAAACACCGTGCCCTGTATTTCCATCGTCCTGAAAAATTCCTTGCCAATTACGGAAAGATTCAGCAGTGCATATGAAGGCATGTCATCCCTCGCGTCATCAGCCTCCCTCGACCGCCTTCCACTGATGAATGTATTCAGGTTGGTGTTTATGTATTTCCAGTAATGCACGTTTACCCCAAAGTTGCCCTTGTGCCGGGCGACGTATGGCAAATCGTTGCCGTTGTCATCTTTAGGATCCTGAAACGAATAATTCATAAACAGGTAGTTGCCTCCGCCAATATCCACCTTCGTTTCCATTTCAACTCCATGCACGCGTCCATCTCCATAATTTTCGTAACGCAAGGTGGTGCTGCCGGGCAACGGCCGCTTGACGATAAAGTCCTGTATATCATTATAAAAATAATTTAAACCGCTCGTAACGTATTTGTTAAATCTATAACTCAATCCTGCTTCATAGGTCTTGATAATTTCAGGATCAAGGTCTTCGTTTCCCTGAAGCGCCGGATTGTTTTGGATGTACATTTCAATAAAATCCGGGGCGCGGAATGCCTCTCCGTACAGGAGCTTCAGCGTGGCGTTTTTCATAAACGCCCAGGTCAGGCCGGCGCGCGGACTGGTTTCTCCTCCAAAATCGCTGTACTGGTCATGGCGCACCCCCAGCGTTAAGTTCAGGGTATCTGTCACGTCCCAGGTATCCTGCAAATATACGGACAATATCCGGCGGGTCGCCTCTTTCAGATACGGGTAGGTATCTGAAAGATTTTGTACAGAGTCAAAGACTTCATAGGTTGCAGGATTAAAGTTGCTTTGATAGCGGACGTTTCCCTGGTTCACCCAACGGTATTCCAGTCCAACGGTGAGGATATTTTTATCAAATAACTCATAATCAAACGGTATTTCCGCCCCTGCTATCCTCTCAATCTCACTGCCGATGCCGATAAAACCATCAGGAAATGATACCGTGGTGTCGTAGACGCCGTCCTTGTTTGCGTCAAAGGCGAGTACCGAGCCTTCCGGGTATGCTTCAATTTCAGGCCTGATATCGAATTGGTCATAATAAATTCTTGGCTTTATGGTAAGTCCCCCGTCAAAAACCTTTTTGTATCCTATTTCGCCGAAAACATAATTGTTTTCTATATCGGAATCATCGCTCAACACGTATTGGGGGCCTACAAATGTATCCCTGTTTTTATTGTTATACCATCCATGAAACCACAGGTTGTCGTACTCAACCTTGAGATTCATTGCAAACTCCTGCCGCTTATCATGCATACTTCCCGGCGCATTTGACGCCAAAGTGCCAAAAACCTCATCGAGCGTTGTCTGTACGTCTCTCTCTAACGTACCGCTAAAACCATCCGTTGACCGGTAATGAAGCATGCCGGAGATATCAACCTTCCCGTATTTCTTGCCGAATATTACATTCTCCTCGTAGGTGTTAAAACTCCCGTATCCGCTGCTTATTCTAACGCCGTCTATATCGCCAGCGTCCTTGGTGATGATATTGATGACGGCCAGGAATGCATTTTCTCCGTACATTGCGGACCCAGGCCCGCGGATAATTTCTATCTTCTTTATATTTTGCACCGGAAAGTCATCAAAAGCGTTAAAGGAGCTCCCCTTCAAGGGACTGTTTACAAAGTGCCCATCAAGCATCAGCCGTACCTTGTTTGCGGCTTCAAGGCCACGCACAGCCGGCACCACGTCGCCAAAATCAGGCAGCTTGAGGATTTCAAACCCAGGCACTGTCCTTAAAATTTCCGCAAAGGTGCGGTAGCCCAGGTGTTTGATTTCTTCAGCCGTTATTACGGTGACAATACCCGGCGCCTTGCTCACGGGCGTTTCATGTCTCGTGGCAATGGCTACCCCTTCGCTTTCAAGCCAGAGAACTTCCGATGAGTGCATATCTAATACTGTAGTATCAGTACCGCCGGATGCCTGAGAAACCGAATCCTGAGGCGTTTCCCCCTGGTGTGCTGTTTCCGTACCGGCAGCAAATAGTACCCCTGAAATGCCTGCAAGAAGAAAGATGAGCAACAAAAACGGCAGCGCCGCGATAATGTTTCCTCTTTTGTTTTTTTCAAAAGTACTATTCATATTTGATTCTTTCAAATTCTCCGCCTGCTTACGAATAATGTGTTGTGGGGAAATACGAAATCCGAAGCAAATTCTAATGACAAAATGATTTAAATTATAAACAACTGCATCTTTTGTATCTCGCATTTTGAGCTTCATATTGTTGTATGTTTTGGATTTGTTTTGAATTTTATGCTTTGTTATTCGAATTTGTTTCGTATTTCGTATTTTTTATTTCGTGCTTATTTGTTTCTGGCTATGCCAACTTAGGTTATTAACGCATATATGCTAATTTATAACAGATGCTTCGCCCCTACGCATTGAAATTCCTTAGCATTCCGTCAGGTATTCTGCGGCTTTTCCTGTGTTTCTTCCCATTTGTTGTTTTCATGCACCGTGTTGCTGCCGGGGAATGGCACATAGGAGCGAATATGAATATCCCTTTGGGGGAAAGCAATTTCTATTTTGTTTTTTCGAAATACCTCATCTATGGCAAAACGCATTTCGCTCATGGCAAACCATCGTTTCCCCGGATCATCCGCCCAATAGAATAATTTAAAGACAAGCGAGCTATCGCCGAAATCATCAAACCGTATAAAAGGTTCAGGGAATTGCCTTACATTCTGATTTTGTGCAGCAATTTCCAGGAGGCATTTTTTTACAAGGGCGACATCAGACCCATAAGCAACCCCCACCTGAACATTGCCCCGCATCACGGAATCAGGCAAAGACCAATTTGTCACCCTGCCTTCAACGAACTTTGAGTTGGGTATGGTTAAAACAATATTGTCCGGCGTGGTCATTGTGGTGCTTCGGGTGCTGATTTTTTCAATAGTGCCTAGTGTCCCGTCGTCAAGGGTTATCACATCGCCCACGCGCATTGGCCGTTCAAATAAAAGTATGATACCGCTGACAAAATTACTTATGATATTTTGCATGCCGAATCCGATCCCGATGCCAAATGCGCCGGCAAAGAAGGCAAGGCTGCGCAAAGGTATTCCCGCCAGGTTGAACCCGATAAGCACGGCAATGCCAACGATAAAATACCGGATAAGGTTAGAAAACGAATGCTTCAGCCCTCGTTCCATTCCCAGCCGGGAAAACACCCTTTCTTCCAGCAATTTTTTTATATAACGCGCAAGGAAGAAAAACGCAACCAATACGAGCATTGCAAAGATAATTTTCAGCGGCGTTGTGTGCCTTCCCTCCTGCAGGACGAAACGGTGCACCAGGCCATTGCCAATGCTCCTGAAAATCATGCCCACCTGTGCAAAAATCTTCTGAATAAGATAGGGAGCGGCTGGAGAATCCACCGCATCCCGGAAGGTGGCCATCCATATCCGCACAATAACTATCGCACATATAATGGATGCGGCGTAGTTTACTGATACACTGTAAACCGCAGTCGCCGCATTAAATTTCTTTTCTTCGGGGGTGCTCTTTTCTATTTTTCTTACCTCATAAAGCCTTTCTCTCAATCTGCTTATCCGGTAAAGCAGGAATTTCGTTATCCATAAAGCGATAATTGCGGCAACTATACTTTTTATACAGGTTTTCAGCAGTACATACGTCAATATTGGATATCCAAGACTGCGTATCGCAAAAAGAGAGACGACAAACACCACAAACACCGGATAAATAATGCCGATAATACGCTGGATGAGCCTTCCCAACTGACTGTTCTTGCCAGGCAACAATTTGAAAAACAGGGATTTTTGGGTTGCAAGCCACAAAAGCAGGAGCAACATTCCCATTCGATAGATGAACCAGAGCAGGTCAATAGCGTCTCTTTTATATTGAAATACGGTAAGTACCGTAATAAAAGACAAAGAAATGAGGGAAAAGATCAAAATAGTGTTTAATGACTTGTAAATATGCTTTGGCGATATGTAGGCGAGTGAAACAACGAGTTTCTTGTGTCCCTTTTCCGGGCCGAAAGACTCAACAAGGAGACCCTTCAGCGCCGTATAGAGCGAAATATATAATAGTATATACATCGCTGAGGTTGTTGACGGTATTTTGACTGGGAATAGTGCGCGTATCAATATGCAAAGGACTGCTATCCATAGCACAGTAATGCTCTTATCCAGTATTACCAGCAGGCTGGGGAGCAGCCGCGATTTAAAATAGGTAAAGGTTATCGATTCGTGCAAAAGTTGCAGGGCGTCTGTGCTCCATCGGTGTATATACCGGTGGGAAAAATAAAATAATGCAAGGAGTGACGCCAATCCAAGGCATCTTAACCAGAAAAGAACCGTATTTTTCTCAAGAACAATATATGCCTCTGCGTTTTTCAGATGGCTCTTTGCTGTTTCAAAGAGAGAATAAATGCAGGAAGGAAGATTTTTAACATCAAGGTAAATTGCTTCAAAGGTTTGGGTGGTTATCTGCACCTCGTCTCTTTTCCAAACGTTTGCTGCTTTCATGTGTTGTATTTTTTCTTTGATATTTGAAAGCGCTGATATGCCATATTCCCTTATTTCCAGCCGTTCATGTAAAATATTTACTCTTTCCAGAACAAGAGAAAGCTGTTCTTCCTGCGCCTTGATTCTTTGTTCCACATGATTGATTGCCTGCTGCGCCAATTCCTTATCGGCAAAAGAGGAAACCTCCTTTTTTATATTTGACATATCCTCGCTGGAAAGGGCAAGTTTGTCAGAAAGGAGTTTCTTCTCCTGATCCAGGGAAACAATAAGGCTTTTTATCGAATTGATTGCCTCTGAATAGCGCTTTTCCTCAGCAGCGACTTTCTTCTCCATTTCCTCAATATCTTTTGCCGTGCTGCCTTTGCTCAGAAAAATACCAATGTCTGCCTGTAATCTCTTAAGTTCGGTACGACCTTTATATCGCTGTGCGCCTTCCGTAATAAGCTCGTCTTTCTTCTTTGCCAGCAAACCGTTCTGTTTATGGACTTCCGCCTCTAACTCCAGCACCCTCTTCTTTTCCGGGGAGGTGGTGATTTTTTGCTCTTGAACAATTTCTTCGCCTTTTTTAGCGGCCTCCTGTATGGTTCTTTCCGCCTCTGCCCGGGTGGCCTCCGCAGCCTTTTTTGTCACCTCTTCAACCTTTTTTGCGTACGCCAGCTCCTCCTGTTTCCTTTTCAATTCTTCTGTTTTCTGCTTTTCCTCCAAAAGGCCGGCTTTTTCTGCCAATAACTCCGCGTTGAATTCCGCAGACTTTAGCGCCTGAATTGTTTCATCATATTGAATTTTTGCTATCGCCAGCCTTTTTTTAAATATTGAGATCCACCGGTTGCTTACCTCCTTTTGCCAGAACAAAACATTGTTTATCTTTTCCTGCGCCATACTTTCCAATGCACTGCCGGCAATATCCGCCTTCAATGATTCCAGAAGCTTAACAAGCTCTTGCCTGATAACGGGTGCTTTAAGCCTGTAATCCTCCAATTCTTTGGCAGCAATGGCAATTAATGATTCTTTTTCTTTCATGCTTGCCTGTGCCGCTTTGATATATCCCTTTGCTATATCAGCTTCCTGTCTGACAAGCGCCGCCTGATCGGCAGGAGTTGCTGCAATTGTTTCATTTAACTTTAACGCCAAGGATAATAACGAAACGTAATTTGCATATGCCCTTACCTGATGCTGAAGTGCTGCGATGAGATCCTCGCACTCTTCTAATTGCTCATTGCCCGCGTCAATCTTTTCTTTTAGGATGCCGATCTCTTTGTCGAACAATTCCAAATATTTCACATGCGGTTCTTCTGCCGCATAGGTATTTTTTTCTTCCAGTAATTTTTCGAGATAGGAAGACGTTGATTCCCGATCGCTTTGCAATTTCAAAATGGCCGCTTCATTTTCAGCAATAGTCTTTTCTGCACTGACCTTTATTTCTTCAAGTCTGTTTTTCGCCTTTTCGAGATCTTCGTTTTTTACTGCCACACGCTGTCCCGTCCGTTTCACCTCATCTGCTTTTTTCTCAACGGCAACGGTTTGGTCCTGTGCATGTATATACAGGGAAGTCCACAGTAAACACATTGCCATGCATACAACAACTTTAATGGTGTACTTTTTTAAGATTTTCAACTGAAAAAATACCTCTTTAGGATTAAGTTAAACTTTATGAAACAATTTAGAGGCGCAATGATGCAGCATTATGCAGCCTATGGAATATAATAGTATAAGAATCGTCAGCCAATCTAAAAATGAGGCAACTACATGCAGATCATAATAAGTAACAAATCCCAGTAAACCCGTCGCAAAAAGATTCCTTATAAAGAAAAAAGTATAGAGCAACAGGGCGATAGTCGTATTTGCGAATACATATTTACAATATGCATAAACAAAGATAAAGGGGGAACAGATTTGGATAAGACTGCTTACGATGCCTAAAATATTTGAAATAGCATTGCCTTCAACAAAGACCACATCGATTCCCGTTGACAATACATATTTCGAAAAAAAATATAACCCAAAACCCGCCACGGTTACCAAAAAAAAGTTTTTTACCCACCGGTAACACGCTTCTAAATGTTTGACCGCTTTAATATATTGGGTATCCATATTATCATTATTGTTGACTGTGACGTTGAGCGCATTTCTTACGTTATGGGACGCGAAAAAAAGGTACGCGATAGTAAGGGTAATTATGGTTGCTGCATCTCCCGTCATATCAGGGGGGCTTGGGGTATGAATATCATACCTGTTTGCAGGATTATCTGCCTGGATAATATTAAAAAAGACCAATGCGTTTAGGGTGTTTTCCGTAAAAAAACGCAGATTAATACCGATGAAGTTTATGAAAGCGCTTAACCCCAAATCTTTTATTGCTAAATTAAGTATTATGTACTTGTTATTAATTCCTTGCAACCTGAGCACCTGTTTCTTATCAAAGATATGCGATTTTTAATGATTACAACATGTTTCCATTTTTGGTTATCGGAAAACTGTTGCAAATATTAATGAATCGATTATAAAGTACATACTAGGGCTTTTCAATAGAAAGTATCTGCCAGACACCCTTTACGCTGTTCAAATGCCGTCTTTTTTTCTTCTCATAAATATGCGTATTGTATATAATTTTACCTTACTTGAGTCTTATAACGGTCGCGATTAAGGCCAAAAAAAAACCCGATTACGTATCTTTATTTTCATGGGTAACGTTTTAGTTTTTGAAAATTTCCAATAATCGCAAAGTAGGGACGAAGCATTTGCCCGTTTGGGCATGAGCACATTTATGACAATTTACGGCAAGTGCTTCGCCCCTACTTTCTTATGTGTAGGCAAGGCGGATAACATCATTTATAAAATGAAAAAAAGGTGCCTTTTTTTTCTGTTTACCCTCATGGCGGTCTGTTGGAGCATAGGCCCGTTTGCATGGATTGTATTAACCTCCTTCAAACCCCCTTCAGAGATTATGCAATTGCCTCCCATTTTCCCTGAAACGTATGTCCTTGACTCTTACAAAAACGTCCTCTTTAAAAGCCATTTCCCGTATTATTTGTTCAATAGTTTCATGGTCTCGCTTTCTACCGTATGCGTAGCCATACCATGCGCATTGCTCGCCGCCTACAGTGTTTCGCGTTTTTCGTTTAGAGGGAAAACGGCGATATTGCTTATGATTGTTGTTTTGTTTACCCTTCCGTCTATCTGTCTTGTTGCCGCCCTGTATAAACTTTTTTACACCCTGGGGTGGATAAATTTACCCGTTTCGCTTATTTGCGCCTACAGCGCCCACAACTTTCCATTGGCGCTATTTCTTATGATAAAATATATTGATAAAATACCCATCGAAATGGATAACGCCTCCCTCATTGACGGCTGCACCCATTTTCAGTCGCTTCGGTACGTTATTGCGCCAATTGCATTGCCGGGGCTGATTTCTACAGCGATTCTCATCTTTATTTTTTGCTGGAATGAGTTTCTGTTTGCCCTTACTTTTACCCTTGACGAATCATCCAGGCTCGCTTCTGTAGGCATTGCCCTGTTCCAGGGCACATATGAGGTCCCGTGGGGGGATATTGCCGCAGCTTCAGTGATTGTTACCGTTCCGCTCCTTATTTTTTTACTTGTCTTTCAAAGGTATATCGTACAGGGCATTATTTCGGGAGCGGTGAAAGAATGAGAATTCAATTAAGAAATATTACAAAATATTACAAACACACCGCTGCGGTGAATTGCTTGAACATGGAGATACAAGACGGTGAATTCCTTGTAGTACTCGGTTCGAGCGGGAGCGGAAAGACCACAACGTTAAATATGATCGCGGGGCTGGAGACACCCACTTCGGGAGATATTTATTTTAATGATGACATTATAAATGCCGTGCCTCCCGGCAAAAGGGATATTGCCCTGGTGTTTCAGAACTATGCATTATATCCGCATATGAAAATATTTGACAATATTGCATTCCCCCTCAGGATACGAAAGGCAAAGGATATAAAGGAAAATGTGGAAAATACCGCCAGGATGCTGGGAATAAACAACTTATTGCAAAAGTATCCAAAAGAACTTTCCGGCGGCGAAAAACAGCGGGTTGCACTGGCAAGGGCGCTCGTGAGAAATCCGCAGGTATTTTTAATGGACGAACCTTTGAGCAACCTTGACGCACGCCTCAGAATTTCAGCGCGGGGTGAATTAAAAAAACTTCAGAAACAACGGAATGTTACCACCGTCTATGTTACCCACGATCAAACCGAGGCGCTCACACTGGGAGACAGGATTGCTGTTATGGATAAGGGGCGCCTGCAACAGATAGGGACTCCTTATGAAATATACAATACGCCCCAAAACACCTTCATCGCGGGGTTTGTTGGCGCTCCGGCCATGAATTTTGCAGAGGTGCGGCTAATCACGGCAAGTTCTTTTACCTTAGGGGAAACAATCCTTGAATCCCCAGTTCCCCAGGCAAATACGCCGCGGGTTATTCTGGGGATACGTCCTGAAAAATTGCAATGCGTTTCGCCAGATTTTAAAAACGCCATTAAAAGCATTGTGGAACATATTGAATACCTTGGGCATGAATCAGTATGCCATGTAAGAATTTCCCCGGATATACTTTGGTCAGTAAAAAATACCGAATCAACGGTCTCGGTTGGGGACCTTGTTGGCCTGGCATTTTCCCCGGATGCGGTTCATTGGTTCGACCAATCAACAGGGATGAGAATCGATGAGTAAGGTAATGAGATAAAAAATACGAAATTCGAAGTACGAAATACGAAATACGAAACAAATTCAAAAATACAAAATCCCAATGTAAATGTAACGGTAATAGAGGGACACTTCCCGGTGAATGACGATGGACGATGTTCGTCCATCATCCGTCGTCCATCGTCATTCGTCCGTCATTAAAATGGAAAATACTTACAGTCGGCAATCGGCAAATTGTAGACTGTGGATTGCCGACTGCCGATTGTTTTTGCCGGTGGAATTCATGCAAAGCCTGCCCATCCGCCGAATACCATTCGCCTACCATGTAATCCTGTCATATTGACACATCTAAAAGGGCGGTTTTAGGCAAAGCACTGTCACAATGGCATACCTTAGTTTATGTAATCCTTAGAGGTTTTTTTGTGCAAAAAAACTTTTCTTATATCCTATTGTGATTAAATAAGTTAATTTGCGGAGGAAAAAGAAGTCGCCCGATGGGCGGCAGGCATTGTTCGGCATACTGTTTGCTCCGTTAAATCAGCCGTTAAAAGATTTATTAAAGTCAGCAATACATAATTTGGAGGAAACTTTGTTATGTCGGCAAAAAAAATTATTTATGATCACGACGCGCTGGAGGCAATCAAGATTGGCGTAAAACAATTAGCAGATGCGGTAAAGGTAACGTTGGGGCCGAGGGGACGTAATGTTATTATTCAAAAAAGTTTTGGTTCGCCAACTATCACGAAGGACGGGGTAACTGTTGCGAAAGAAATAGACTTGCCCGATCACATGCAAAACATCGGTGCGCAAATGGTTAAGTCCGTTTCCGCAAAAACGAGCGATGTTGCCGGTGACGGAACGACCACTGCTACGGTGCTTGCAGAGGCAATATTTGTAGAAGGGCTTAAGAATGTTACTGCGGGAGCCAACGCAATGGCGTTGAAGCGCGGCATAGACAAGGCCGTTCAGTGTGTAGTGGATAAGCTGCGGCAGATGAGTATTCCGGTAAAGGGAAGAAAAGAAGTTGAGCAGATTGCCACGGTAGCCTCCAATTACGATGCTGAAATCGGCAAGATTATCGCTGACGCCATGGATAAGGTCGGCAAAGACGGCGTGATTACGGTAGAGGAAGGCAAAAGTTTGCAAACTGAGGCGAAGTGGATTGAAGGATTGCAGTTTGACAAAGGATATCTCTCTCCTTATTTCGTCACGAATCCTAACACGATGCAATGTGTTCTGGAAGACCCTTATCTGCTTATTCATGAGAAAAAGATAACCACCGCCAAGATGCTGGTGCCGATATTGGAGAAAATTTCTCAAACGGGCAAACCTCTTTTGATTATTGCCGAAGAGATAGAAGGCGAAGCCTTAACCTTGCTTGTTGTGAACAAGCTCCGTGGGTCGCTGAAATGCGCCGCAGTTAAGGCGCCTGGTTTTGGCGATAAACGTAAGGCGATGCTGGAAGATATCGCTGTCCTTACCGGTGGCCAGGCAGTTTTTGAAGATTTGGGCATTAACCTTGAAACGTTAGAATTAAGCGACCTTGGCCGCGCAAAGAAGGTAGAAATCGACAAGGAAAACACCATCATCATCGAGGGCGCAGGAGAAAGCAGAAAAATCAAGGATCGTATTGAACAGATAAAAAGGGAAATCTCGACTACCACATCTGATTACGACAGGGAAAAACTTCAGGAGAGGCTTGCCAAGATGGCTGGCGGTGTGGTAATGATCAATGTAGGCGCGGCAACGGAAAGTGAAATGAAGGAAAAGAAGGCGCGTGTTGAAGACGCGCTCCATGCGACACGGGCCGCTGTTGAAGAAGGCATCCTTCCCGGCGGAGGCGTATCGCTTCTCAGGTCTATTTCTCCCCTGAATGATCTTACCCTTGCAGGCGATGAAAAAATAGGCGTTGATATCCTTCAGAGGGCTTTAAGGGCGCCATTGAGACAAATCGCAGCGAATGCAGGGGTTAGCGCTGCAATTGTCGTGCAGAATGTTGAAAATGCGAAAGGAAACGAAGGCTATGATGCGGGGGCAAACCGGTATTGCGATATGGTGAGCGAAGGCATCATTGATCCGACAAAAGTGGTGAGAACCGCACTGCAAAATGCAGCGAGCGTTTCCACTTTGCTGCTTACAACAGACGCCATAATAGGCAAGATACCGGAGAAAAAGAAGACCCCTCCAATGCCTCCGGGCGGCGGCTATGGTGGTTATGGAGATATGTATTAATTTTTTTTACTTTTTTACCGACATCACAAAAAACCCCGCATTTGCGGGGTTTTTTATTTCGACAGAATTTGGCGCTAATGCCAGTTTTATCATTATCTCTTTGCAGATGCTTATGCTGCAAATCCTCTTGTACTTGAAAATGAAAATTGTTATATTGACATCGTTTTCCTTTTGACCTGGAGGTTTCATTCTAAAATGATTTCAAATGATAACGACACTTATTACAAAGCCGATGCAAAACGAAATAAGATAGAACAAATCTTAAGCGAATTTTTTTCTTTTACCGGGAAAGAATATTCTTTCGATTCAATGTCTCCCTGGAAACCCCAGGCAGATATTTACGAAACACCTGAAGACATTATTGTAAAAATGGCCATTCCTGGCACGAAACCGCACAATGTGCAGGTTTCTTTTTCAAAAGACACCCTTACGATAACTGGTCATAGAACTGACGACTCACCTCACGAAAAGATATGTTTTTATCAGGTGGAAATCAGGTATGGATATTTTGAAAGAGCATTTTATATGCCCAAACCAGTTGATACAAATAATATAAAAGCCTCATACAAGGAAGGTTTTTTACAAATAATCCTGCCAAAAATTCAACAAAAAGAGCCGGAAGCATTTGCCATAAAAATTAACCTTTAACCATTCCCTGTATTGCCGGAGAGGAAACAGTACACAACATGACAAATAGTGAAAATAATAACAGTGGCGAAGACCAGGAGCAGCCTGTACTTACGGTTGAAGAAGAAGTACAGGACAAAATAGAACGAATAAAAATACCCCATGAAACCCCAGTGCTTCCAGTGAAAGACACCGTTGTCTTCCCGGGAATGGTCGCAGCGTTAAGCGTTTATACCGAGAGGGATCTTAAACTCTTGAACGATGTTTTGGCCGGGAACCGTTTCCTGACCCTGACCGCGCAGAAAGATAAAGATATTAAAGTGCTAAAACAATCCGATCTCTATGAGAGCGCCACGGCGGCTGTGGTTCTTCAAATGCTGCGCATGCCCGATAATTCTGCAAAAATGCTTGTCCAGGGACTTCGCAGGGTTAAAATCGGGGAATACGTTCAATCCGATCCTTATTTTAAAGCAAAAGTCAGCGCTATCGAAGATATCATTGAAGACGATAGAGAGACAGAGGCGCTGGCAAGAAATGCGGCGGACCAATTTGCGCGCATGATTTCCATGACGCCATCCCTGCCCGAAGAATTGAAGATAGCTGTCGTTAATATTGAAAATCCCAGCCGTTTAGCGGATCTTATTACTTCGCATTTAAATGTTAGCGTGGTGGAAAAACAGAAGGTGCTGGAAATGGCAAACGTAAAATTGCGTTTGCAAAAAGTTACCACGCTGATTGCCAGCGAATTGGAAGTCCTGGAAATGGCTACAAAAATCCAGTCTCAGGTAAGGAATGAAATGGAAAAGGGACAAAAGGAATATTATCTGAGACAGCAGCTAAAGGCGATTCAGGATGAACTGGGCGAAGGCGACGAACGTTCAATGGAGATGAAAGAATTAAAGGAAAAAATCGAAAATGCCAAAATGCCTGCCGAAGCAAAAAAAGAGGCCGAAAGAGAGCTTGAACGGCTTGCAAAAATGCATTCCGCTTCGGCGGAATATACGGTTTCAAGGACATACCTGGATCTGCTGATTGCCCTTCCATGGTCGGTTTCTACGAAAGACCAGTTGGATATTAAAGCGGCAAGCACAATATTGGATGAAGATCACTACGATTTAGAAAAATTAAAGGAAAGGATATTGGAATATCTTGCGGTGAGGAAACTTAAGGATGATATGAAGGGGCCGATCTTGTGCTTTGTCGGACCGCCCGGCACAGGGAAAACTTCCGTTGGGATGTCAATTGCACGTTCGATGGGAAGGAAATTTGTCCGTATGTCCCTGGGAGGAGTAAGAGACGAGGCGGAGATAAGGGGCCACAGGCGTACATATATTGGTGCGTTGCCAGGCAGGATCATACAGGGACTGAAAAAGGCGGAATCAAACAATCCGGTATTCATGCTGGATGAAATTGACAAACTTGGCGCTGATTTCCGCGGAGACCCTTCAGCCGCCTTGCTGGAAGTGCTTGACCCCGAACAAAACCATGCCTTTTCCGACCATTATCTCGACGTAGCGTTTGACCTTTCAAATGTAATGTTTATCACCACCGCAAACATATTAGATACGGTACCGCCTGCGCTGAAAGATCGTATGGAGGTGCTGGAACTTCCAGGATATACTGCTGAAGAAAAAGTATCCATCGTGAAAAAATTCATCCTTCCCAAGCAGCTAAAAGCCCACGGTCTCAAGGATGAACAGCTAACGATTACCGACGATGCAATACAGGCGGTAATCAGTGATTACACGCGGGAGGCAGGACTGAGAAACCTGGAGCGTGAAATCGCGCACCTTTGCAGGAAAACGGCGAAGAAAATCGCTTCCGGAGAAGAGACGTCGGTAACCATCAATGCGGAACAATTAAATACGCTTCTAGGGTCAATCAAGTTTTTCTCTGAGGCGGCTGAACGAACCACTGACGCCGGAGTTGCCACCGGCCTTGCGTGGACGCAGGCCGGCGGAGACATACTTTTTATTGAGGCTACTTTTATGCCTGGCACAGGTAAACTCACCCTGACCGGATGTTTAGGGGATATTATGAAAGAATCTGCCCGGGCAGCAATGAGCTATATCAGGTCAAAACTCGAAAACCTGAAGATTTCATTTAAGGATTTTGATAAATACGACTTTCACATTCATGTTCCTGCGGGAGCTATTCCAAAAGACGGGCCTTCTGCCGGAGTAACAATGGCTATGGCGCTTATCTCACTTTTGAAAGGGACGCCAATCCTCTCTAATGTAGCAATGACGGGAGAAATCACGCTGCGCGGAAGGGTTCTACCCGTTGGAGGCATAAAAGAAAAGGTACTGGCCGCCAGGAGGGCAGGGATTACAACGGTTGTCTTACCGAAGAGAAATGAGAAAGATTTAACCGAAGTTCCGGAAAATGCAAAAAAAGGATTGAATTTCGCATTTGTAGAAAGGGTAGATGAAATGCTGCCAATTGTTTTTGGCGCAGAAGAGCCAAAAAAGAAAAGGATAAAGTTTATTAGCAGGATTTGAGGAAGTCTATTCTTTATGGAGCGAATAATATTAAAAAAAAGGCGTCGGCAATCTACAATCTACAATCTACAATCTACAATCTACAGTCTACAGTCTACAGTCCACAATCCACAGTCGGCAGTTGGCGGTTGACCAATGCCAATGACTGTTTTTGTTCTTGCAGGGAGATACAGCTATGTTAAACATTGGAATTATTGGCGCTACTGCTTACACCAGCCTTGAACTCATCAAAATCCTTCTTCGCCATCCGGAAGTGAAAATTTCCTTTCTCGGCGTGAGGAGAACAGACCACCCTAAGATTTCCGATATATTTCCTTCATTGCAGGGCCAAATCGAATTGACTTGCGATAGTATTCAGGAAAAAGAAGTTCCTGATAACCTGGATGTTGCCTTTATTACCCTGCCGCCCACGGTTTCAATGAAATACGTGCCGCATTTTATTCAGAAAGGAATAAAGGTAATAGACTTCAGTGCTGATTACCGGTTTCAGGATAGCGCATTATACGAAAAATGGTATAAGGCCAGGCATACCGATAGCGCCGGCATAACAAAAGCCGTTTACGGTCTGCCGGAGCTTTTTCGCGATAAAATTAAAAATACTCAATTAACGGCAAATCCTGGATGCTACACTACCGCAACCATACTGGCGTTAGCGCCATTGCTTGCGAAAGGCCTTATAGAACCCGATGATATCATTGTGGATGCAAAGTCGGGCGTTTCCGGGAAAGGACGAGAAGCGCGGGAAGACACACACTACTGCGAATGCAACGAAAATACCGAGGCGTACGCTGTGGGCGGCCATCGCCACAGTCCTGAAATAGAACATATACTCTCCACCAAAACCAGCCAACCCGTATCCATTCAGTTTGTTCCCCACCTCATTCCCATGAACAGAGGCATATTATGCACTATTTACTGCAACCCCAAAATCAGGACAGGCGCTTCAGCCCTGAACGATGAGGCAGCATTGAATATCTATAGGGAATTTTATCAAAAAGAACCTTTTATCCGTTTAAGAGAAAACAACGCCCTGCCGAAAACAAAGGACGTAAGCCACACAAACTTCTGCGATATTGCGGTAAAGGTAACAGAAAAAAGGATAGTGCTTCTTTCTGCCATCGATAATTTAATCAAGGGCGCCGCAGGCCAGGCAGTACAAAATATGAATGTGATGTGCGGATTTAAAGAAGAAGCGGGATTGAAATAGATAAAAGATACGTAATACCCGGGTTTCATGCAGATTTGATAAATTTCTCTACCGTTGGTGTCCAGTTTCAGCTTTTCAGCGTATTTCTTGGCCTGCGCCGCACCTTCGCCCACTTCAAGCCCATCGCTCTTGGCCTCGATCACAGACAGTTTGCGGCCCTGATACATCAGCACATAATCGGCAATCAGCGGCTTGGCGCGCCCGCCGCCCGTCTGGATTTTACCGGCAGTGATATTGTATTCCCGCAATATTTTTGACCCGTCCACCACACCCCAGCCGCTTTCCTTGAGTTTCGGGTCAATCAGCTCCGCTCTGGTTTCCGCTTCGTTCATGGTTTCTCTCGTTTCTTTACAGAGTAATACTTCTGTTTCGGGCTTGTCAGTTTATCGGGTATAGTCGGATACAGCAAACCCTGCTCAAGAAGCGACTGTAAGATTTCTAAACAAAAATGTTTTCTGTCTTTGTAACCGGTAAACTCCTGAATTTCCCCTCTTGTCCTTGGGGTGAGACAGTAATCCACTATTTTTTTGTCCGTTCGATTGCCCCGGCAGCTTGGGGGTTGCTTTCCCGGTAAGCGGCAGGATGAATTTGAAAATATCCTGTTCTATGAGTTGCGGATCGTGGCCGCAAGGATCTACGATGTCTGTTCCACATAATCCAGCTCGCTGCTGCAACCGGCGTCTTTGTGGAGGATGTCGTCTATATTCTTGAAGGTTTGTTCAAACAAGGCGATTTCTCCCGGGTAAAAATATTTTCTCTTGCGTCCGGCATTAAACGGCATAATTGTGGTATAGCAGAATTCTAACGACATAGCATGCGACTGGGACTCCCACACGAGCAATCCTGACCACGGGGAATCTTAGCTGTTTTTCAACATTGAGTCAATAATCAAGTATGGCGTCCCCCGCATTCCGGTACAGCTCCGGGCCGCCCTAAAACAAGGTAATAACAACAACTCCGGCAATCATTACCACCCCTCCGACAAGCCGTTCGGCAATATTTTTTTCTTTAAACAATATTGCCCCATAGAGAATGCCGAAAAGGAGACTCGTCCTTTTCACCGAGATGAAATAGGGGACTTCTGTTAATGTCACCGCGTAGAAGTGGCTGACCGTTGAAAACACGATCAACAATCCTATTAAAATAAAGAGAGAGAGATGAGAACTCAACGGCTGTCTTATTTTGCCATTGTTTTTCCACAGAAGAAGAGGAAAAAGAACTAACGAGAGGAATGGAAAATAGGTTGCTGAAAAAAACAACGGGCTGGAATGCTGGATCGCCATTTTTCCCAAATTGGAGGTAATGCTGTAGATAAAGGCGACAATGATCATGTAAACAGAGCCGCGTTCCCTCAAAATTGCCTTAAACGGCTGCAATATTCCATGCCGGCTCATTTTTACATTAAGCAAATACGCCCCCAATGTGACAAGCAGTACACCGATAATGCCGTGCTTATGCAGCCTTTCGCCAAGGATGATATTTGAGGTCACTATTAAAAACCCCGGGCTTAATGCAAGGAAAGGCAATGTCATTGACAACGGTGAAATTTTTATCGCCTTCATATACAATATGAGTGCGGTTGTCTCCAACGGGACAAGGAAGATGAGAATAAGAAAAAAGGTGTGGTCCAGTGTTGGTATTTCTATGAAAGGCAGGAAACACAGCAAAAACGGAGAGGCAAATCCAATGCGCACCCATAAAACGATATACTCGTTTTTTTCTTTTAGAACCTTTTTGCTCAGTGCATCAGCGGTTGCCACGCAAAATGCACAAAAGAGAGAAATGAAAAGCCAATTCAAGGGAGCTTATATCCTATTTTGCGCAGTAGTTGTCTTCTGTCCAGGATATCTTTTTCAGTTTCGGTTCCCGCCGGACTATATCCATCAACTACGCCGATTATGCCGTTCCCCTGTGCTGTTTTGGCCACAATAACCTGAAGGGGATTGGCGGTAGCGCAAAAAACTGTACACACCTCTGGGCATAATTTCAGGGCATTTAATACATTTATGGGATATGCCTCTTTCATTAGGATTACAAAGGTATGGCCTGCGGCGATGTTTTTCGCATTTCTTGCGGACGTCTCTTTCAAATGGTCATCGTTCCCCTCGATTCTTATAAGCCTGGGGCCGGAAGCTTCGCAAAACGCAATGCCAAATTTTATTCCCGGCGCTGCATTTATAAGGATTTCGTAAATATCCTCTGCCGTTTTGATGAAATGGGTCTGGCCGATTATTATATTTGCCCCTTCCGGCAGCTCCATTGTTATTGCCATTGTTTCAACCATGGTTTATTCAGCCTTGTTTTTTGCGGGTATTTCCGGAGGTTGTTCCAATAAAACCTCGTTGACCTTGCCGAAAGTGTCAAGCGGTTTGTCAAATTTATCCTTATTTCCAATAACAAGGATGCTGATTTTATCCGGGTGCAAATATTTTTGCGCCACCCTTTTTATGTCTTCAACAGACACTGCCTGGATATTATTCTCATACGTTTCCAGATAGTCTAACGGCAGACCTTCGTATTCAATATCGACCATTTGCGCAACAATACTCGCGCTTGTAGTAAAACGGAAAACAAACTGATTTAAGAGGGTCTCTTTGGCATGCGTTAATTCTTCATTGTCTACCGGAGTGGCGCGCATTCTTTCGATTTCCTTCAGCGCAATTGAAATAGCGCGATTGGTGGATCCCAGTTTGGTCTGGCACATTACATAAAACATGCCAAGGTCCTGAGATGTTTGAAAACTGCTAAATGCTGAATAGGCAAGCCCTTCATCGGAACGTATCCTGCTGGTTATTCGGGCATTAAACCCTCCGCCGCCCAGAATAAAATTCATAATCTCAATGGGAAAATAGTCAGGGCTCCTCCTGTGTATTCCCAGGTGCCCCATGATGACGTTTGCCTGATTGATGTCTTTATATACGTAGTTTACCGATTTGTTTAGTTCGTATTTGACCTTTGGTATATCAGGGACAATATTTTTCCCCTTTTCCCATCCCTTAAAAACCTCATTCAATTTCTTAATCATCGCTTTTCGGTCAAAATCGCCGGAAATACCAATTATTATATTGTTCGGACGGAAAAATTTTTTATGAAAGGCAATCATGTCGTTTCTAGTAATTTTTTCTATGGATTCCAGAGTGCCGTCCACCCTTCTGCTGTACGGATGATTGCTTTCATATAGCATCTTGCGAAATTCTCTCCCTGCGATTTGCAGTGGCCGGTCGTTTTCCCTTCGGATGGATTCAATGGCTTCATCCTTTTTCATCCTTATTTTGTCTTCGGGAAATGCGGGATTTCTCAGCACGTCGGCAAAAATCCTCAACCCTTTGTCTATGTCTTTTTTAAGCACGGAAAGGCTTGCACCGCCTGACTCTCTGCCTATGAAAGTCTCCACAGAGGCTGCTATGAATTCCAGTTCCTCATTCATTTTGTCAGGCGGCATGGACACCGTGCCACCGCTCCGCATAACATCTCCCGTCAAACTTGCCAGCCCGGCCTTTTCCGCTGGTTCATAAATAGCCCCCGTTCTGATTCGCGCCGTTACATTTATAATCGGTAAATCATGATTTTCCAGCAAGTAAAGAATTACGCCGTTATCCAACATCAACCTCTCCGCCTTTGGAGGATTAAAGCCGAGAGGTGCAAATTTAAATTTTGATAATATCCTTGCTCCTTCGGATTTAGGCTCGCCGGAGGAGGGGAGTACCTCTTTTTTGTGCTCCGCACGGAGCATCCGGAAATTGTTTGTGGAAAAAACACCTACGAAACAGACTACACATATAATAAGATGCTGATATCTTTTTATGCTCACTTTGCACTCTCCCCATTTTCTTTCTTAACCAACATAGCGACGGTACGGTTTTTCTTTATCAGATATTTCTTTGCAACCCTTGTGACATCCTCAGCAGTGACTTCACTTACTTTTTCCAGAAAGGTGTTAATATACCTCCAGTCGGAAATAATCTCATAATGCCCTATCTCGCTGGCAAGGCCGGAGGCGCTTTCCAGCCTTCGTATGAAGCTTGCCTCCAGTTGTTTTTTGATCTTTTGCAACTCCCATTCAGACGGAGGCTTGGTTTTGAGCAATTCTATTTCCTCATAAAACGCCGCCTCTACCTCTTCAACGGTATGAGGGGCTCTGGGGGCGGCATAAAAGGTAAAGGTTTCCGGAAATCTTCCGACGCCAATGCCTGCATTTGCCATTACAGCAATGCGCTTTCCTTCGATCATAGATTTATACAAACGTGATGTTCTTCCGTCAGAAAGAAGGGAACTCAATACATCCAATGCATAGATGTCAGGGTGGTCTATTCCCGAAATGTGATATGAAATAGCCATATACGGGTTGGAATCAAACTCCACCTCTATCCGCCGCTCTCCCTTTTGCTCAGGCTCCGCGGTCTTAACTTTTGGAGGGTCAGGCTGGCGGGGAATATCGCCAAAGTATTTTTCAATCAGTTTTATTGCATCATCCTGCTTAAAGTTGCCCACCATCACAATCACTGCATTATTCGGGGTATAATACTGTTCAAAATATCCGGCGGTTTCCGCCTTTGTCATATTTTGAATATCAGAACTCCATCCTATCGTGGGCCAACGATAGGGATGTGCAATGAATGTTACCGCATTAAGCTGTTCTATTAATGCGCCAAACGGGCTTGTTTCCGTCCTTGTCCGCCGCTCTTCCATTACAACGTCACGTTCGGAATAGAATTCCCTTAATACGCGGTTTTTCATCCGGTCTGATTCGATAAAGGCCCACAACTCCAGTTTATTTGCGGGGATGTTACAGATATAGAACGTGCCGTCAGAAGATGTTGCGGCATTTAATCCAACCGCGCCATGTCGCAGGTAGAGGGAAAATATTTCATCCTTTACCGTCAAATCCCGCAGTTTTTCCCTTGTCGTTTCCAATTCTTTTTCTAATGCTGCAATCTTTTCATTGTCCCTGGTTTCTTTTCCGGTTTCCCATGCAATTTCTGCTACCAGTGTGTCTTCTTTTTCAAGCAGCGGTTTTTCGGCGGCATAATCTTTCGTTCCAAATATTTTCGTTCCCTTAAACATCATGTGTTCAAAGAGATGAGAAACGCCGGTAATACCAGGCCTTTCATCCACAGAACCTACCCGGAAATTAATCCGAAGGCAGACAATAGGCGCCTCGTGTTTCTCCAGCATAAGCAGCTTCAGGCCGTTCCCGAGAACGTGTTCCTTTACGTCTAATTTGAGCGGATTGGCATGCGCCTTCAGTGAAACAAGAAAGATAACCAAAAAATTCACGATTGCAAAAGATATGAGACGTTTCGTTTGTGCCATTTTATACGTACTCCCGGTTATTCATCTGATAAAAATATAGAGAATTGTTTTTAAAATATTTGATTATAAAAAATATAGCGTCCGAGCCAAAAATCTCTTTACCGAAAACATGAACACTGTCTGTCAATATCAAATTAAGAAGAAAACCACCTTTTTCATTCTAAAAGGAAAGACGGCTTTTTTGCAATGTAAATTTTAAAACACACCTTTTCTATAAAAATTGGCATAGCCAGAACCAAACAAGCAGGAAATATAAAAGGAGGAACCACAGATTGCTCAGATTAAAAAATTAAATATTCGTATTTCACCATCCTACTTTCCTACTTTTTCAAAAAACGAAGGTGTTAATAATTTTACCGAAAATGAGTCTTGAATAAAGGATGTATTCTGTGTTAGCATAGCCCGCTGTCTTGTATTCTTTTTTAGCGTAAGGATTGCGGGAACTTTTCAAATTTACAGCATGTTAATACGAACGAGTAAAATATTTCCCCCTCCTTCCCTTATTTCTTTTCAATATAAATCAGGCTTTAGGCGGCTTTCTGAAAAATAGATTTATTTGACTATAGAAGAATAAGGGCTTCTGCTGGCGCTTTTGCCACATTTTGCATCCTTGCTGACATAGAAGGCAAAGCCGCAAACCCGAAAGAGTTGAACCGTGAAGAACATGAAGGCCGCGAAAAAAACCAGCAAAAAATAAGTTTTTACCGTGTAATACTATAGCAGCGGCGATTCATGAATTGCCGCTACATTACAGGCTTTAATTTTTTTAACATTACATTATCCATTGGGACTTTAGGAGTTTATATCATGAAAAGTAAATACCTTTTTGTTGTAACAATTATTTCGGCGCTGTTTTTTTCTTTTGTGTGCCAGGTATCTTTTGCAAAGGAGCTTGCACATAATCAGGAAGCTGCAAAACAACTTGAATTGCTAAGAAAAAACCTGAGCGGGTTAACGGAAATGAAATTAAAAGATGCTGAAAATTTCTACAAAGATTTCCTTAAGGATTTAAAAAAACTGGAAAAAAAATACGAGGGAACCTGGGAGGGTCTGGAAGCAACCTTTTTTATAGGCAATGTGTACAACATGACGAGGAATTTTGATGAAGCGGTAAAATGCTTTGATGTTGTATTGAATCAGGAAGGGGTCGACAAAAATTTTCAGGCGCGAACGCTTTATTTTAAAATACAGGCCCTTCTGGGCAAGGGTGACGTTGTAAATGCAAAAAAAACTATTGAGGCATTAAAAGAAATAGAACCAAGGGCTGCCGCCAGTTTTAAAGGAGACTTAAGCAATACTACGCAAATGGGCGTGGAAGCCCCAACGTTCAACGTAAAGGATGTAAATGGAAAGACTGTTAACCTGGCGGACTACAAGGGTGAGGTTGTCCTCTTGTTTTTCTGGGCGACATGGGCAGAACCATGCATCCAGGAATTTCCGAAGATCATGAGAATGTACACCAATTTGGGAAGTCAGGGGGTGAAATTCATAGGAATAAGCCTGGATAATGATCTTGAAAACCTTATAAGTTTTATGCAACATGAACGGTTTGATTGGCCGCAGATATTTGACGGAGAACAATTTAAAGGCGAGCTGGCCCAACTTTATAATGTGCAGAATTTACCCTTGATATATGTATTAGACAGGAAGAGCAAGGTACGCTATATTGGAAATGAAATTCGTGGAATAACGATGACTGTTGCATCAATTCTTTCCGAAACCGAATCTGAGGATATACCTTCATTCAGGTAGGAGCGATAAGAGATTTTACTCTGTGGAAGGAAGCATACCGGGGTGCATCCCGCTTTTATAAAAGAGCGGGATGCACCCCTTTTTAGTTGCAGCAAATGCTTCGCCCCTACACTATGAGGCAAGCATCGCTATTATTGGAATTTTCCAAAAAACGAAGGTGTTCTGAAGATTATGGAAAACCCTCTATGCCAAGTTGCTTGCTGAATTGTATTACCAGAAGTAAAACGCCAAATACAATAATCGCAATTATTAATACCCAGTCTTTTTCCTTCTTTTTTATCTCGCCGGATTTTCCAGGGAAGACGACGGCAGATGCTTCTTTTATCGATTTCTTCACTTCAACTGCTGGCGGTGTATAAACCGTCTGAAGCGGTGTTTGCCCCGATTGTTGTTGAGACATTAGCCGTTCTTCTTCCTTACCAGCAATGTGTTGCAGAGGAGTTTTTTTGCCCTTCTGAGGCCTTGTTTTTTTATGGAGGTTTTCAGAAGAGGGAGTATATCCGGTTTTGGGCGCTCTTTCACCGACCTCTTCGTGAGAAGAAGTCAAAAATTCGCCGCAAAAACGGCACTTAATTGCTTCGTCCTTAATTTCTTCTGCACAAAAAGGGCATTGTTTCATAGTTTATATCCTTATTATAGTCAAGCGTTTCCCTTGTCGCTACTTCTCGGTTTAGAAAAATAAATGCATAGCGCCGCGGCAACACATAACCAAATTTGAATTACCACTACATAATATACTGCGCCCTTTACCAGTCTTGCAAAATAAGATTTTTCCGTTGCTCCGTCACTTCTACGGAAAGGGTTTTTAATCAAAAATGAAGCGGTGGACTTTAATTTTCTAATGAAACCCTTCAGGGTAGGATCGTCGCCTTTGTAAGATTTTTTATATTTGGCGGTATAATCCGTATCGAGATGGGGTTTATATTTCTGTTCAACCAGCGGACTTTGTGGTCTTAAAGGCCTTGTTTCCGGTACAACCGGCGGTGGTTCTGGCGGCATAACAACAACAGGCTGTGGTGGCGCCTCTTTTTGAGGTTTCACAGGCACTACAGCCACGGGTTCCGGTTGTTTTTTCGGCTCCGTTTTTGCGGCTTCAGCCACAGGTTCTTTTTCTGCCGGCTTGGATTCCGTCACACGTGATTCCGGTGATTTAGTTGTCTCTGAAGGGGTTGTTTTTTCCGGCGCTGGCCTTGCCGCTTGTTTTGTTTCTGCCGGTTCTGACGGTTTCTCTTCCTGTTCTTTCACAGGTTCCTTTTGAGCGGGGGGTGCTGGTCTTACCACCTGCGGTGAACCACCCGACATTGACTGCATACGCTCTTCTATCAGTTTGCGGTATTTGAGGAGTTCCTGTTCGGCTTTTTCACTCATGCCCAGTTTTTTATATGCCAGCCAGAGCCGTTGATATGCCTCCACATAATTAGGTTTGATTTCCGTCACCTTCGTAAATGCTTCAACGGCTTTTTGGAATTTTTCCTGGCGGAAGTATATGCTTCCCCTTCCAAAATGGGCCTCGGGGTGATTGGGATTCAAAGTTGTTACCTTTTCCAGCAACACCAGAGACTCATCCAGTTTCCCCAGCTTGTACAGATTGTACGCATCCAGGTAAAATTTGTTTGCTTCGCTATTTGCGTCGGCAAATACAGAAGGCATAGTAAAAATGCCAACCAATATGAATATGGGAAATAGTCTTAAATAGTTCTTCATAAAAAAAATGTTAACACTTTTACAAAAACTATACAAATTAAATTTTATTCGCTTCCTTTCAATTTTTCATAAGAACCTAAAGCCTTTTGTGCTTCTTCCTCCATGCCCTTTTTCTTGTAGACCTTATACATTTCCTGATAAATAGTTATAAGGTCGGGTTTCATCGTTAGCGCAATTTTCAATTCCTGCAGAGATTCATCGGGCAGGTCTTTTTTGTTGTATATCATGCCCAACGCGGCATGCGCCTCTGCAATGTTTGGATTATTACGCAATGTCTCTTTCAATAAATGAATAGCGTCATCGTATTTCCCCTGCTGCACATATTCTCCAGCCATTTGCAGGTACGATAATGAATGGTGTTGGCGCTTCAAATATATATAAAAGCCAACAGAAGTTAGCAGCACGACAAATGCCGCGCATAGAATCATAATGAGCATTTTTTGTTTCATAAATATTATTCGGTGTATCCTTCCTTTTTCCTAATGTCCTTTCTGAAAACGAGCATATTCTCCCTTTAGTGAAAATATCATCCTTTCTATAAAGGTTCATTTCAATGCCCGGCAAAATATTCAGGCAAGGCGTATGCCCAGTTCTTTTAATTGTTGCGGGTCTGCTTCAGAAGGGGCCTCCGTCATGGGACAGGTAGCTTTCTGTGTTTTTGGAAATGCGATTACTTCCCGGATATCGTCAAGGTGCAACAGCAATGCAATCATGCGGTCAACTCCCAATGCAATTCCGCCATGGGGCGGCGCTCCGAATTTTAACGCATCCAGCAGAAATCCAAATTTCTGATATGCATCGTTATCGTTTATCCCCAACAGGCGAAACACCCTTTTCTGTATTTCAGGGGAATGAATACGGATACTGCCTCCTCCAAGCTCCACGCCATTCAGCACTAGATCGTATGCCCTTGCCCTGACTTCTAAGGGTTTTTCCTCCAACAAAGGGATATCTTCAGACCGGGGCGAGGTAAACGGGTGATGTAGGGCCACGTAACGCTTCGCATCTTCATTATATTCGAACAGCGGGAAATCAACAATCCATACAAAATTAAATACCTCTGCATTGATAAGATTGTTTTTATGACCAAGATGCGTCCGGAGATGCGCAAGGGATTGGGATACGACCTTTTCCTTATCCGCAACAAACAGGAGCAAATCACCGGCTTTAGCATTCATGTGCTGCTGAATTTTTTGCAATATTTCCGGAGGAAAAAATTTAGTTATAGATGAAACCAGACCTGTCTCTTCCACTTTGAACCAGGCCAGCCCCCTGGCGCCAAACTGGCTAACAAATTCCGTTAATGCATCTATATCTTTTCTCGAATAATGCCCGCATCCTGCCGCGTTTATCGCCCGCACCTGCCCGCCGGAGTTAATTGTCTCTAAAAAAACCTTAAAGTTTGACTCTTTTACAATATGAGAAACATCCTGTATCTTCATACCGAATCGTAAATCAGGGGCGTCGCATCCATAGGACGTCATGGACTCCTGATACGATAATCTGGGGAACGGCAAGTTGACCGGTTTCCCCACAACCTTTTCAAAAATTGTAGCAATCAGCCCTTCGATAACCTGTATAATATCATCCTCATCCACAAAAGACATTTCCATATCGATTTGGGTAAACTCCGGTTGCCGTTGTGCGCGGAGATCTTCGTCCCGGAAACACCGGACGATTTGAAAATAGCGGTCAAACCCTGAAACCATGAGCACCTGCTTAAAGAGTTGCGGAGATTGCGGTAAAGCATATACCTTGCCATGATTCACCCTGCTGGGAACCAGATAGTCCCTGGCGCCCTCCGGGGTACTCTTTGTCAGTACCGGCGTCTCAATATCAATAAAACCCAGCGTGTTAAAATATTCACGCATCGTCTGGCACACCTTATGGCGGAAAATTAAATGCCTTTGCATTTCTGAACGTCTCAGGTCAAGATAGCGATATTTCAGCCTTAATTCTAATGAAACGTTGGAATTGTCAATGATTTCAAATGGCGGCGTTTCGGATTTGTTAAAAATTTCAAGCTCATCGGCGAGCACCTCTATCTCGCCGGTAGCTAAATCCGGATTGACGGTTCCGGCGGGCCTGGCAGCAACCTTTCCTTTTATTGCGATAACGTATTCAGATCTTAATTGATGTGCAAGTTCACATAATTTATTTGCCGTGTCAGGATTAAAAACCACCTGGGTAATTCCCTCTCTGTCCCTGAGATCGATAAAAATTACTCCCCCGTGGTCCCTAACGCTATCTACCCATCCCATCAAAACTACCGTTGAATCGACCTCTTTTAAGCGCAACTGTCCACACGTACACGTTCGCTTTAATTTAGACATGTGTTTACTGCCTCCTGTGGATTACAAATTTCCCATTTAAAATGGTCCGAAAAAAAATAATGTGTCTTTATTGCAAGGAAGATTTAGGGCGGGATTTTTGTTGTGAAGAGAGGGTTGAAATACCGTTGATCTTTATCTAAAAATTCCTTTTTGCTGTATAGCTTATTCTGCTATTCTTTAACTAAGGACTTGAGACTAAATTGCGATTGCCGGTTTATCGTTTTTGAAGGAACCAATTGAGTATCTCATCCTGTCTTACGATAACCTCTTCGCCCGTTTCCATTATTTTTACCTTCACATTGCCCCTTTCCAATTCATCAGGCCCCAGCACCAGAACGTATTTCACCCCCAGTTTATTTGCAACACGCATTTGTGCCTTCGGACTCCTCCCTTCATAATCCAAATCCGCGGAAATACCGGATTTTCTCAAAAGATTGAGCAGGTAAAAGCAATGTTTTTTGATCTCCTTGTCGATAGAAACGATATAAACCGTTGGCGCAGGCTCGTTAATTTCCGGATAAACAGATTGGGTTTTTTTGTTTAATAAATTTTGCATCGCCAGAATAGTCGCCTCCATTCCTATCGCAAACCCGACAGCGCCAATGGAAGGCCCTCCCATATCGGCTATCAGATTGTCGTACCTCCCGCCGGCGCAGATTGCATCGCGGGCGCCTAATGAAGAATGGGTAATTTCGAAAACCGTTTTCGTATAGTAATCCAGCCCTCTCACAAGATGCGCATCCGCAATATAAGGGATGCCTATTCCCACCAGGGCTTCCCTTACGCTATTTGCATGAATACGGCATTCTTCGCAGAGATAGTCATTCACGGGCGGCAGTTGATGTGTTACTTCCTTGCATTTTTCATTTTTGCAATCAAGTATACGAAACACATTCCTGTGAAGCCGTGATTGGCAAAGTTCGCACAATGCGGTCTCACGCTCGCAGAGGATGTCCTTTATGATATTTCTGAATACCGGCCTGCATTCATTACAGCCTATTGAATTGATCTTCACATTGTAACCTTTCAACCCGATACGATCAAAAATCCTCACTGCAACACCAATCGTTTCCACGTCGAGTAATGGGTCGTTTGCGCCAACTGCCTCTATCCCCATTTGGTGAAACTGGCGAAGTCTGCCTGCCTGAGGGCGTTCTTTCCTGAATTGCGGGCCGATGTAATAGTATTTTTGAAATTTTTTTGTTTTGTGCATTTCATATTCCAGATACGCCCGCATAACAGGCGCGGTATTTTCAGGACGCAATGTTATGCTCGAATCTTCACTGTCTGAAAAGGTATACATCTCTTTTTCCACAATATCAGTCGCCTCGCCTATGCTTCTTACAAAGAGACGCGTGTCTTCAAAAACCGGGGTACGGATTTCATAGTATCCGCATAATTCGAACTCCTGCCGTCCAGCCTCCTCCAGTTTCTTCCACAAAGCCCAGTTACCTGGCAAAACATCTTCAGTGCCTCTGGGGGCTTTAAATACATATCCTGATTTCTTATCGGTTTCTACGTTCATGTTTCATTCTCAACGTTTATAAATTTTCGTAAATATTGTTACTTCTCAATAAATTGGCAACACTCTAGCTTTTTGAAAACACTCAATAAAATTAAGGTTTTTGGTGTTTACAAAAAGAAAGGTATATACATGATTATTAAACACACACCCTAAATCCTCTCTCTCTTAGAGGAGACTTCTTATCTCCCCTCTAAAAAAGGGGGGCGGGGGAGTGTAAATTTTTAGAAAACCTTATTTGTTTGATTATATGTTTAAGGTATGAACACGGATGTTTCATTTTACTTTGCGATTGTAAAAATGCAAGCGAAAGCTTGCCTTGTTCACTTTAGCGGGCATTCGTCGGTATTGAATATAGCGTTTGATCAAATCAACGTTTTAAATGCTATGCAAATTAGAGTTGGACAAAATACGGAAAATTCTAGTTTTCTGGTCGAATCCCGGGAGAAATACATTCGCGGGTTCAGGTTTGTAACCTGAACCAAACATTTTATACTTTCAATCCAGCCTTCTATTAGGAGAACAAATGACAAATAAATTCAAGATTCCATACAGGGATTTTGTGATTTGGGCATTGGAATTTTGCCGTAGTACATTGCTCCATTATACGCATAAACTCATAGGTTCAGGTTGCAAACCTTAACCCGCCGGGATTTCATCCCTTCGGGATTATTGGAATTTTTCAAAGAACTAAAGTGTTACAAAAATTCTAGTTTTATGGTCGAATCCCTAGAGAAATATTTTCATTCATTTTTACCCACCCACAACCCCTTCCTCAAGAGGGGAATTTGATAAGTCCCATACTCAAGATGTTTAGCCACTTTTTCTACCATTTCATGGTTTGCCGGTGTTCTTCTATTATATCTATGGCTGGTTCGGGGATTTTCACACCTTCTCCGGTTTCGGTTTCCGGCCTTATTTTTTCCTGTGTATCGAACTGCATCTCAAAGAGCTTTTTGTATAGTCCATTATTCGCAAGAAGTTCCTGATGAAGGCCTGTCTCAACGATCCTTCCATTCTCCAAAACAACAATCATGTCTGCGTGAAGAATCGTTGATAATCTGTGGGCGATAACGAAGGTTGTCCTGTTTTTTACCAACCGGTAGATGGCATTCTGGATGAGCTGTTCCGTTTCCGTATCTACGGAGGAAGTTGCTTCGTCCAGAATCAGTATTCTGGGATTTGCAAGGATGGCCCGCGCGATTGCGATGCGTTGTTTCTGTCCCCCTGAAAGTTTTACCCCACGCTCTCCTATAATGGAATCGTAGCCATTCGGGAGCTGCATGATAAAGTCATGCGCGTTTGCGGCTTTCGCAGCATATTCAACGTCTCTGTCTGACGCGTCCGATCTTGCGTAAGCGATGTTTGTTCTTACCGTGTCGTTAAAAAGAAAGGTTTCCTGAAGCACCATCGCCATTTGTTTTCGCAGAGAATGCAGGGTGACGTTTTTTATATTATACCCGTCAATAAATATGTCCCCCTTTACCGGGTCATAAAACCGTGGCAGCAGTTTGGTCAGCGTGGTCTTTCCGCTCCCGCTCGGCCCTACAAAGGCAATCATCTGGCCAGGGCATGCAGTTATATTAATGTCCGTTAACACCTCTTTGTCATTCCCGTACATAAAGTGTACATGTTTGAATTCCACAAATCCCTGTACCACCGGCAATGGCCGGGCATTCGGAGCGTCTTGCAGTTCTACGGGTGTATCAAGCGCCTCGAAAACACGTTCGGTTGATGCAATGGCGCGCTGCACCTGATTATAAAACCGCGTCAGCCCGGTAATAGGACCATACATCATTTGCAGGTAGGGAAAGAAAATAACAAACGTTCCTGCAGAAAGCTGCCCCTGCAGCACCTTGTATCCTCCCAGACAGATAACAGCCACTGCGCCGGTTTCCGTTATGAAATCAACCGCCGGCCGCAGGGTATTCACAAGCCTCAGAATCCGGACGTGAAGAAAGTAGTTCTCGTAGTTTTTGTGTTTAAAACGTTCCAGTTCTTCCGTCTCTTTCGCGAAACCCGCTATAACACGAATGCCGGATATATTGTCCTGAATAAGTGCGTTGAGATCGCCGGTCTTTTCCCGTAACATGCGGAAAATCCTTCTGATTCTTTTCCCGAAATTATAGGTGCAGAGCGAAATAAAAGGGCATACAAACAAAACAATGCAGGTAAGATGCCAATCCAGTTTCATGCAAAAATAAATAATCCAGAAGAATTTGAACATATCGGTAATGAACGTAATCACCGGACCCACAATCGCCTGTTCCAGCGAATTCACATCGTTCATAATTCTGCTCATAATGTCGCCGGTTTTGTGATTTTCGAAATAACTCAGGGGGAATTGCTGGATATGGCCGTAAAGCTGATTCCGCATGTCATACACAAGCCGTTGCCCAAGCTCTGAGGTAATATACCCATGCGCCAGTGATATACAACTGCTTATTGCGTGCAACACGAGAAAACCCGAAGCAAGGAAGACGAGCGTAACCATAATGGCATTATGTTCCGGAAACCAATGGTTATGAATATATCCTGACGTTTTCAGCAACGGTTTTGCTATGGGAATGGAATATTTCTTTTTAAGAACCGGTTCATCGCCAGGCGTGTTTGCATTTTGTGTGGGTAGAGACAACGCATGCGTTGTCTCTACATTCCTATTCGCATGGCGGTCTGCCATTCTTATTTCGTCAACCGCTATTCCCAATATTTGAATAGGCAGCACGGCAACAAAAGCGCTGATTATTGAAAGCAGCAGAATGACAATCACCCGCCGCCAATATGGCTTCAGGTAGCATAACAATCTTACGTATGTGCCTTTTGAATGGAAATCTTTTTTCATAGACAGCTATTATAAGCAAAAAATATCTTTTTGCGTAACACTTTAGTTTTTTGGAAATTGCCATACATATTTTCGCGCAACATGGGTGGCACGGACAAACTTTGTTTTGTCCGTGTGGGGATTGGATACAGGCTCAGTTCAATATTCAATGTTCAATGCACATGAGCGGCAATTTGAGAATTGAATATTGAACATTTTGTAACACTTCTTATTCGTACCTGAGCGCTTCGATAGGATTCAGCCTTGACGCCTTTCTTGCGGGATAGTATCCAAAAAAGATACCTACTATATTGGAGAAGAGAAATGCTATTGCCACTGGCAATGGGGTGAGCATCGAAGGCCATCCACCGTAGAGTGAAATAGCCTTTGAAAAGACAATGCCGGAGATTACGCCAATAATCCCGCCGATGGAACTCAATACTGTCGCCTCTATCAGAAATTGAAGAAGGATATCCCTTTCCTTTGCCCCCACCGCCATCCTGATGCCTATTTCCCTCGTTCTTTCGGTGGTGGATACCAGCATGATATTCATTATCCCGATACCTCCCACAACTAAAGAAACAGACGCGATGCTCCCCAGCAATATGGTCATTGTGCGGCTGGTTTCCGTCATTGTGGATGCATATTCGACCTGGCTGATAATCCGGAAGTCATCCTCATCCCCGGCCCGCAGCCGGTGGCGCTCGCGCAACAAATCGGTAATCTGCCCGATAGCCCTGAAACGTCCCGTCGCGGTATACGAAGAAGCAAGGATAGCGCTGACATGGGTAACGCCCATAATCTTTCTCTGAACGGTGGTATACGGCATAAGCACGGTATCGTCCTGGTCTGTGCCCATCGGAGACTGCCCTTTTGCCTTTAATACACCAATTACTTTGAACGGGATATTGTTAATACGTATCCACCTGCCAACCGGGTCGAGAGACCCGAATAAATTCCCGACAACCGTTTGCCCCAATACGCATACCTTTGCCATTATCTTGACGTCCTGCGATCTGATAAACCTGCCTGCCTCCAGCTCCCAGTTCCGTATAATCTGATAATCCGGGTGAATGCCTACAATGCTTGTTGACCAGTTTTGGTTTCCATATACCACCTGGGAAGCCGTTCGTAAATTTGCCGATACATGGCTTACCTCCCGGCATTCCTTCGCTATTGCCGCTACGTCATCCGCAGTGAGGGTAATTGTGCCTTCCGTTCCCCTGGCGGCGGTGTGAGAAGTGCTGACAGGGATAATAATGAGTACGTTTGTGCCCAGGCTTTCTATTTGTTTCTCAATCAAATCCTTCGCACCCTGTCCGATACCTACCATGACAATTACCGCCCCTACCCCGATAACAATACCAAGTATTGTAAGTGAGGAGCGTAATTTATTCCTTAATATGGCGCGTAACGCTATTTTTAACAAAGGCGGCATGCCGCAAAAAACCTTTCATTAAATTGCTCTTCGTATTAAAACATAGGGAATTTCGCCATTAAATACATAGTGCGGCAAAGCCGTGACCAAAGAGAGTTTAACTACCTTGTCATTGCGAGGTTGCTTCGGAAAAGACCCTCGCAATGACAAGCTTGGACACCTTGTAATGACATGCTTTTGTCAATGCTAACTGTCCCCGGTTTGTCATTGCGAGGGCTTTTTCCGAAGCAACCTCGCAGTAAACACGCTCTTAACCACGTAGCAGCCCTTCGGAGTGAGAGATAAAGCCAGAGTGAAAGTCTCACTTTCACTTTTGACTTGAGTGGTTAATCTTCTTTTATTGTTACGGGTATTTTTTTCTTCAGATTGTTCGATTTAAACATAATTTTTGCTTTGCCGCTCTTGTTGGCGGTTATTGCAAAAACAGCCTCTCCGTTTGCATCCGTAGTTTCTTTCCTGGATGACAGGTTTAATAACCGCTTGCCCTTTGTCACCTTTGCTTTAATACTAGCGCCTTCGACAAGGCAGTTGTCATTTCCTGTGATTTTTACATATACTTCCTTGCCTTCTCCAACAAATAATGAAATTTTATCAGGTAAAACTTGCATGGAATCAGCCTTGCACCCTTCTTTTGGCGTTGGCGTTGGCGTTGGCGTTTGTGTAAGTGTAGGCGTAGGCGTAGTTTTTGGAGTAGGGCTGGCAGGTATGTCTGGGGTAAGAGTTGGAGTTGGAGTTGGAGTTGTATCGTTACTGCTGTAAGAAAACAATCCGATTGCCGTACCTGCCAGAATATCGTCAAATATCAATACGTTAACATCTTCATGTGAATCGCTGCAGGACGAGCCAAAAATAGTCCATGTAACGCCGCCGTCAGCGGTTTCATAAATACAATTACCCACTGCAGCATACGCATTACTTGCATCGGAAGGGTTTACCGTAACAGAGGTGAAATCAGTGGATGTTGCGGAAGAAGGGGTTACCGTTTGCCATGTCCATGTAGAACTGCCCGAAGGTTTTTCTCCCTTGTAAACGTCCCCTTTTGTTGCAATATAAACTGTTACATCCCCGGAGATGGTAGTTCCGTCTATGGACGTAACAATTTCATTATCAATATTTGTTCCGGTATTTGGCTTCCAGAAACTATTGGTTGAGCATACGGAAAGCCTCCAGCGAAGGCCTGTTTCCGCACTGTTTTCCCCGCCGACGCCAGCCCAGATTTCACTGTCAGTTACCCAAAGTGTATTTACCGGAAAATCAATAGTTGCGCCTGTGCTGTTTATGGTATCGGCAGTCCAGGTAGCACCGTCATCGTCACTATAAAATATTCCCCCGTTTGCTCCGGTTTCCCAGTTTGTGCCTGCAATGTATATCCTGTTGCAGACGGAAGGCACAAAACCAATTGCGGTAATATTTGAATGATCAGGGCGGGTAGAACCAAACTCGCCGGTATGATCTTCTGCCTGGAATACCTTTGCCCATGCCGGTGAAGTGGATGTGCCTGTTGTTGTCACATAAACCCTTCCCGCATTATTACCTACGAATACTATTGAGGGGTCATTTGGATTTATGGTTACTTCCGTTACCGGAGGCCCGTCAGTCTCAGGAAACATAGGAAAAATCCAGTCTGAAGAACTTGCTGTTGATGAGGCATCTGTGGGGTCGAAATTGACAGCCCTGCCGACGCCACTTTTTGAGGCAATCCATAGTTCTTTATGGGTGGAAGAGTATTCATAGAAATCGATATCATTTAAGACAACCCCTTCTATTCCATTGTTATTTCCAACTTCCGAGACGGCTGTCCATGTGCCGGAATTATAATTAAGTTCTCCAATAGCCCAGTCAGTTGCCATGTAAATGTTGGTTGTATCATTGGGATTAATATCTAATGCCCCATCATTAACATGGGTATCAACGGTATATGAACCAACCGTTGAGGAAAGGATAGGCGCATGAGACCATGAACTTGATGCACCGTCCAATACAGAAGCGCTGATAAAGACACGGCTGTTATTAAATTTAATATATTGAGGGAATCCTCCCGGAAAATTATCAGCGCCGGAACTTTCAAAATCCCATGAAGAAGTCCAGGGGGAGTCCCCTGTTGTTGTCTTATAAACCTGGGGGTTTGCTGAACCGCCTGCGATGAAAATAGTGTTAACGTCTGTAGGGTCTACGCCGATTATTTCAACCTCAACGGAACCTGAACCTGATGCAGGGCTTGCTGGCAGTGTAAGCGCTGTTGCAATTAAAGGCGAACCGTCCAATTTGTATGGCGTTACAACGCTGCCGCCGGTTCTTACCATAACAAAAATAGTATCCGCATCATAGACAGAAAGAGAGGTGATCTCAGAACCGGAGCCAAAAGAATACAGCAAGGTAAACGGATTGCCGGTTCCACCGGTATTTCTGTAAACATCTCCCTGATAAGTGCCGGCGTATAACCCTGAACTATGAGCAGTCAGCACACCCGGAGCAGGAATAGTGGTTGATATATTTCCCCAGCTTCCATAACTGCCACCGCTGTCGCTTGCATATATTTGTGAGGCGCCGGTACTGTCGCTGATGATCGCATAAATATCATTTTCATAGCCGGAGACAAGGTTTGCTTCAATCTCTGAACACTTGCCGGTGATATCGGGATAAGTGACCGCTTCCCATGAAGAAGAAGTACTCGTATTCCATTTGTATACCCCTTTGATGCTATCAATACCAATAAGAATTTCCGTTGTGCCTGAATTATCATATGATGTAATATCCTGTACCTGAGCGCCATATATGCCCAGGTTTACTTTTTCCACGCCGGCAGCAAAGGCAAAATGGGTCCATATAATTAAGGTAAATAAAAAAGAAACTCCTAACATAGACATACATTTTTTCATATTTTTTTCCCTTCCTTATTTTTGTGAATAATCACATAAAAACTCGTTATAGAATAAAGCACATGGCAGAGATTGTAACGAGTAATGCAGAAAAGTATATGATATACGTCACATTTACACCCAAAAAAACTAAATTGTTACGAATAATTGGGTTTGTATTTTCTTCTCGTCAATGGCCTTTACTTTGATGTGACGCGGAGCGTAGGAACGAGAAGGTGTAAAAACTCCCGGCGGGTTCAGGTTTGCAACCGAACGGTTACAAACCTGAACCCGCGAATGTAGTTTCCAGTGCCAGTACGTTCCCAAGTAGCGGTAAGGCATGCCTTGCCGCACTACACATCATGCCCATTATTGATTCTGCATTGACTGCAAATGCACGGCGTTCAGCTTAGGCCGCTGCGTTTTCTTATCCACCAATCAAAGGACACGATTGATATAATAATCACAAAAACGTACCCTTTGTCCCAGAGCGAAATTTGCTTTTTTCCGACAAGTTTCGTAATGGGCGGATTCTCTATGGAAATTTTTCCCCTGATATCCTTTTGGGGCAAACTGAAATATTTTCCCCCGGAAACCTCCGCCAATTTCATAAGCAATTCCCTTTGGATCGAAGTATCCTTAAATTCTTTATCCGCTTTCATAATATTAAACACGGTATGTTCTTGTCCGATCTCCCCGCTTTCATTTTTTGCAATTGTTTTGATAATATAAAACCCTTCCTCTTCGTATTTAAAATTAAAGGAATATTGTCCGTCGCTCCCGGTCATTCCTTTGTTAACGAAAATGTTTTTGCCGGTAAATTCGTTTGTGACGTCTATCTCCAATTGCACCCCCTCCCATGGCTGGTAGCTTTTTTCCAAAACCTTTATATTTACTTGTACTTCTTCCTGCGGAAGGAATGTGTCCTTGTTTATCGTTATGTGGATTGGATTGAACAGGGGGTCTTTGATAAGCCATTTGATGGTATTTTGCCAGAATTTCATATAATGCCGGTTGCTGCCCCCTCTTCCCACTGAGAGAAAATTCCATCGCCAAAGGGAATCGGTGGTAATGGCCATGCATCTTCCCTGTCCGGCATCGCGAACAGCAATGAGCGGAGGCTCTCCCTGTGATGGATATGTTGCCAATACTACAGCGTCAGTCTTTGGTTGTGTCGTAATGTTACAGCCATCAAGTTCCGGGAGATTTTTCCAGATGGAGAGGTTTCTGTCGTTGTTTATATCAAGGGTTGTCACGGGATGTAGTTGCCCGTTTTCTGTAAGAGTTGCACGTAATCCGGTTGTTTCCGTAATGTCTTTACCGGACGTAAGGTAAACCGGCAGAATTTCTTCTATAGAGGTGCCGTCATACCCCCCCTGTGTAAAAGACAAGTCCCCCCCAATCATGAGAAAGCCGCCGCCGTGTTCCTTTACGAAGGTTTCAATGTTGCTTAGATAGTAAGAAAACCGGTAGATCGGGGAATCGTAAGGGCGGTAGTCAAAGTTTTGAAATATCACCAGGTCGAAACTGTTAAGTACCTCGGTGAAAAGTTCATCCACGGGAAAGGGAATAAGGCTGAGTTCGTCATTGCTTGCATTGGAGATATCATTCGGCGTTCTCAGGATAAAAAAGGAAACAAGGTCGATGTTGGGGTCGTTCTTCAGCGCTTGCCGCAAAAAACGTTCATCCCATGAGGGCCTTCCGCAAACATGCATTACCCTGATCTTGTCCCGTACTATCTTAACGAGAAAGCTTACCTGATTGTTTTCCGTAATTGCCTCCTTCGGCTGAACGGGAATCGATACGGTATAAAGAAAGGTTCCTGTTTTGTAGGGAGTAAAAGAGAGGGTGACGTTGTATTCACCTTCTTCATCGGCAGTGATGACCTTTGTGGAGATGATGTCGTTCCCTTCTTTAAGCGTAACGGGGAGTTTCAGGTTGTTGTATCCCATCACCTTTATCGTGGTGTCTACCTTCCATGGATTTCGCGCAAAAGTAAATGTATTGTAGGAAATGCTGCTTAAGGCAACATCTCTTGCATCCATATTCTCTGCGGGTGCAAAAGTAAAAAAAGGAGTGGAAAATTCTCTTGCAATGCCTGAAATAACCTCCGAGGCATTTACATTCGCCGGGCGTTCCACCGTGTCTTTCCCGTCGGAAAAAAGGAAAAACGCCTTCACGTTATCGTCTTTGTAACGTTGCTGTAAATATTTAAGGGTTTGCGCAAAATCGGTATCTTCTCCATCTGGCTTAATGCCGGCCTTTATATCTTTATAAGAGGTTTCCGTTGGGATATCGGAAAAAGCGAAGAAATTTACGTCAAAAGAACTTTGCAGTTCCTTGAAAAAGGCATCATTATCCGTAAAAAAATTATCAAGCAACTGTGATCGGGTAACCGTAGTATCTCCGCATTTAAGAGACATGCTTTTCGAAGCGTCGAGAAGGCAAACCACCTTGTTTTTCAGCTTCAAAACCTCTTTTTGCTCCAGGTGTGGTTGAAAAAGGAGAAGGACGATCAGCAAGGTTCCTGCCAGCCGTAAAGAAAATAAGAGTATGCGTCGGGAAACAGGCCGGATATTTTTGATGCTCGACCATGAAAAAAAGAGAATCGCGATTGCGATGATAAATACAATCGCACGGAGGCCAAAACCTTCAAGCCCTGTAAAAGTGAGGTTCCATTGAGTAACATTTTCCATGCGTGTTATTATACTATCAATTCTCTTTTATTGTAAAATGTTTTCGATGAAAAAGAGATTTGCCGTAACACTTTAGCCTTTTGAAACCGGAAGTTGTCATTTGTAGTGCGATGAGGTTCGTCGCACTACATGAATTTTTCGCGCTCGTTCCCAAGCGCCTGTTTGGGAACGTAATGGCGCTGGAAACTACATTCGCGGGTTCAGGTTTGTAACCTGAACCAAACGTTTTATACTTTCAATCCAGCTTTTTATTAGGAGAACAAATGACAAATAAATTCCAGATTCCAAACAGGGATTTTGTGATTTGGGCATTGGAATTTTGCCGTAGTACATTGCCCCATTATACGCATAAACTCATGGGTTCAGGTTGCAACCCAATGTCATTAAGTTAAGAATTATTGTAACACTTTGGTTTTTAAAAAAAACGTGTTACCGATAAGCTCCGTCGGAGCAACCTGTTTGTAGATAGGATACCATAACAGATATTAGCTCCATCAGGAGTGGCCTGTCTTCCTGTCAATCATATACAGGCCGCTCCTACGGAGATATTTACCTGTTGAATTTTATTGCGCTACAAACAGACCGCCCCTAAGGGGGCTACATTGTTTTTTATGTCCCCCTTGTATTTTTCAAATAACTAAGGTATTAAGAATTATTTTATTAAAAACAACCCCCTTTTTCTTCCTTTATTAAGGGGGACTTTTGCGGCCGTTTGCTTAACTTAATGACATTGGGTTGCAACCTGAACCCTGGGTTTTATCGTGATAATAGCGCTCTGTGCAAGCGATGGCGAAATCAACCATATAAAACATGTGGTTCGGGTTAAAAACCAGAACCCGCAAAAGGGGGCAATAGTTTTTACAGCAGGTTGAATTTTTTCAGGATACCGGCGACTTTTTCATCGGTCTTGCTGAGGGTTCTGAATGCATCTATGAGAGTGTGCAGTTTGTTGTGGTTTGCCGCGATGTCGTCCTCTATCCTCTTAACCTTATCTTCAAAGGGGCGTATCATGGTGCGCCTGTCCCACAGGGCAAAAACCATATCGTACCGCCGCACAACGCCGCAAATGCGCCAAAGATGCCAAGCATAATATGTACCAACCGGCCAAACTGTTTGTCTATTCTGTCAAACTGAGCATCTATCCTGCCAAACTGGGTATCTACCCGGTCAAACTGGATATCTATCCGGTCAAACTGTTTATTCATGTCCTCACGGAGTTGTCTTGTTGCATTCGCATTTGCCCTGATTTCTGCCCGTAGTGTGTTTTGCCCTTCTTCAAGCCGTGTAAGCCTTTCCACGATTTCCCGGTCGCTGATGTGCGGTGCGGTCTCTATGGCAAATGTTTGGCTATTACAGACAATAAGAGCGGACGCTATGAATGGAATGATAATGGACAAATTCTTCATAAACAGCAGCTTAAATTTGACATGCAGTTTTGTCAAGAAAATTAGTCATTAGTCATGCATGGCAGGCTTTGCCTGTGACAATGACAGGCTAGCGAGGGGACGAGAGACTACGGACGATGGAAGAGGGCGCTCTTTCGTCTCCTGGCTATACCAACTTAGGATTTCACAACACAAGGTATAGGATGATATTTGTCATTAGGTATGCGGGTATGAGCGGCCATACGAATATAATAACGAATGTGGTGTCTGTACAAAATAAACCATAGCACACATCCAGAGCAAAGAGGATAAGGCAGACAGTTGGGAAGAGTAAGAAGAGTGTTATTATTATGTAAAAAAGTATGGGGTGAGGATGATAAAGCAATATTTGAGAAAGATACGTATTGCATGCGTAAAACAGGAGTAACGCAAAAGAAAATATTTTAGTTTTCGCAAAAAAATAGCTCGCGGCCGCTATGATGAACAAGAAAAACGCTATTATGAATAACCCGCTTATTGGCACTCGTATTTCTCTTTGTATGTTTATTAAGCAGTCGACAATCTACAATCGGCAGTCAGAAGTCTACAGTCTACAGTCTACAGTCGGCAAATTGCTGATTGAGGATTGAGGATTGCAGACGGGAGACTGGAGGTCAGTAATTTCTTTGTATTTTTTGGCAAAATATTTAATGCTGAAATCCGAAGTCCTCAATACTCACGCAAAATTACGAAAGGGGAACCCCGGATTACATAGATTTTTCAGGCAGGATGGAGAGCCGGTTTCTCCCCCTCATATCGCAGCCGCTAAGCGGTCGCGCCGTAAGCAACGCCAAAATTTTCCTATTGTCATCCTGCAATTATGCAACACCTTAGTTTTTTGAAAAACGTATTACCTATAAGCTCCGTAGGAGCAGCCTGTTTGTAGCAAAATAGGATATTATAACAGATCGTAGAGACAGGTTTGAAACCTGTCTCTACAATTAGGAGCGACCTGTCTCTTGTAAATCCATATAAACAGGTATACCTGAATACGGACAGGCCGCTACTACGGAGCTATTTACCCTATTGAATTTTATTGCGCTACAAACAGACCGCCCCTAACGGGGCTACATGGTATTTTTTCTATCCCGTGAATTTTTCAAAAAGCTAAAATGTTACGACAAATATTGACGTGATGTTATGACTATGATGGTAATTTGTTTTTTTGTCCGGGACATAGCACAAAAATATTCTATATACTGCCGGTGTGGATTGTTCGGCATAAACCTCAAAAACCTTTTCTCCTTTCGGTCCTTTCAAGGTGGTAAACTCATGGGTTTACAAGCCCGGATGCCTTGGATTTTGAGACAGAAACTGAATGGCCTTTTTTACCGCCTTGTATCTCTTGAAAAATCCCTTGTCGGTTTTGAGTTTGTCGAGTTGCCCTTGCGTCTGGTAGGTTAAGAATATTTCAAACAAGGGATGTTCCTATAGGTAGTCAAGATTGAGTTTTGAGATTTTTCCTTCCGATACCTCTTTTAAACATTTTTGGACGCCTTCAAAGGCTTCGCTATTTTGATAGAGCCATACCTCTGATGATGGAATATTCTTTAACACTTCTCCCAGCCTGCTAAGTTATTCAATATCAATTATTGCAGCCACCTTGTAACCCTCACTATCGATGATATATTGCCTGACTTTGATAAGACCGGTTTCCTGCTTTATGGTTGTAGTCATAATACATTCTCCTAACAAAAACACATATAAACACAGGGGTTGGAGGGGCACGCAGTTCCCTCATAAGTCGGCAGTCGGCAAATTGCAGATTGAGGACTGTAGATTGTAGACTGGAAACTGGGGATTTGAAAAATGGTGGGCGATATAGGACTCGAACCTATAACCCCTTGCTTGTAAGGCAAGTGCTCTAGCCGATTGAGCTAATCGCCCCCTGGTCTTCGATATTTCTGTACAGCCCGCGAATTTTCACTTTGCATATCTGCTTATACGCAGCGACAAGATCGACCTTGCGAAGTACCGCATGAGACAGGTGTTTGCCGATTCTCCGTTAAGAAAGATATATCTGTCGTCTATAAAATGCGCAGGAATACAATGCGCATGGGCGATTAATAAATGTATTATACAATTAATTTGTTGCAGTTTCAATATGAAAAAGATTCCGTAACATTTTAGTTTTTTGAAAAGGCATTTTTTCCCTTTGCAACGTGGTACGTTGCAAGTTATTCTTGCTTATGATATTATTTTAATCTCTGCATAAATATCGATATGAGGGACACACTCCGGCTTCATAAAAGTGAATATGACAAAATTCGCAGTGTGGCTTAAAACGGGAGAAAACATTGCGATATCTAAAAACATACAGCACCTTTAAGGAAATGGAAAGGGATGACATACTTTTCTGGAAAACCGCTTCAATGAAAGACAGGACAATCGCAAGGGAATCGTTATGGCAAAATTACTGTCTCTTTAAAGGAATAAACCCTGATGGACTCAAACTGCAAAGAATTCTTAAGCTTGTTAAATACCCACAAAGTTAAATATGTAATAGTAGGCGCTTATGCGCTGGGCTGTTACACAGAACCTCGCTTTACGAATGATCTCGACATTTACACACATCCGGATATAAACAACGTTAAACGATTAGGGAATGCATTAATAGATTTTGGGTTTGACGTATCTCCGGTAGACTTTTCCCTATTTCTCTCCGGCAATGAGATATTACGGATAGGAAGCCCTCCGGTCAGAATTGATATATTACCCAAAATCACCGGTATTACAAGGGACGAGGTCAAGAATAATTCTACCTTTTCCACGTTACCGGTAAAAATATAAGGAGAAAGCTGTAAATTTCCAGCCTGCCAAGGAGCATGCAAAAACTTAAAATCCATTTACAAAAATAAGAAATTTCGCTGAAATTAAGCGATGGGCCAACTTTTGCAAGTCCGGGTCCGCAATTTGCCATACAGGTGCATACGGCAGAAAATGCGGTAACCATATCAAGATTTGTTGCCATCAGCGCCAGCGAACACACCCCGAAAAATCCAAGGTACACCACAAAGAACACCGAGCAGCCGGTAATAATTTCCCCACTCACCGATTCGCCGTTAATCTTTACATGTTTTACCATGCGCGGCCTTAGTACACGCACTATTTCCCGCATGCTTGACTTGAGAAGTATCAATATCCTCACGCTTTTAATGCCGCCGCCCGTTGAACCTGCGCAAGCGCCGATAAACATGAGCAATACGAGCAGAAACCGGCATATATCAGGCCATACGTCAAAATCCGCCGTTGAGAAACCCGTTCCGGTGCATATTGTAACTACCTGGAAGAACGAACGTCTGAGGGAATATTGAAAATTCTGATAATACTCACTGCCAGCGTCATTACGAAAACTGTCAGGCTGCCCAAGGTATAAAAGCGCCGCGACAAAGACAATTGCAATCAGATTGAGTCCTGCAAAAAAGCGCAGTTCGGAATTTTTCAGTATTTTTTTGAAATTTAATTGAAAACACTGATAATAAAGTGCGAAACTACAGCCGCAAATAAACATAAAGACAGCGGCGACAATTTCTATATAAAGATTATCAAAATATGCAATACTGGCGTTCTTTGTGGAAAATCCTCCCGTTGAAACCGTGGCAAATGAATGGCAAATGGCGTCAAAAAACGGCATGCCGCCCAGGAAGTACAACAGCGTCAGCGTTGCCGTAAAAACAAGATAGATAATCCACAGCACCTTTGCCGTTGCCGCTATCCTGGGCTTCAGTTTGCCGACGGTAGGGCCGCTTACCTCTGCAGTAAAGAGCGGGTATCCGCTTACGCCCATAGCGGGGAGTAATGCTACAAAAACAACTATAATCCCCATCCCGCCAAGCCAGTTGGTAAATGCCCGCCAGAAGAGTATGCTTTCCGGCAATATTTCCACGTTTGTAAGAAGGGAAGACCCCGTTGTGGTAAAACCGCTTGTTGTCTCAAAGACCGCATCGGTGTATGTTGCGCATACCCCTGAATACCAATAAGGTACTGCTCCCAGGAATATACAAATGAGCCAGCTAAACGTTACAATGGCAATGCCTTCTCTGATGCCTATTTCTTCTTCAATTTTCCGGAAGAATAGTTTATTAAGTCCGCCCAATATGCCGGAAAGAACTATTGCCAGGATAAAGGCCCATAAGGTGTCGTAATTTTTATAAAACAACGCAACGCCCAGCGGGATTATGAAGATTGCGGAAAGCATTAACGCAAGATTAGATACCGTACGAAGTACTATCGAAATGTTCATAGGTGGTGAGGTTTAAGTGACATAGAAGGGTTTAATATGCATGTGGTTGTTTATTTCTACCAAAGTGCGAAATCCTCAGTCCTCAGTCGGCAAATTGCAGACTGTGAACTGCCGACTGTAGATTGTAGATATGGACTGCATCAGGTTTTTCCATTGGAAAATAGGGTTTGGACTTTTTCGATGGCGTTTGGAAGGGCAAAAACAATCACGCTTTCCCCAGGATTTATTATGGTATCGCCTGTGGGCAGTTTCATAACGCCATTCTGCGAAATAGCGCCAATAATGGCGCCCTTAGGGAAGGACACATCTCTCAGGGGTTTGCCTAAAATTTTTGAGTGTTCCGATGCTATCAACTCCATGGCCTCTGCTTCGCTTTGCTGAAACTTTACCACGGAAAGGGTATCGCCCCTGCGAATATGCTGCAAAATGGAACCCGCGGTGATGAGCCTTGGGTTTATTACCACGTCAATACCCAGAGAATTAATAATAGGTACAAATGCGGGGTCTTCTGTGAGCACAATGGCCTTTTTTGCTCCGAGTCTCTTTGCCAGTAATGCGGCGAGAAGATTGCTCTGTTCGTTTTCAGAAACGGCTACAAAAAAATCTGCCATGTGAATAGAAGATTCCTTCAGGAGATCGATATCCAGGGCATCGCCCTTCAGGATAATTGTTCTGTCCAGCACTGATGCCGCTTCTTCCGTTTTTTCCTTGAGGGGTTCTACGATGGTAACCCCGATTTTTCTATCTTCCAGTTTCTTTGCCAAATTAAGGCTTGCCCGGTTTACGCCATAGATAACGACCTTTGCGACTTCATCTGCCCGCCTGTTCACCATCGGGAGGAAGAAGGGCAATGCCTCCCTTGCCACAACCACATAGATGTTATCGTTAGGTTTGATTTCTGTTTCTCCCGAAGGAATAATCATTTCATCATTCCGTTGGATAGCGACGATAAGAAAAGAATCCGTATATTCAATTTCTTCCAGATCGACTAGTTTTTTCCCGACTATCGGGGCATTAGCAGGCACGCCAAACCCTCTCAGCAAGACGTCCCCCCCTTTAAAATCGGCCACATAGTTTGCGCCGGGAGTGCCGATGATATCCATAATAGAATTAATTGTTATCATTTCCGGGTTTACTATGTAGTCGATATGAAACCCGTTTTGGTGTACAAATGGTTTTTTCTCAGAAAATTCAGGGTTTCTTATTCTTGCAATCTTTGTTTTTACATTATATTTATACGAAAGGATACACGTCACGATATTTATCTCATCGCTGTTTGTTACCGCCAATACGACATCGGTATTCTTAATCCCGGCTTCTTCCAGGATTGAAGGAGACGTGGCCATTCCCAACACCGCAGAAACATCCATTTTCTCCGTAATACGGTCTACCATGTTTTGGTCTTTGTCTATAACAGAGATATCGTGTCCCTCTTTCGACAATTGTTTTGCGAGATTAAAACCTACCGCACCTGCTCCTACGATAAGGATTTTCATTTATATTTCAAACTCCTGTTAAAAATTATTTACGATTTACGATTTTTTTAATCTGTGTAATCTATGTAATCTGTGGTTTCTTTTTTTATTGACTTACGATTTGAGATTTTAGGTCGTACCTCGTAAATCGTACTTCTTTACTATTTTGCATTGGCGACGCCAATTTCAATTTTGTCATTTAATGCCTGAAAATGGGGTAAAAATTCTTCTCCGCCAAGATTAGGGTCCTCCGTCTTCAGCAGGGCGATAAGGTTCTTTACCTTTTCATGGTTGCCCTGTTCAAACATGGCAGAGGCAATGTCCAAACGGCCTTGCCAGCACCATTGACAATTCCGGGGATTCTCTTCAAGCCACACGGTGAACCATTTTAGCGCACGGTCAAACTGTTTCAGCTCTTTTGCGCACCGAATAAATTCTTTTTTTATTGTGTCATCAACGGAATTACGTTTTAAAATTTCCTCATAATTATTGAGTGCGTTTTGCCAATCTTTTAACGCAAATAATGTTTTTGCCCGTTTTATCCTGATTTGCAAGACCTTATCCTGTAACTCCGGGAATTTTGCATATTTTGCCATTATCCTGCCAAGAACGACTTCTGCCCGCTTATAATCTGCAATATTATAAAAACTAGCCGCCACGGACTCCATAATATCAAACGTTGCGTCTTCAATATTAACCAAACGCCCGGCCGCTTGTTCCACAACCCGTTTATCAACATCCTGAAGCGCTTTTATCAAAGCCTCAATTGCCGGCAGATTTCCTATCTGACCGAGAGCCGTTACTACCGACTCTCTTACTCGGGCGCTACTGTCGGACAGGCGTTTAATAAGGGGTTCTACACATACAGGGTCACCGATTTTCCCTAAACTATCTGCTGCATACCACCGCACACGTTCTTCCCCGTCGTTCAGGGCGGCAATTAAGTGCGGCACAGCGCGCGCATCGGCGAGTTTACCAAGGGACGCCGCAGTACACTCCCTTATTTCGGGCTTCTCGTGTGTCAGAAATTGAATCAAAGTATCAACAGCTTTTAAATCTCCCGTCTCGCCTAACGATTCTATTATCGTAGACACAATAGGGGCATTCGTTTTATTGTTTAACGTTTCGATGAGAACCGCCACCACCTCATTATTCCCAAATTGTCCAAGCGCCCTGGCAGCCTTTTCTCTCACAATCAAACTTTCATCACCCAGGGCACGAATTAAAGGTTGTAGCGCTTTTTCATCGCTAATAACCCCCAGTGTCTGAACAACTTCAATACGCACTTCTTCTTCTTTGTCTGATATGGCATTAATCAATATATCGACTATTGATGAGTCCTTGATCTTTGCCAATTCCTTTGCGGCAAAAATTCTTACTTCCGGATAATCACTTTTAATCGCTTCACTTAACAATGTAGTGTCTATTTTGTCATATCCAAGTTCAATGAGTTTAATAGTCTTTCGCGCCACTTCCTGTTTTAATTGTTCAATCCCTGCCTCTAATTGCTGGGTCTTTTCTTCCTGCTTCAGCACAATTTCATCCAGCCATTGCTCCCGTGTTTTCGACTTATTACGCAGCCACCATTCCTTCCACCATGAGGAATCCTTGTTGCTTGATACTTTCGTAATTTTCTCCAAAGACGCCATCACGGTTTCACGCAAATCACTATCATCAGACCGAAGCATTTTAATAAGCGGGTCTACGGCATCCTGGTCATTCGTATTGCCTAATGCCTTTGCCAACAGTATTTTAACATCCCTTAACTGCTTAGAGTTAAGCATGGCGTCCGCCATCATATTTATTGTTTTTTTTGTTTTAATCCTCCCCAGCGCATTTAAGGCAACGGTTCTTATTTGTTCAGATTCATCGCCCAAAAGGCGGATTAAATGCTCAACCGCACGATCATCTCTGGCAAATCCGAAGGCCCTTATCGCGGATATTTTAATATCTTCCCGAACCTTGGTATCTTTTAATATATTTGTTAAGGGTTCCTGCGCATTTTGCAAATTTAATCCCAGCAAAGAAACTGCCGCAGAACTTCTTATCGTGGGGTCATCTGAATATAACTGAAGGGTCCATTCGTCTATATTCCTGCGCAGTTTTATATCCGCTTTTGGCTCTTTCTCCTCATTAACCACCTTTTTCATTGGTGCAGAGGCGCATCCCATAGTGCCAAATACACACACAGGATATAAAACCATTCCGAATAGCATCAGCTTCATTTCTCTTCGCATGCGTATGATCCGTTGTTAAAAGTAATTTTCAGGCAAATACCACCATCATAGAGGTGGAAATCCGAAATGCTAAATACGAAATACTAAACAAATTCCAATGACAAAGCATAAAATTCAAAACGACTCCAAAATAACCCTGTCTGCGTGCGGTAACGCACAGGCAGGCAATATGCAATACGAAATACGAGAGACGAAAGATGCGCTTGTTTAGAATTTCAAATCATTTTTTCATTAGAATTTGTTTCGTATTTCATATTTCGTGCTTCGTATTTTGTGCTTCGTGCTTGTTTGGTTCCGGCTTGTCCAGGGCAGGATAATACCTTTTCTTCCCGCAAAGGTATGCGTTACACATATTGGCTATTTGGGTTGAGGCAGCAAAAAACACCTTGGTAAGCAGGGCTGGGTATATAGTATTACCCCGTAAAAACTTCTTTTTTTGTAGGTTTTTCTTTGTGTCCTTTGTGTTCTGTATATTCTTTGTGCCCTTTGTGGTTATAGGACAGACGCACGGCCGTGCGTCTCTACATTTTGGTTGCGGTTTTTTGCTACATTATGACGTTTCTGTAAGAATAAATGACTTAAAGACCGTTTGATGGTAACAAATTCCACTTTTTCGGTCAATATAAAAAGATTTGGGAGGTACGAGGCTGGATTTACGGTTTTTGTTTGCATAAGTTTTATAAAAACGTGTAAGTCTCCTCTATCAAGAGGAAATTTAAGAAATGTGTTTATTATTCTAAGACCAGACGCTTTTGGCTATAACAACTCGCGGGAACATTGTGTAGATTTACAAGGTACGATTTAAATCCCAAATCGTAAATCGTACTTCACAAATCTACTATATTAAAAAGGTGATTCCTTAAATACCTCTTTAAACCGCACCTTAAATTCATCTGCGGTGAAGTGAAAATTTTGTGTCCCATACACTTCAACTGCATAGGCGGCGCAAACGGCGCCTATCTTTGCCGCATGGACAATCCCCTTGCCTAAGACCAATCCTTTTATCAAACCGGCTCTGTATGCGTCTCCGGCGCCGGTAGGGTCCTTTACCACGGATACTTTTGCGGCAGGGACGTCATATGTCTTTGTGGTTCCGTTTTCTCCGCATATAATTGTAGACCCGTATTCCCCTTTCGTGATAATCAAAATATCCGTTTCCCTTATAATATCTTCGCTTGTCATGGAAATTTTGTCTTGCGTAAGCTGGAATTCATAGTCATTGCAGATAAATATTTTTGCCCCGTCAATGGCTTCCATTAGATGCTCTTTTGACCATGCAGGCAAGGACTGTCCCGGGTCAAAGATATACTCTATTCCTTTTTGTTTATATATTTTTGAAAACTGCATCATATCATTCAAATTTCCGGGAGAGACAATTGCCAATGATGCTTCTTTCGCCGCAGCATCAAAATCAAACCAGGCGCTATATTTCATGGCGCCCGGATTAAACGCCGTTATTTGATTATCCGATTGGTCTGTTGTAATATATGCCCCTGCCGTTAATTCTTCCTCTATCATCTTTATATGCCTGGTAGGTATTTTATTGTCTTCCAGCCACTTTTTGTACGGCTCAAAATCACGTCCGGAAGTGGCGATAATTTTGGGGGTTTCACCAAGCAGGGAGAGCGCGTAAGCAATATTGCCCGCCGTGCCTCCGAAATTTTCTTTCAGTTCATTAATCATAAAACACACATTCAACATGTGTATTTTTTCAGGAAGAATATGGTCTGAAAATTTTCCGGGAAAATCCATAATTCTGTCATATGCCACTGAACCTGAAACAAGTATATTCATTGCTTTTCCTTCTCAATAATGAAGTGATTAAAAAAATTTCGTAACAAGTATGGGCGGAGCATTTGCTATAAATTCGATTATTTTTCCTTCTTTAAACATCTATTGTCAAGCATATGTATTAATTTATTCATCTCCGGTTTTGTTACGTAGTTATCTGCGCCAACACTTTCACATTTCACCACCATCTGATTATTTATCAGACTGGAGAACATAATCACAGGGATATTTTTGAGCAAGGGGTCGCTCTTTATCCTTTTGCATAAGGTTAATCCGTCAAGCTCCGGCATTTCTATATCAGAGATTAATATATCTGGTAACTCACCGGAAAAAGAATCTTCCGCTTTTACTTTGTCACAAATTTCCATAAGTGCATCAAACGCCTTTTGACCATTTTCAAACACACGGACATTACCATATCCCGCACTGCTCAGTACGCGAACAACATTGTCACGAATAGTCTTTGAATCCTCGGCAAAGAAAACCACCACATTTTCACGTCCCTGTTTTTTTTCTATTTGAAATGTCTTGCTGGCAGCCTCGCCAATCGCCAGATGTGGAAATATTTTAGAAAGAATATGTTCCAAATCGATAATCATAATTTCTTTCTTATCGATATGCACCGACCCGGTAATGCCTAACCCGCTGCTATTGATAATATTGCTTATGGGAACAAAATCGCTCCAGGAGAGCCTGTGAATCCGGTTCACCCCATCTACCAGAAAGCTATTAATTGCATTATTAAATTCAGTTACTATTACCACGGATATGCTATTTGCATCATCGCTGTTTTTCCTCTGTATATCTAAAGCGTTTGCCAGATTAACGAGGGGTATTGTTTTACCCCGGTGCAGCATCACCCCCATCATGGACGGAGGAGACGTAGCCACCTTCGTGACTGTTTTTGGGTCATACTGCACTATTGACTGTACTTTTGCAACATTTACACCAAACGACTGCTCTCTGAGGAGAAACTCCAGCAATTCCATTTCATTGGTGCCGCTTTCCAGGAGAATTTGTTGTTTTGCCATAGCAATACTCCTTCGTTAAATAGTTGATTGGTTAAGGGGTTAAATAGTTGATTAGTCAATCATTTACCATTCAACCATCTAACGACTTGACAATTTAACTAATACATACAGATATATTAAATTTAATGTTACCCTATATCTTTTGGCTGTAGCAATTTCCTTAATTTTTCCGGCATTGCCGCAGGTTTGCGTTTTGCATTAAGGCATGCGAGCTTTGTGTATCCTTCGGCAACCAATATATCACCCCCTTCCCTGAATACTTTATAACTAAATTGAACCGTTGCATGTTTCAATTCGGAAACCCATGTTTGGACAATTAGTACGTCGTCATAGTAAGCAGGGGAACGGAAATTACAATGCACTTCGACCACGGGAAAATAGATATGTTCCTTTTCCATTTCGGAATAAGGCAATCCGCATTGCCGCAAATATTCAGTCCGCCCCATTTCAAAGAAAACAAGGAAGTTTGCGTAATAAACAATCCCCATCTGGTCTGTTTCCTGGTATCGTACGCGCGTTTTTATTTCGTGTATTTTCACCGGCAAAGCCCCTTTACGAGGTACGATTTTAGATTTACGATTTACAATTTTGGGGTTTTAAATCGTACTTCGTAAATCGTAAATCATACCACCCTATTATTATTTCCTGAATGCGGTAAGGTAGGAATCGCTGTAAACATTTTTGTTCATAATAATTTCCGCCGTAATTGCGGCATCCATCAGATCCTTATCAAGTACGTCCATCACTGCGGCATTTAACCCATATGCAATCCCCATAGTCAGGAAGGTGCGGGCGAGAAGTCTTTTTTCTTTTGTACCCTGAGAAAAATTGCTCAATCCCACGTTCCTCTGAGGTGCCGGGTCTGAGATCATTTGTATTTGGCTGAAAATATCAAACATGAGTGCGGGTTGTTTCTGGTCTACATTGATGGGAAACAATACCGGGTCAATGAGGATTTTTTCCATGGGAAAATCATGTTCAACGGCCTTCTCTACAATCTGCATTACAAATTCCATCCGCTTTTCCACGTCCTGCGGAATGCCGTGTTTGTCCATGGTGAGGCATATTAAGGAGGCGTTATAGTCCTTTGCTATGCCCATATATTTATCCAGTTCTTCCGGATCGCTCTTTGTTGAATTGATTAATACGTCATTTTTTACTACCGACAAACCGGCTTCCACTATGTCCCACTTTTGACTGTCAATGGCAATAGGGGTTTTTACGGTATCCTGAATAACCTCAATCAGCCATTTCATGGCGTCTACCGGGTCAGTTGCAGCAGGCCCCACATTCACATCCAAATATGTGGCGCCTGCTTCCGTCTGCTTCTTTGCCAGTTCCTGTATCGCTTTCGGATCTTTATTTTTAATACTTTCCCTCACGTCTTTAAACATACCATTAATACGTTCGCCGATAGAAATCATCGAATGTTTTCCCCTTTTTGAAATCGTAATTTTAGTATAAACGGTCAATACATTTTTTTACTGCGGCTACGGCCTTAGGGTGATTCATGCGGATAATGTCAACTCCGGACTGCAAAAGGCTTGTTGCGGTAATCGTTTCCCACATGGGGCCTCTTTCTTCACCAGGCCCCCATTGAGGAGCATCTTTATCGTCGGATTTTGCTTCTTTTGCCCGCCATGCTTCATGGCCAACGTCACAAATTACCGGCATTGCCATTAATTTATCACCGGTTAAGGCGGCGATTCTTTCTCGCTCTTGTATAGAATACGTATATTCCATGCCGTACCCCAATGCGCCCGTTGTCTGGAACATGACGATGCGATTAAGCGGGAAATCCATTTCAGAGACAAGGATGTTTACCTGTTTCGCAATATTAATATCTACCGGCGAGAGTGTTATAATGCTATGCCCGTCCGCAAGACAGGTAACGGTAAGCGTTTTGTAATTATCCTGAGTTACTACCCCTATCAGGCAATTTTCCCCTTTTAGTGCCTGGCTCACCTTTGGCAAAATCTCATTATCCTTTTCATCATGTTCGCAACCCCAGATGATTAAGGGAACGCCGACGGCGGCAAGGATAGACTTTGCGATGTCAACAGTTTCTGCCGCGGATTTGTTTCCTTTATCCGGATGGATACCTTCCAGTTTCAAACAGATTAAGTCCGCTCCATATTCTACGCACTTTTTTGCCCATTGTGCAGGGTTGTTAAGGACGTCCGCAAAAGGTTTTTTTAACGTTTCAGGCCAGTCGTCAGGCGGTATATCGTAAACATCCATTGCGATTACCGGTTTGCGCCCCTTGCTCCCGTCAAAATCCATAAAAGGAATGCATTTTGAGCCGCCGATAGTTATCGTTTTTTCCCTTGTGCCCCCCTCTTCTTTTGTTGCTCCGATGGTAATTTCGTTTACGCTACTTGTCCATTTCTCAGCTACATTTGGTATTTCCATGAATCGTTCTCCTACTTGTACAAGTCTAATGAAAAAATGTAACAGTTCATTCACCCTTAAATCCCTTCCCAATAGGGGACTTTTTGTATTCCCCTCTTGGGAGGGGCTAGGGGTGGGTCCTTTTCTAATACTGGGACAATCCAGAAGGGGTGAACTATTATGATAAAATCATATTTTGCCGGCAGCGCCTTTTTCAAGCGCGGTTGCGGGCAAATGTTGCCGTAAAAAATCCCCCAATTTCCGATAGAATTTACTCTCCCGTGAGATTTCAAAGACGGAGACTCCACACGCCGCAGAATTGTATATTTCCTGGTCGAATGGGAATATGGCAGAAACTTTAATCCCCAGGCTATCCAGTTTCTGCTGCAGATTTTCATGAATACCCTCTTCAGGCACGCGATTTAAAACGCAAAATTTTTCCTTAATCGTTATCGGGAGGGAATCTGCCAGTTTAATTATACGCTGCATAGTCAATGCGCCTACAATGGTAGGTTCACTGACTATCATCAGAAAATCAATATTATTTGTTGTTCTTCGTGAAAGATGTTCCATCCCCGCCTCGTTGTCCAGCACAACAAAAGGATAGGTAGTTCCTACTTTATCAAGATATTTTCGCAGTAGATTGTTGACATAACAATAGCATTTTGGTCCCTCTGGCCTGCCCATGGTCAAAAGGTCAAATTTGTCTCTTTCGACAATCGATTCCTCGATACAATATTCTATGTATCTGTCCTTCGATATGCCCGTAGGAAACTCCGCTTTTTTTTCAACTATATCTTCCCGTATGTCAGCAATAGTACTGTCGATGTGCAGACCTAGCAATGGTCCAAGGGAAGAGTTAGGGTCTGCATCAACCGCTGAAACGGTCTTGTTTAATTCTTCGGTGATGTATCGTATGATAAGCGCGGAGATAGTAGACTTCCCCGTACCGCCTTTTCCTGCAACTGCAATGTTATAAGCCATAATATGGATATCCTTTATTTTTTACTCACCATTAATTCTTCTACCACGGAGGGGAATTTTTCGATATTCGTGTGAGGAAGAAAGTTTGCCGATACATATTCTTCCATATATTTATTGTTACTCATCAGGTCAATATAGGTCATTTTCGCACCAATTTCTTTTGCAACTTCGTGGGCTTCCGCGGAGAATAAGGTCATTTTTGCACCGATGATCGAAGTGTTGCCGACAAAATGCACTTTTGATAGAGTAACATCAGGTAGCATGCCAATGGTAACGGCGCTTTTTGCATCCAGGTAATTTCCGAACCCCCCGGCGAGGTACACCTGTTCGATACTTTCCACGTCCATTCCCATAGATTCCAGTAAGGTGGAAATCGCGGAATAAATAGCCGCTTTAGACCGGATAAGGTTCTGTATATCCGCCTGCGTAATAACGATGTCTTTCTTTTTTGCCGTTTCTTTCCTGTCTACAAGGAGAAATTCCTGTCCGTTATCCGTAAACCGTAATCTTTCCGTGTTTATCCCTTTTTGAAAATTCCCCGTCCGGTCGATAACGCCGCTTCTTACCAGATTTGCCAGGCATTCCAATAACCCGGAGCCGCAAATTCCGGAGGGGGGGGCGTCCCCTATTGTTTTGTACATTACTTCAAAGTCCGGTGTAATGGTTATTTTTTCAATGGCGCCTTTTGCCGCACGCATACCACAGGAAATTCCACTACCTTCAAAAGACGGTCCGGCGGACGCCGAACAGCATACAAGCCAGTCCTTGTTTCCCAGCACAATTTCACCATTCGTGCCGATATCTATCAGCAGTGATAATGCCTCCGCCTTATCCAATCTTATGGATAAAACGCCGGAAGAGATATCTCCGCCGACATAAGCCCCGACACAGGGCAGTGTGTAAAGCAGGCCATGACTGTTAATCCTGACGTCGATTTCACTTGCCCTTATTGGCGCAATAATATTTACAACAGGAAGATACGGTTCCTTTCTGATATTAGTCGGGTCAAGGCCCATGAGAAAATGAGTCATTACCGTATTGCCTGCGCAAACGACGGCATTGACATCGTGGATATTCAGGGTATTCCTTTTCACCAGCGTGGATATGAGGTGGTTAACATCCTCTGTCAGCATTTCGTGCATCATTTCCATCGCATTATTTTGGGCAGCATACATAATTCTCTGGATGTAATCGTCCCCGTACTTGATCTGTGAATTATAGGTGGCTTCGGCGTCAATGGTTTCCGTGGTGGACAAATTAATCAGGTGTGCTACTACTGTTGTGGTTCCAACGTCAACAGCTATCCCATAATTGTTTGCGCTTACGTCGCCTGACTGCACCTCGGTTATTTCAAATAATGGGCTTCTGTTTGCCAGGGTTACGGTTACCTTCCAGTCGCTGCTCCTTAACAGAGACGGCAGTTGCTTTAATACAGCAAAGGGTATGGATAATTTCTCCGGAGAAATGGTTGTTTTCGAGGAGACGCCCTGGCATAGCCTTTCGTAATCCGCCATGTTGTCGTCCATGGTTGGGCGTGGTAATTCAAGGTATATCTTATTTATCAGTGGGGCATGTTTAAACTGTTCGACTCCCGGGCTAATGGCCGCCTGAGAACCGGAAAACAGCATACTATCCCCTACCAGTATCCGGCTCTTGTCCAGCCGTGACTCTTCGGGAATAAATACCTCAAGGTTATCATCTATTAATGTTTTGCATGCAAGCACATATCCTTTTTCTGCTTCTTCTCCGGAAATATGGGAGGAAGGCAGTCTTTGTGTTTTCCCGGACTGAAGAATTACCTTACATTTACCGCAGGTGCCGTCCCCTCCGCATAAGGCATTAATGAAGAGACCTCCTTTGTATGAGGCATCAAGCACCGTCTTTCCAGGTTCTATTTCAACAGTTATATCATTGGGGAGAAAATGTATTGTATACTGTGAATCTTCCATGCTATTTCCACGGCTTTTTATAGCCAAAAGTATCTGATTTTCTAAAAAATTTAGTACGGCATATTGATACCGAACATAATTGTATGTACGATTTACGATTTTAGATTTTTTTAATCTGTGAAATCTGTGGTTTCTTTTTTTATTAATTTATGATTTACGATTTGGAATTTTAAAGCGTAAATCGTACCTCGTACCTCGTACCTCTAATTATGCCACTCGGTCTTCAGGTAAGAGGGTATTCCGGAGGCTTCTCTCGGTCCCACAAGTATTTCCCACCCAAGGGTTTCCTGCAATTTTCCAGACATTGCTGCGACAAGTCCCGGAATAATCAATTTTTTGTGTTTCACCTTAGAGGCCACCTGGGCAGCCTCCATGGCCTTTGCTACCGTTTTATCATTTAACTTGTCTCCCGAATAAGCGGTCAGCACTGAAGTGCCTCCCGTATCAACGGACAGTATGTAAGCAGGAACCCGGCTCGCCTCAACCTCTCCTTCTACCGTATAATAAGTAAGAGAGAAGTTGGTAGTGAAGATAACCGGTGAATTTTCTTTCACGTCGCCTATACTATACAGCTTTGGTTCGACCTGTATTGGCTTTTGTGGGTCGGTATATAAATTTGTTCTGACGGTAAGCAACGGCATAATTCCCCAGGGTTCACAATTATTCACCACCACAATACCTGCGTATTTCGCCACATATGTTGCGGCTAACGAAATTTCCTGGAATGGGTCTTCTTCTAAAACAAGCGTAATGGCGGGGTATCCGATGGCGCGAAAGTTTTTCTTAAGGGCTGCGCGTCTGATTTTTGTTAATTTTTGCAATACATCCCTGGGATTATCACCGCTTACATCAAGGACAATCTCTTCCACGCCTGCTTTTTTTGCGCATTCAGCGAGGTCTGCAAGCTCTTCAAGAGTAGGGGCGGTCACCGTCATCGGGCATTTATTTTCTACCGCCAATGCTGCCATCGATGCACAATTTTGCGCATTTGCGCCATGCAGCAATGGCCTTTTCCCCGCACAATTTGCGAGGGCAGATTTCATATTATCTACGGAGGTGCTGCTTAAGATAATACAATGGTGGGAACCTTCGCTTATTTTTTTTGCCGCATCGGCAAATTTTTCCGGTGTATTGCTTTTATTAATGAGTGTTATCAGATCAATTTCAATCTCTGTGCCAACCCTCGAAACCTTCATCTGATTAATTTTTTTCAGGCGTTCGTCGAACGCTTCATTGCTTAAATCGTCACAAATGGTAATCCCTATGCCGGTGGGATGGTAAAATTTTTCATCATGCCGGAATAGGACGTTTTCTTCGCCTACCTGCACCTTTTTGCCGTTTGCTCCGATGGTTACCAGTTTTATCGGGGGAGCCGAAGCGGCGCCTAACGTATTTTTAGCATCTTCACTTACGTCCGGGCAATCCGAAAGATTTGCCTTCTTTTGCGCCAATTGCATGGCAAAGGCAAGGCACGTAGGCCTCCCACATTTTTTGCAATTTGTTTTTGGAAGCAGCTTATAAATATCCAGTCCGGTTAAAGCCATTCATCAACATCCTTTCGATAAAGAAGTTAGCAATTTTTTTTATATAAAAAAAATACCCCTTTGCCATTATGTAATATATAAGGAAAAGGGGTAAATATTCTATACATGATTATTTAAAATATCAAGTAATTATCCAGCCTAAACGGACACAGCCGGAACCAAACAAGCACAAGGTAAAAAATACGAAGCGCGAAATACGAAACAAATTCCAAAATACAGCCCCTGCACCCCCGCCAGCGAGGGACATTCTCCCCATTGGAAGGGATAAGGGGGAGGATTCGTATTTAGCATTTCGGATTTTACCATTAAATATTTTGCTAAAAAATGCGAAGAAATTACTGATTAAGGTACTATATCTCTATACTTTTAAGTCCTCGCTGGTGGATATGATTTTATTTACCAAACCATACTGACAAGCTTCTTCGGCAGACATCCAAAAATTCCTCTTTGTGTCTGCCTCTATTTTCCCTATCGGTTGACCAGTTTCTCCGGAAATCAAACGATTAATTTTTTCCCTGCATTTCAGTATTTCGGTTGCCTCGATCTGAATATCCGATGCAGTTCCATGGATACCGGTGGAAGGTTGATGGATAAGGACGCGCGAACTTGGCAAACTATACCGGTCCTCTTTTTTTGCTCCTAAAAGAATAATGACCGCCGCACTGGCAACTACCCCCGCACAAATAGCCTTAATTTTCGGCTTAACAAAGCGCAGCATGTCGTACATCGCAAAACCGGCGTCGGCGTCTCCGCCCGGAGAATTAATGAATACCTTGATATCTTCATCATTATCCGCTTCGAGGAGCAAGAGTTGCGTTATCACCCTCTCTGCCATTTTTTTATTTACTTCATCCGTAACAATAATCGTGCGCGTCTTCAGCAGTCTTGCTATTAAATCTCCCCCGCCACGCTTTTTCTCTTCTTTCTCCTCTTCGCTATCACCCCTGGTGTTTAAAAATGGCATTTCAAAAATCATACATTCACTCCACGGTAAAATCCTGTAAAAAATAATTTCATTCCACTCTCTATTGAATAATAAAATTGCGGAACAACATGCTTTAATATGCTTAAAATAAGTTGGGTTTTTAAAAGACAAAACCCCACGGCATTCATTTTACCCACCCCTAACCCCTCCCAAGAGGGGAATTAGACAGTCCCCTCTTGGGAGGGGTTAGGGGTGGGTTTGTTAATTAGCCGTTTCCAGATGCATGCAATGCATCTCTACAAAGATGGGGTTTTCTCAGAACATTGGATCCATGGACAAGGCAGGGTGGTTTACTTTTTGCATATATTCCAATACTTCTTCTTCCGTCTGGGCTACAGTCTCATCGGCAATTTTATCCAGAAAATCCTCCAAACCCAGTTCTTTTGACGTCTTTTCAAGCGGTTCCGAAAGTTCTTCCTTTAATGCCTTCGGCATCCACACTACCCTTGCCAAACCCCCGTCGGCGGAAATAAATTTTTTGCTTCCCAAATAAAATTTGCTGTGCCCCATAAACCCAGGAGTTTGGAGACCACCGCCTACAGTACCTGCCATTGTGGAAAATTTCATGCCGCTTGGGGTCATTTCCGTAAAATCACGATCTACCACCATAATCCCATTCGTCATGGGCAGCATCGCCGAAATACATTCAAAGCAGCCGCAGCTTGTCATAGGATCGGTCATTATACTGTAAAGGCTGACCTTTTCCAGCGCCCGGTTCGAGCTGTTATATAAAAATTCGTTTGTGCCGTCCCACTGGCCCAGTCTGTCGTCAATCACCTTTCTTTTTTCTATGGGCTGGTTGGGTCCTGTTGGGTTTATTTCATAACCCGCTTTCCCGTCAAGCCAGCTCACGGAACCGCACAGACCAGACCGTTCAGGGGTAACAATACAGACATGAGAGGGGGCAAAACTCTGGCAAAGCGTACAACTGTAAAAGAGATTTGCAGAATCATCCGTCATACCCTCCAACCGCGCATCACGTTCTGCAAATGCGGCGCGCACCTCTTTTAACTTCCCTTCCACGTCTTCTTTTTTTGTATACAGGGTTACCTGCACCTTATCAATAATGGCTCCAAATTCCCCGTGAAATTTAGCATGAATGATTTTTCCGATATGTTTCAGCCGCAAACCTGCCTTAAATGCGTCTTTGCTTATACGGTGCCGAATAATGTCCCTCTGCCCCATATGGAAAATACCCTGCGCCTCGCCAAGAAAACGATGCATCTGGCGTTCAAAAATAGGTTCAAAATCAGGCTGCATTTTTCTGCCTGCCACTTCTGCCACAATACCGATAGATACGCCTGGCCCTTGTGGCATCTCGTCTAGGTCCGGCCCTATTACCTGTATTTTGCCGTCTTCCACTTCATCTGCTTCCTTTGTGCAAACAAATTCAAAGGCAGGTACGCCAGGTCCGCCAATTTCTATCTGCATGTCATCTTTTCTGATACGCTCTCCCTCGAAGGCAGGCCCATATGCTACCGGGAGATCTACCTTGTGGATGGAAATCTTCAACCCGCGCACTTCGATGCATTTATCCACAATTTTATCAACAGGCACCCTTGACACTACGTGTTCATAGGTGCAGACTCCCGTAGGCAAAATTTCCGGTATGTCAATATTGGTAATGGTTGGGAAGCCATAGTTGATAGCTCCGGCGGCATTTGCATATTGTTCATCTGTTACTTCAGTTCCCAGCGCCAGAACAAAGGCAAAAATGCGGTTTTTATTATAAAGGAGATTCCTGCGCGCCTCACCCGGAGGCACGTTCCCGAATGAAAGGGCTGCCCTGTTTGCGAATCCCAGAGAATACACGGCAGCGGATGTTTCTTTTCCAAAGGGCACAAGACGTGTGTCCCATCCCATTTGCACCCCTTTTTCTTCCAGTTGTTCGGCAAACGAAATTCCAAAATTGTCCGATTGCATGAATACATACAGATTCTTTTCCTGAAGTTCCCTGGCGATTTTTACTGCGGTATCGGCGTCGGGAGCGCAGCCGACAATTGCGGCAAATCCAGGCGCAGTGCCATCCACAAACTCAATACCTCTTTCACGCATAATAATATCGTCAGCAGCGCCCAGCCAAATCCCTTCAACAGGCGGAGGCCCTATCAGGTATTTGCAAACCTCATAGACTTCTTCAGCAAAGAGGGTCGCCATGCCGGCGTCCAGCGTATGTCCCAAATAAGGAACCCAGTGTTTTTCCGCAGGCAGCGGAGGCAGCATGCTCCTTGCCATACCTATAATATGAACGCAATCTTCCAGTGTTTTAACGGGAATACCCGTCATGGAATATATGATGGGCAGATAATACGCAGTATTAGGAAATTCGACTTTACAATCCCGCCCTTTTTGTTCGATTGCTTCGGTAAGTTTTTTATCCGCCTTATCCACGATCTGATACGCTCCGCGTATTGCGGCAGAACAAATTATCTTTGACATAAAACAACGCCCCTTTAATCCATTTTTTTTTAATGATGCCCGGCAGGTTTACATTCCTGCTCCAACGCTCTTCGTTCCGCCATATCGTAAAGCTTCCTTTCTTTCTTTACGTTTATACCGAGAGCCTCTCTTTTCATTTCGATATGATCCATCAACATCTTGCCGATTTTTTTTATATCCTGCTGAAAATCCCATCTTGCGCCTACCTGTTCTTCCAATTCCTTTGTGAGCAGTTTCTGCAAATCAGGCGCGCCGGCAACCGGGGAATTCATCCCGAATACCGTATAAATTCCGGAAGCTACCAAAAACTGCCCGATAGCGATCGCCTTTTCGCTCATCCACTCCAGACATGCCCCTGCTACAGGGAGGTTGCTGATATCATTCCCCAGGCCGCCCTCTTTTGCCATTTCAGAACAGGCAATAAGAATACGGCTGTTATCCACACAGGCTCCGGAATGAAGGACAGGAGGTATGCCTACCGCCTCGCAAACCTCTTTTAATCCCGCCCCGCACTGATCTTTTAATTCGGGGAGCATAAGACCGCCGGAGGCGCATTGTCCTGCTGCACACCCGGTTGCAACAACCAGGATATTGTTTGCGATGAGTTCCTTCGCCAAATCAACATACGATTGTGTGCATTCTCCGGCTTTCGGGCTTGTACAACCTGCAATCCCAACAACGCCCCGGATCCTTCCGTTGATGATATTATCATTTAAAGGCCGGTAACTTGCCCTAAACCTTCCCCCCAGCATATATTTAATTGTTTCATGGCTAAATCCTGCAATGAGGTTAGGTTCGGAAGCGTCCGGGATAAACACCTTTTTTTTATCACGATTTTTGTAATTATCGATAGCCATCAGAATTATTTTTTTGGCGGACTCCAATGCATTTTCATCTTCAAATTCAACGTGTTCCGCACCGGAGATTTTTGCCTTGGATAATGTAGTGATAAGCTTTGTGTGGAAATGTTTTGCCGTTTCCGCAAGCGCCTGCATTACGCATTGGATATCAACAACCATCACCTCCACAACCCCGGTTGCCATTGCCCCCTCCTGCATCGTCATGTGTCCCGCCATTGGGATGCCATGCCGGACAAGAAGCTCGTTTGCGGTACAACAGAGACCGGCAATCACAATGCCTTTTGCGCCCACTGCCGCCACTGCTTTTTCGATATCGGGGCCAGTGGAAGCCATAACAATTGCTTCCGCCAGTTGGGGTTCATGCCCATGAACAACTATATTTACGTAATCCTTCTTCAAAACGCCAAGGTTCGCTCTTCCCTGTACCGGCTTAGGGGTTCCGAACATAATGTCCTGGAGTTCGGTGGCAATCATACAACCGCCCCAGCCGTCCGCCAGAGACACACGCATCGCCTGCTTTGTAAGATTTCTGTAATCCTGGTCTCCACCCATACCGGTACGGTGCATACTTTCTGTGACCTCCCGGTCAATAGCCCTGGATGCAATTCCTAATTTTTCCCATATCTTTTGGCGTGCCGCAGGGGCACGTTTGAGAAACAAAAGCGTTCCATAAGGTTTTCCGAACTCCATTAACGCCATTTCGCCAACTTCTTCGGCAATTTCGTTTATATCTCTGTCCTTCGTTTTAATATCAAAACACTCCGCAACCATTTTGAGTTTTTCTACATCTTTTATACGGTAACCAGGGGCCTCGCCTCTTGCCGTTGCCACCAAAAGATGGGCGGCTGCACGTGCATGATCTGAATGGCACGCAGTTCCCGCAGCACACATGCGAAGAAAATGCCTCGCTGCAAAAGTATTTGCATCTGCACCGCAAATGCCTCTTTTCGGACCAGGGCCAAACGGGTCTATATTGCATGGTCCGTAGTTGCAATGCCTGCAACATAGAGCAAGGCTTCCATAGCCACATTGCGGTTGCTGAGCCTTGTATCTGTCATACATCGTCTCCACATTTGATTCACGCATTTTATCCAGCATTATTTGGTCTGTTGTCTTTTGCTTATCTTCCATTGACACATCCTCCAATATTTTATTGGTGAAAAATTACCGTCAGGCCCCCCCCGTCATATATGCAAAGGGCCTAACTTCTCAATAAGTTGAGGTTTTTATAATAATTTCTACCTACCACAGGGCTCAGTCCTCAGTCGGCAATCGGCAATCCACAATCTGCAATTTGCAATCTGCAGACTGTGGATTGCCGACTGCCGATTGTACTGTATTCCCCCATTAATAAAGGAACCAGGGGGCTGTTTATCTCAACTTATTGAGAAGTTGCCAAAAATCGTCTATTACCCACTTCTTCTTCCTGATAGAGAAGAGAGAAACGCCAATTATAATTGTTCATATATTGAAATCAAGTGAAAAGAACACTACTATTTTTTTACTTCTTTTTAAGGATATCTTCTACCTTGTTTTTAATTTGGCAGATTTCCCCTAATAATTTGTTGTTTTCAGCGAAAGCGGCTATCCCCTTAATATCCGATTCAAGTATTTTCTCATCATATGAAATAAACCCCAAAAGAGGAATACCATCAAGTCCATTTTGAATGAAAGCCTTATGCTCTTCGGAAGCTACTTTATTACCCACCGCATAAACAGAGGTGAGACCGATATCTTCAGCCAGTTTTTTTACCTGAAACGCCGTTTGTATGCTTTTAGAGCCTGGTTCTACTATTACGATCAATGCATCTACGGCTTTTACAGTAGCCCGCCCCAAATGTTCCACGCCTGCTTCCATATCTACAAGTACGACCTCGTCTCTTTGCACTATCAAATGGCTAAGAAGTGTTCTCAAAAACGCACTTTCCGGGCAGGCACACCCGCTGCCACCGTGTTTTATGGCGCCCAGTACCATTAGTTTGATGCCATCCTGTTCCAGAGAAAGTTTTTCCGGTAAATCAGAAACAGTGGGGTTTAATTTAAAAAATTTTCCATACTCGTCCGATGCACCTGTACGTTCTTTTATTAAATCCTTCATCTGACTGATGGGGATTATTTCCGTTCCCTTCATAAAACCAAGCGTTACCGCAAGATTCGAGACAGGATCGGCATCAATGGCTATGACTTTTTTTCCGGCTTCTTTAAACACCTTCGCCAACGCCGCAACAAAAGTCGTTTTCCCCACCCCGCCCTTCCCCGATATCGCTATTTTCATGATGCTATCCTTATAAGCTGGCATAGCCAGAACCAAACAAGCAAGAAATAAAAAATTCGAAACAACTTCTAATGACAAAATGATTTGAAATTCTAAACAAATGTATCTTTTTCGTGCTTCATATTTTTTGTATGTTTTGAATTTTATGCTTTGTTATTCGGATTTGTTTCGGATTTCACATTTAAATATTTTGCAAAAAAATGCAAAGAAATTACTGATAAGCTACTAATTCGCCGAAGCCCTGCCTTCCGCAAAAACCAAAACCGGCTAATACCTTACACAATATTTTTTTACAATATGTAATCGTTATCGCATGAAAACAAATACATATTCAAAGTAAATATTAGCAAATACCCTGTTTAATTCCAAACAAATCTTTCGTTGGTTTGATCATAAGGATTGAATCCTTAGTCTACGCCGCAATAAACATTGTCGAGTTATTCTTGTGTGTCCTGCACAAAAATCGATAGAGTATTAACCCTGTCAGGGTTGTTTCATTCATATTCAGATTAAGCATACAAATAATCGCTGCTATATCTCTGAAACAAAAAAGTAACCGTAGTGTTTTTTTACATTTTCTCTACCTTAACGGCGCACACCT
>NZ_JBDIWA010000011.1:0-96865 GCF_039794105.1 Candidatus Kuenenia sp.
ATGGCATAATGTCGGTATCCGTATCCCAACCCGACGCGCTGCTTCCAATATCGTCTGCGAAGCGTCAGCCTCCACACGCTTCCCGTCTATTATTACTGTTGTCATGTATCCTCCTGCATTTTATAACTATCGCACAAATAATTTGTAAAAGAATAGGTTTCGCATTAACGTACAAAAAGTCTGAATCGCCTGCAAAATTACGCGTTAAAATTTACTATGCCACACATTTAAAAAAGCATAAAGCAATACTACTATATTTTAAAAATCATAAGGATTTGATTATACAAAAATGCACCTTTTTATTTCAATTTTAAAAACAATAAACAAATTAAAAAAGGTTTGTTTTAGATAAGAGAGGTATTTATAATTCATCTTGAAATCCTTTAATATTAAATTATTTACAAATATTATCCTGAAAACAAATTATGGAGACATGCCATTAAACACATTCATGACTTAGATTATTACCATTCATCAGAAGGGAATACGCACAAGCATACCTATAGACTTCACGAGCGAAAAAAGCTTATCATGGCAAGCGCTATCACGGGGGCCATATTTATTGTTGAAGTAATTGGCGGGATTATCACAAACAGCCTTGCCTTGCTTAGTGATGCAGGGCATATGCTCACCCATTTATTTGCATTATTGATTAGTCTGTTTGCCATAATGTTTGCGTCAAAACCGCCTACGCAAAGAAAGACCTACGGTTTTTACCGTTTAGAAATACTGGCAGCATTGCTTAACGGCATCATACTCCTCCTCATCACCGTCTGGATATTTTACGAAGCATACCATCGGTTTCTAGCCCCGGAAACAATATCGAGCGGCAAAATGTTTTTCCTGGCTATTATAGGACTGTTTGCAAATATAAGCTGTGTTTATATTCTTAAGTCAGACGAACATGGGCACAGTCTTAACGTCAAATCGGCTTTTTTGCATATGCTTGGAGATACCATTTCATCCGTTGGCGTAATAATCGGCGCAGTTATTATTTATTATGCAAACTGGTATATTGTCGATCCCATCATTAGTATAATGCTATGCATCCTCATCCTGATATGGTCATATAAGTTAATAATGGAATCGATTGATATTCTGCTTGAAGCAACGCCAAAGGATATTAATGTCGGGGAGGTAATTTCACGGTTAGAACAAATCCCCGGTGTTGAAGGAGCGCATGATATTCATATTTGGACAATTACTTCCGGCATGTATGCAATGAGCGTACATATAGACACGAAGGATATGCCAATCAGCAAAACTGCCGCAATTTCAAGGGAAATTAACCGTATTTTAGTTGAGAAATTCAGGATAGGACATACTGTGATACAGTATGGCTGCGAATGCAACAATAACAATGGTGAAATCCGAAATGCTAAATACGAAACAAATTCTAATGACAAAATGATTTGAAATTCTAAACAAATGCCTTTTTCGTATCTCGCATTTCGGGCTTCATAATTGTTGTATGTTTTGGATTTGTTTTGAATTTTATGCTTTGTTATTCGGATTTGTTTCGTATTTCGTATTTCGTACTTCGAATTTCGTATTTTTTATATCTTGCTTGTTTGGTTCTGGCTATGCCAGCTTAGGTATTTTTTAAAACAACCCGTGCCGGGCTTCCATCGCCGTCCTTTATTTTTAACGGCAATGCCATTAATTCATACCTTCCCGGCTCAACAGTTGATAAATCCAGGCCTTCGAGGATAATGACGCCGTTTCGCAAAAGAATATGATGCGTTTCTGCCTGTTGGCTTTCAAATTTTTCAACGGAAAGATAATCGACTCCAACAAGTCTTATTCCCTTGTCTACTAAGTACTGCGCCGCATCTTTTGTTAAGTAAACGAAATCTTTTTTAAAGACGGAAAGTTTCCAGTAGGATGAGTTGACTGTTTTAAAAAGAACCCTTTTTACATTGTCAAATCGCAATTGCTTTATATCACTTAAGCCGATATTTTCTTTGTTTTTAAACTCAAATACCGTTGCTTCGCCTATAAGATTTTCAAGGGCAAGCTGATCAATTGTCCTGCCGTTTTCCAGAAAATGGCTGGGAGCGTCAATATGAGTGCCGCAATGCGAACCTATTTTTAACTCAGAAAGATTACAAAAATCTCCCCGGGAAATCAGGCTTGTTCCCGTAATCGATACCGCAGGATCGGATGGCCAGGTAATCATGGCATTTGATATGGGTAAGGTTACATCATAAAAAGTCATTATTATTTTGCGGGCAAGATAGCCTCAACAATTAATGCGAAGCAAGAGTTGCGGCAAATCTTAGCATTTCATTGGTATGAATGTCTGATGTAAGGAAATAGGTCGTATCATTTTCCATCCAAATAACTGTATTAAATCCACGCCGGTTAGTGATGTAAAAGTCTCTGGAGCCAAAACTAATACGTTCCAGTTTTGCTATTGGGAAATGCATGTTGCGAATAATTTGAAGTGATAGTTTATTCCCCTCGTGGTTAAACACAATACACGGACTGCTTGTACCATAATGATTTACAGGCATGTCATTTACAACGCGCACCTGTTCTATATTTAACGGATTTAATGACTTGCGTATCTGGGTATTAATGTTTTGGCTTAAATATCTGCTGGCGTTCCCAACAACAGATGTTCTTTCATTAAAGACTAAATTCTCATTCAGCACTTTAACATGATTGGTAACTGCGTCATCGACAATAGAAACCGAGTCTGCCTGCCGATTGTTCGTCAGATAGAATATTCCGCCTGCAATCATTAATAATAGAGAAGCCGCTATCGCAAGAGTATGGGGTGAAAATAGTATTTTTAATCGTTTTCGTCCGGGGAGGGCTGTGCGGGAAACCAATTCATGGTCAATGGAATCAAGATTTGCTATAATTCTGCTGTGTAAATGGCGCGGGGCGGTTACATTTTTACAATAAGATTTTATCAATAAACGGGCTTGTTTTTCAAATTCATATAGTTGATTACAAGGAATGCAGTGTTCTAAATGCTTTTGCAGTTTGGGATAAAGACCGGCCTTCAACTCACCGTCCATAAATTCATAGAGATATTTATTAAAATCGATACAAGACATCATTTCTCCCTCTTAACAAAGCCTCTTTCTTTCGCATAGTTCCACAAATTTTTTCTGAGCAAACTTCTTGCGCGATTAATCCTTGATTTCACTGTTCCAATGGGAACATTTATAATTTCCGCGATATCTTTATACGTTAATTCTTCAATATCAGAATATATTATTGCCTCACGATATTCGATGGGCAAACTATCTATCGCATTCTTTATGTCATCTCCCAGTATATCATCGAGGCTCTCTACCTTGCTTTTCAATGTATCAATTGATTCCTTTGTATCTGGTTCATTATTGTTTGTTGATACATACGAATTTACTAATTCAATATCTTCATAAAGCACTTCACTTGGGGAACTGATAGCCTTTCTGTATTTATTTATAAATGTATTCCTTAGGATTTTAAAAAGCCATGCTTTAACATTTGTCCCCTTTTGAAATGTGTTAAAAAAACGATATGCCTTCAGGTATGTTTCCTGAACGAGATCTTCCGCATCTTCTTTGTTCGTTGACATACGCACTGCCATATTATAAAGGGAATCTACGTGCGGCATTGCAAGTTCTTCGAATTCTTTTCTTGTATCGTTTCCCTTCATTTTTTCTCAAAACATCCTTACAAACAATTAAGTACTGGATAATGTTCCCAACGAAGTGCATATTCTGCAATTTTAAATTCAGATTTTTAAAAAATATGCGACCGGCAAAAAAGGTGGTTCTTTGATAGCACCAGGTAGGAAGGTTTATTTTTAACTTCTCAATAAGCAGAGGGAAACAACCCTCTTTATTAATGGAAAATACTGTAACAGTCGGCAATCGGCAATTTACAGTCGGCAAATTGCAGATTGTGGACTGTGGACTGTGGACGGTGGAAGGTAGAAATTATTATAAAAACCTCAACTTATTGAAAAGCTACGTCTGTTTTTGTTGTTTCAATTGTATTGATAGGTTAAAGGCTCCACCGCAATGCCGTGTGAGTTTTTTTGTGACCCGTATTTTACGGTGGTATTCCCAATGATAGCTTTGTATTTTTCTCACTGGAGACTATATACGCCACTAACAAAGACGGGGTCCCAAATTATTGTTATAGGTCTTAAAAATTATACCTCGATCCACGTACATGGCAGAGCCCTTAAAAGTAAACTCATGTTAGCAATAAATATATTTTCTGGCAAGCGAAAAAAAGTTTTGCAAGTAACAGTTTTTTTAAAAATGGAGTACTTTTGCCTGAAAACAATCATAGCTTTCTGTTTTCGGATGTTCATTTGATTCTCTTGACAGAAATGTTGCTTGCGTTTAATATTGCATGCATGAAATTCGGAGCCAGTTATTTTGCTAACAGAATAGTGCGTCATGTAAAAACAGATATGGAAAAGATGGCAGACGATGGGTGTACCTTCGTTGTTCACACCATGAGCGAACACGACGTCACGTACCATTCCGGAAACATGTCTGATATCGTCAAAGCAAGCCATGACGCCGGACTTGAGGTATTCCTCGATCCATGGGGCATAGGCCGTGTTTTTGGCGGAGAGTCTTTTTCCGCCTTTGTCAAGGCATACCCGCATTGCAGACAAAAGCTAAACTTCACGGAAGGCGATATGATGATATACAAGGCCTGTTTGAACGCAAAAACCTTCAGGGATTACATGACAAATTGGATTGAATTGGCGGCAAAAACAGGCGCAGACGGGGTTTTTTGGGATGAACCGCACCTTTTCTTCGGGGAATTTACCCACCTTTTCGGGGGCAGAAAAAAAGACGTGTGGGGCTGTTTATGCAACACGTGCCGCGACCTGTTCAAACAGAAATACGGCTATGAAATGCCACTGGAATTTACCGATGAGGTAAAGGCATTTCGCCAATCCACTATTGTCGATTTTCTGGAATGCCTGGCAAACAATGCTTCTCAAAAAGGACTCAGGAATTCCGTGTGTTTGTTCCCGACGACTGACCCACGATACGGCATATACGAATGGGAAAAGGTTGCAATGATTAAAAGTATGGATATCTTCGGCAGCGATCCTTACTGGTATGCCTATAAAAAAGATGTTGCGGAATTTGTAAGAGAGATTTCATCAGCAGTTCTCTCTCTCTCATTAAAATACAAAAAAGAACCTCAAATATGGATACAGGGGTATAGAGTTCCTGCCAACAGGGAAGAAGAAATAATGACGGCGGTTGACGTTGCATACAATACCGGGATTCGCAATATCGCCACATGGAGTTTTGAAGGCACAGATTGCATGACGTACGTGCGGTCTGACCGTCCTGAGATAGTTTGGCAAAATGTACGCAACGCCTATTTAAAATACAGAAAGAAACACCCCTAAGCTGGCATAAGCAGAACCAAACAAGCACGAAAGGAAAACCACAGATTACACAGATTAAAAAAAATTATAAGAACACTGAGCACCATGTCCCTACAAAAGGACGAATAACCAATAACCAAAAATTATGCATAACCGGATAGAAACAATCGCCCAACAATCGTTACAGAACAATGAGATCAGCCATGAAGACGCCCATTACCTGTCGCAGGTAGGAAACGATGAAGTGTATGATCTTTTTTATTGGGCAAACAGAATTCGCCAGAAATATTTCGGGCAAACAGTAAAGGCATGCTCTATTGTAAGCGCCAAACAGGGGAAGTGTACAGAAGACTGCTCCTTTTGTTCCCAGTCCTCATATCACCCTACGGCAATTGAAAAATATAATCTCATTGAAGAAAATAAGATAGTCGCTGCCGCACTGTACGCGGAACATACCGGCGCCAACTCACTTGGCATCGTTACCAGCGGATATAGTATTGACAATGAAAATGAATTTGACCGTGTGTGCCACGCAATAAGTACCATCTCCCGCGATGCACACATACATCCACACGGCTCGTTCGGCGTATTAACAAGAGAAATGGCGGATGCTCTGGCTAAGAGCGGTTTAAAGAGAATAAATCACAATTTGGAAACCTCCGAACGATTTTTCCGCAACATTTGCACCACACATACCTACGCCGACCGTTTAAACACAATATACGCATCAAAACAAGCCGGACTCGAAATTTGCTGCGGTGCAATATTTGGTATTGGCGAAGAAACGGAGGATCGTATTCATCTTGCGTTTACTTTGAAAAAATTAGACGTCGATTCCGTGCCTCTCAATTTTCTACATCCTATACCCGGCACTCCGATGGAAAACCGCTCCGTTCTGACGCCTATGGAAATATTAAAAATTATCTCTCTCTTCCGGTTTGTTTTGCCTGATAAAGAAATCAAAATCGCCGGCGGCAGGGGAAAGAATCTGAGAAGCCTGCAATCATGGATGTTTTACGCCGGGGCAAACAGCACAATGATTGGAAATTATTTAACGACAAAAGGTAAACCCGGTGAGGAAGACCTGCAAATGATAAAAGACCTGGGGTTAGAATTGGAAAGAACTTCTAATGACAAAATGATTTGAAATTCAAAGCAAGCCTCATGGTGTGTTCAAGTTTGCAAACTTGAACACACCTGAAAATCTGTGTAATCTGTGGTTCCCCTTTCGTAATTTTGCGTGAGTATTGAGGACATCGGATTTCACTATAATCGGATTCCACCATTAAATATTTTGCCAAAGAAAGTGTTACCGGAGAACAAAAGGTGTTTATATTATGACTATGGAATTTATTTCCGGCATATTAGAGGAATTAAAAGACCGCTCCCTGCTGCGTGATTATACGACTATTGAAAGCGCTCAGGAACCAACTATACAGATAAATGGAAAACACTATCTCTCTTTCTGCTCAAATAATTATCTGGGACTTGCCAACCATCCCATAGTAAAACAGGCAGCCATAGAGGCTATACGACAGTATGGCTGCGGAACAGGAGCGTCACGGCTGGTATCCGGCACTATGCCCTTGCACACAGAACTGGAAAAGAACATTGCCCAATTCAAAAAAACAGAGGCCGCACTGCTTTTCCCCACGGGCTATATGGCGAATCTCGGCGCAATATGTACACTTGTCTCGAAAGAAGACATTGTTATCGGCGATAAGCTGAACCATGCAAGTATTATTGACGGATGCCGCTATTCCGGCGCAACGTTCCGTGTTTATCCCCACAAAGACATAAATAAACTGGAGTCATTGCTGCAGAGATCTTCATCGTACCGCAGAAAACTGGTAGTAACAGACAGTGTATTCAGTATGGATGGCGATACTGCCCCCTTAGTGGAAATTGCCAGCGCCGCAAAAAAGTACGATGCGCTGCTCATGGTGGATGACGCCCATGCTACCGGGGTATTCGGGGAAAACGGCAGAGGATTGATTGAACATTACGGACTGGAAGGACAGGTGGAAATCATCATGGGATCATTAAGCAAGGCTATTGGCAGTGTCGGCGGATTTATCGCCGGCAGTCAGCAGCTCATTGATTTCTTAAAAAACAAGGCACGGCATTTTATTTACACCACCGCCCTGCCGCCGGCCGTATGCGCAGCGTCACTGGCCGGACTGTGCTTAATCCGGAAAGATTTATCCCTAATGAATAACTTGTGGGAAAATATCCGTTATCTCAACGCCCGTTTGTCTCATTTTACCCCTGCCATTACCAGCGAAAGCCCTATCTTCCCCTTTGTTGCCGGGTCAGCCAAAGACGCACTGTCTCTTTCACTGAAACTATTTAAAAACGGGATTCTGGTTCCCGCAATCAGACCGCCCACCGTTCCCGAAGGAACCTGCCGTTTGCGTGTCTCACTTATGGCAAATCATAAAATACACCATCTTGACAGATTAATTGGAGTATTGTGTAACATTGGATTTTTGAAGGAACATTCTTCACGATAAGGAGTGACTCTTCCATGCACAGACCTACATGGGCGGAGATTGACCTTTCCGCCCTGAGACATAATCTGCAGGAAATAAGAAGGCGCATCGGGGCAAACGTAAAAATCCTTGGCGTTGTAAAGGCAAATGCGTACGGTCATGGTGATTATGAAGTTGGTGCGCTATTGGTAAAAGATGGCGTTGAAATGCTCGGCATCGCCCTTCTCGAAGAAGGCGTCCACCTTAGGGAAAAAGGAATCACTTCTCCGTTACTCCTCTTTGGCGGTTTCTTTGAAGAACAAATTAATGCAATTATTCACTACAACCTCACGCCAACCGTTTACGATCTGACACTTGCCGAAAAACTTGCACATCATGCACATTCTGCTGGAAAAACCGTTAATGTCCACGTTTATATCGATACGGGAATGGGCGGCACGGGAGTGAGCTATGACACCGCTTTCGAATGCATAAAACATCTGACCGGAATGAACGGTCTCATTATCGAAGGGGTTTACACACACTGTTCTTCGGCGGACGATAATGATTCCACCCATACGGAACGGCAAATAAGAAAATTCAAGGACATCATTGCGAAATTTGATACGGCTGGGATAATAATTCCGCTGAGACATATGGCAAATACCGGATCAATATTGCGTTACAATGACTCGTATTTTACCATGGCAAGGCCTGGCCTTTCGCTCTACGGTTTACACGCATCAGATAAAGAATCACGCAACCTGCCTGTTAAACCTGTCATGAGTTTAAAAACAAGGATTATACATATCAAAACAATGGAACCGGGAGAGACTTTGGGCTATGGCGGATCATATAAAATCACCCGGACTACCCGTGTAGCTACGCTGCCTTTCGGTTACGATGACGGATACAACCGGTTATTATCAAATCAGGGAAGGGTTATTGTACGGGGGAATAAGGTTTCTGTTATCGGAAGGATTTGTATGGATCAATGTTTTATTGACGTAACCACGATAAAAAACGTATCAGTTGGAGACGAAGTCGTGATCTATGGCAGACAGGGAAAAGAAACTATTTCAATAGAATCTGTCGCAGAGCAGCGAAAAACCATTCCCTATGAAATAACATGCAATGTGAGTTACCGGGTACCAAGGATATATATTGACGAGAATGGTTAGATCGGAATTTTCCCTTCTTTTCCCATTAATATTCGATACTCCAATCAGGGTCATACCTTGCATGACAGCTTGGGCATATCAGGATAATCCCGGTTTTCTTCTTTTCTCTCCTTATAAATGACATATGAAAACCATCCTCGTATCCACACTGAGGACAACGGTGCAATTCTTCTTCTATCCTGATGGGAATCGGCTCTTTCTTCATATCAACAATACCTTATTTCATTTCAAACAATGTAACTGCATACGTAATTTTTGTGCCGTCACGGTCTATATTAACAGTACACGAATCCCCAAACTGTTTTGTTTGAAGATAGTGTACCAATTCAGCAACAGTATTCAGCACCTTGCCGTCAACCGCCAAGATAACATCGCCTGCCATAAGTCCTGCCTTCTCCGCAGGACTGCCTTCACTTAATTTTTGTATAATTAATTTCTTATCATCCCTGTTTTGTATATGTACGCCAAGATATATTCTCTTTGTTTGGGATGTTGTAGTTGCTACAACCCAGATAAAATCCGCCGGCTCCAGTGGGATTGAAGAGAGAAACATGTGATGGTCCCCGCCCGGCATCCCACCGTTAAACACGGTAGGGTAGATAGTATAATACGGCAATAAAGTGCGCCTGAACACCCTGGCCGGTATGCCAAAATCGTAGATTATGTGGCCGTTCCCCACAAAAACCAACATTTTTTTATCCTTACCTTCCCATGAGGATAAATAGTCCACAATTGATTGCGCCATATACTCTTCCCACAGGCACTGCACATTATTATATTTTTCCAGATTTTCCTTCCCGTGCATATGGCCGCCGATAACTTCCTGCAAATAAATACGGTGAAAAAAACCTGTTGTATCTATTTCGGGGAGTTGTGCTTTTTCTTTCTCCGTTAAAGATTCAAGCCCCTTTTCGCTCACCATTTTAACAACTTCTTTTGGCGCATTTAACGCACGTACGCTGATCTTTTTTTCCCTTGCGAAGTCCAATATATCTTTATACAAGTAATAGTCAAATCCCCATTGTTTATCCCAGTCCGTATATTCCAGAAATTTCTTCTCGTCAATCTCTCCGGCAACCCATTGGTCCAAAAAAGGTTGATACTGTCTTGTAAACATTTCCATGCCTATGGCAAGATTTTCTCCGTATTTTTCATAACACGCCTGCAACACCTTTAACTGCGCCCTATGAGTAGCATCGACGGCATGTATTTCCCCCACGTAGATGATGCTGGCGGAATCAAAGAATTTTAATACATCAGTAAAGTTCATTATTATCCCCGTCGGCACGTGAACAATATCTTCAACTTTCACTTTTTGCGGAAAATGTTTTAATCTCGTCACCTTTTCTTCCTCAGAAAAAGCATTTAGGGTTAACGTTAAGATACAGAAAAAAAGAATACATGCTGTTTTCCCGAAATTTTTCATCAACAAGTGTTTTAAAAGACTTTTTACTACTCTAAAAAAACCGAACCCTATTGGTGTTAATTTCGGAAGCCTAAAATTGTTCACCTTTGCGGCAGACAATGATTCACCTTGAATTTCTATTCTGTTCAAATCTTGCTCTCCTATGTTATGTAATTTTGCTGTTTGTAAAATAGGCGACTGTGAGGGAGATACCCCAATAACCTCTGCAATAACGCGGTCAATGGCAATGCAATCCTTTCCACCAATTAACAACGACACGTTTTTGGGAACCCCTCCCGAAGGTCCCCGCTCTTCCATCGCCATAACAGCGTCCACAATAGTAAATGATGGTTTTACCCTATGATAGTTTGCCAATAACATTTCCGTATACCATCTGATGTCGTTGTTTGACCGGAAATGCCTCCATACCTTTCTTTTGCCACAGACACAACCATACATATTTTTAACAGCGGCGGTAAATAACAATTGTACATGCGCTTTAAGTTTTGGAATATTTATAATAGCATCAACATCTAACGCCTTTCCGGAAACCGTTAATTTAAAGGTCTTTGTCCCGCATTGCGCTTTTACCCTGCGTGCATTATCAAGCTCGATAATGTCGATTCCATGTTTTTCCGCAAATGTATCAAGCTTCAGGCGTCTGGCAATCTTTGACACTGCCCCAAAAGCAGGACTGTCTCCAATTATTGGCGTTGCTCCAAATTCTAATAGTTTACTCGCTATTCCCTCGATAACAAGCGGGTGGGTGACCGTACAATCGCCATAGTTACTTTCTTTCAAAAAGTTCGGTTTCAGGAGTACTTTTGCCCCTTTATTTATTACATTGCCAAGGCCGCCAAAAAAATCAAACGTTTGCTCAAGAGCAAAAGAAATCTTTTCCTTGTCATAGACCTCGCATCGAACAACTGAAACCTTTGTTATATTTACCATGAAATAAAGATTAGATAGTTTGAGGGGATATTTTTAACGGTTACTGTGCCGCTATTTACGGAAGAATAGGTAATAAAATACCTCATAAATTGTTAAATCTCAATAGGTTGATGTAAACGCCTCCCCAGCTCCCTTTATTAATGTGGAATACTGTACAGTCGGCAAATTGCAGATTGTGGACAGTGGAAGGTAGAAATTATTATAAAAAAAATAACTTATTGAAAAGTTACATAAATTGCTCTTATTGTGATGAATTATCGTATACTAATTCCCTATGGATTCCCATGTAGTTTATTATTTTTTGTTTACAATAATATATTATTTTATCGCTATTCTCAGGGTATTCAAGGCATTCTTCTTTTTATTCCTTTTGATAGTTTTTGAGTAACTATTCAGCGTAATATATTGAATTTTATTGATCTTCCTTCAAGAACCTTATTTGTTGTAACACTTTAGGTTTTTGAAACTGTAGGGGCGAAGCATTTGCAATAACTGGCATACATGCGTTCATGCCCAAACATGCAAATGCTTCGCCCCTATATCGTGCGGCAAAACAATGTTATTATTGGAATTTTTCAAAAAATTAAAATGTTACTATTTGTTTGACCATATTTATGGACAAGTCCCTAAGCGAAAACGTCAACATTTTTACCAACACCATCAGGATTAGTTGCTCCATTACCTGTCCGCATACTTTCAGAATCCTCGATCAGCTTTAAAATTGTAGCGCCTTCTGTTTTCATTGACTCCATGGCTTGTTTTGCCATAACCACGTTATTCGACATGCTTTGCGCAAGATTTGCCAACGTATTATTCATAATAATCTCCTTTTCACATCCTAAGTAATATCAAATTTTGACCAAACTATCTTATCGACAGCAGCTTTTATTACTAATTATAGTCTGCATACATTCCCAAAAGAAAAAGCCTCCCAACCTCTCTTTCAAGAGGTTGGGAAAGTTTTTTTCCTTTCTCTACGATATCTTAAACCGAATAAAATCCTTGATAAACCATTCAAATTTAATTTCAATCCTAAGATTGTTCATTAGCGTCGATTTTTCCCTTTTCCATTGTCCTTGCCTTTACCCTTATCATCATCATCATCGTCTTCGTCTTCATCGTCGTTGTCATCGTTTTTCCCCTTCTTACTTCCCTTCACCTTAACGGTATCGCTTCCTTCGAATTTTGTACCATCCGACAATTCCCCTGTAATGGTAAATTCTACACTTTGTGATTCACTTGTTTTTAAATCTAAATCAACTTCTAAATCACTTATATTAAACTTGACCTTAAGTTTATCCTTTTTTTTATCACAATCAATTGCAACAGCACCTTCACACACTACTGTTTCACATACTATATCTTCGATATTATGCGTGGAAGGTAGTTTTATATTGGCAATAAACTTACCGTTACTATTAAGATTAATCGTCTTTGACTGGAAGCTCACATATGCAACTATTACAGAAGGCGCCTCGGCTGGCGTTGATGTGGGAGTTGCAGAAGGTTCTGTTGGCGTTGCCGCAGGCGTGGCAAATGGCGTTGGTGTAGGCGTTATTTCGGCATCAGTAATCAAACCTCCCGGAACCAGCAATTCAACATCATCCCCTGATATCTCTGCCGAAACTTCCAAAACAGGGGTTGAATCTGGCGCAACAGTTGCGGTAGGCGTCACAACAGGCGATGTGGTTGCAATTGGAGATGCCGTTGCTACAGGAGTTGAAGAACCTGCCGGTGAAGGAGAAGCAACGACAATGGGAGAAGGAGTTGGGGTTCCTGCAGGGGAAGCCTTTTCGTTAATAACCACGCTTACAATCTCCACTTTATCGCCTGATTGAAGAGCAAGGTCCATATCCTCTAACGCAATCCCCTCTTCAATCTCAAATGGAAATTCATATGGCTTTGCGATATCGTTCACTTCTGTTTCAATTACTAAGGCACATGTTTTATTGGCATACAGTAGTGTATCAAGATGTATTAAATTGGATATTGATAATTTTACTTTTCCATTTTTGTTTATTTCAACACTTGCATCTAATTTGTCTCCATCAAAAGCGCTTGAATCACTGACAGTAAGGCTGGTTTTATAAAGGGTATCCGCTCCAGCCCCCTCCACTACAAATGACAAATAAATACCTGTAAATACGATCATCCATACACTTAAAACTAATTTTCTCTTCATCATCTCACTCCTTGCCAAAAAAAATTTTCTCTAACAAAAACAACAATTTCCCACCCATTGTAAAATAAAAAAAACCCAAGACAATATGCCACATATGCCTTGGGTTTTGGGTTATCTTAAAAGCCTATTGAAATCTTGAACTTAATCAATAAAGCATCAAATTTTGCAAAAGTGATTCAACCGTATGTTTATAGTTAAACCTTTTACAAACAAGATACTTACCGGCTCAGCGCCTGATCAATAAACAGCTTTTACACCATTATAGGTGGCAACCTGGCATTCTTTCCCAAAAAACAAGACCCATGGCTTTGCGTCCCAACCTCACGATTGGTTTGCCTTTGTATGCACACTTTTACCAAAATGCATTAATTAGTCAAGAAAATTATCGAGGTTTGATAAAAAAAATATTTTAAAATATTTGTAACAGTTACGCCAGTTTGAAATGTATGCAGAATAGTAACACTTTATTTTTTTGAAAAATTCCAATAATAGCGCTGCTTGCCGTAAGCGTAGGGGCAGAGTATATAAACGGTTGCTGCTCGTTCCTCGCTTGAAATATCTAAGTAGAGACAGGTTTGAAACCTGTCTCTACCATGTAGTGCGACGAGGTTCGTCGCACTACAAATGACAATTTCCAGTTTCAAAAGACTAAAGTGTTACAAATTTCATCAATATCTTTAAAGGCTATACAAAAAGCTATAGAAAATATTGAATATTGAATATTGAGTATTGAGTATTGAGTATTGAGTATTGAGTATTGATCTCTTTCTTGCGGGTTCGGGTTTGTAACCGTTCGGCTGAGCTCACGACGAAGCCCGAACCACACGTTTTATATGGTTGATTCCGCCATTGCCTGCACATAGCGCCCTTATTACAAAAAAACCCTGACAGGGTTCCTAACCCTGTCAGGGTTGACCAACATACGTCCGGTTATGGTTCAGGGTTTAACTACTCAACTACTCAACTACTCAACCAATAACCATTCACAGCCTCACGCCTATTTCACCAGCCAAACTGTCACTTCGGCCTTTTCCTTTACCCCCGATGCCTTAAACCGCGCCTTTGCGTTACAATTATCCTTCAGGTTGCATTTATCCTTCTTTGCAGTTATGGTAAATACCGCCTTACCTTCTGCGTCTGTCTTCTGGTTTGAAGGCTTAACCTTTATTTTTTTATTGTTACTCGTGGTTACTTTTCTCTTTACCTTGACCCCTTCTACCCCACAACCATCCGCACCGGTAACCGTTATCATTACCAGCCCTTCCTCTCCCTTTTCCAGTTCAAGTGAGTCCGGCAATGCCGTTACCTCCTCCTCCGCATCATCACATACCACGGCAGATGGTGAAGGCGATGGCTTTTGAGTTGGCGTTGGAGATGGGATTGCCGGCGGCGTTGCCGTTGGAACTGTCAATACCGCTACTGAGCATGTATCGGTCACTAATTGAGGGAATCCTGTTGTGGTGGTTTCATCATAACAGCTCGCCGTCAGGGTGTCTCCCTCCGCCGCCTGTATGCGTTCATATTCCAGCGTTGAGTCATTGCTGATTTGTATTGAACCCCTGAATATACCTGTGTCTGTCCCCGTCTCCAACATTCTTACACCGGTGGTGTTGAATGAAGAGGTGTCGATATACACCTCATCCGTAAGCGTCTCCGCTGTTTCGTGGTCGGCGTTCGACTCCGCATCCGTCAGTGTAATCCCCGCATACTCTCCTATGCGGTATACCGGCCGGTCAAAGGAAAGCTGAGCATCATAACTGCTGAATGAGAGCTTCTTTGTGACCGATACAAAGGCATCCGGGCTGTACGTCACCGTTACAGTACCGTCTTGTTGGGTCTTTACCGTGCCGGTATTTGACCGTACCGTTGAACCTGCCCCGCTGGACGTGGTTGTTCCCGTCTTTATGGTGGCAAGGAACGTGCCGGTGTTGGCGTGGGGGAAGGCGTGGGAGTGGGCGTCTCTGCCGTTATTGTAGGAGTAGGAGTTGTCTCTGCCGGTGGAGTGGGTGTTGCAGCCGGTGTGGACGTCTGTGTCACAACAACCACCGGAGTGGGCGTCGGCGTCGGTGACAATGCCACTGTCGTGGTAGGCGACTGTATTGCCGTTGGAGTTGGCGTAGGAACTATGGGAACGGATTCCGTGGTAAAGCTCCATGAATGGTTTGAATCAAGGGTAGTCCCTGCCCAGTTTGCCGCCTGGATTCCTGTTGTAGCGACTGCCGTATAGGTTGTGTCATAAGAAAGGTTGCCGGAGGGAATAAATACGGCGTTATATGAATCAGTGCTTGCCGTTCCCTCTATTTTATTGCCATCGGCGTCGCTTACATAAATACTGTCCGTGCTGACCGTTGAGCCATTGATAAGCATCGAAAATTTCGCGGAGATGGTAGTATCGACCGAAACATCTGTTACCCCCGTTTGATGGACTTGTGGAACTAACGGTGAGTACCACTTTTACAGGCTCTTCACCGCCTCCGCCGCCGGATGGCGGCGCCCAGGTTGTAATAACATTGTAGGCAGGGAAAGTGTTCTTAAAGTGTATCCATCCGATATTCTCTCCCCAGGCATACCCGTCAAATGAGCCGGTGGCTGTATCGATAGTCACCTGGCTGTGAGTTGGGTTGAAGTTGATCCAGCCTGCATTTTCACTCCATGCGTACCCTGAGAGGTTTCCGGCGCCATCATGGTTAACGCCCCAGTCACCGGAAGAGGTGTTATTGTAGGGGCCTCCGGCGTCGTTGCCCAGTTTAATCCACCCGATATTTTCTGCCCATGTATAGCCTTCAAGATAGGTAGAATACACCGTTACCCCGCCGTGGGTGGGATTGAAATTGACCCAGCCGCTATTTTCCGACCAGGCGTATTTGTCTGTCGTGCTTGTATTGCCCGCATTCGACCATAACGGATTTACCATGAGAATTCCCATGAAGATTGCCAATGGCAAACACCATTGTAACCTGCGCATAACACCAACTTTTTTCGTTGTCTAACCCCCCTTTTTAGGATTTACGATTTACGATTTTTTTTGAATTATTTTTAGCCGCTGATTTACGCGGATAAAACACGGATAGTGAACATTTACGGCTAATGTTTATCGAATATCGAATGCCGAACAAGGAACCGCAGAATGGAGAAGGTTTTACTTCGATATTCGTTATTCCTTGTTCAATATTCTGCGGTTCTGCAAGCAAGCAAGCAAACCAATCAATTATATTCCGGTCATTTTATTGATGGGTGCGCTGACGCCCTTCGACAGGCTCAGGACAGGCTTCACCAATCCTTACAATTCTTACAAATTCCCGTTTTGACACGTGCATAAAGCCATGCTATACACATAGTTAATTTGGAATAAAGGAGTCGGCGTCCCAAACATCATTCAGCAAACTTTCAGAAATATCTATTTTTACAGCGTCATTTTTTAAAGGAGGCAACAATGAACATTGTCACAAAAGCAACTTATAAAAAAGGAACGCTTGTCCTTGACCAAAGTTTAGGTCTTGAAAAAGAAGGGAAAAAATTCAAAATCATTATTGTTGAAGAAGAAACTACCCATGTAAAAAAAGAACGATTTCTTCAATACGTAGAAAAACACGCCTTCACCTTGCCCAAAGATTACAAATTCAATCGAGAGGAAATCTATGAGCGATAAGGTCTTGATTGATACAAATCTTTGGGTTTATTTATATGCAAAATCTCCTGAAATCAAATATTTCAAGGTTAAACAGCTTGTGGAGACAAATTTCAACAACATTATTTTCAGCGCACAAATTATAGGAGAACTTTACTATGTTTTGACAAAAAAGAATTTTTGCGCAAAAGAAGATGCGAAAGATATCATAGTTGAAATAACCACCGCCTTTCCCGTAATTGAGATTTATACGGCAAATGTTTTGAAAGCGCTAGACATAATAATAAAACCGGCTACTCTTATTGGGATAGCCTGGTGTTTGCGACTGCATTGCTTAACGATTGCCGGTTTCTTTATTCAGAAGATATGCAGCATAATCAAATTATTGGTAACACTTTAGATTTTTGAAAAAACACCGCGAAAAGCCCCGTTAGCACCTTTTTGAAAATTAATATTCAATGTTCAATATTTAATGTAAAAGAATAGAGGCAAATGAGTAGGGACACGCCATGGCGTGTCCTTACAAATTGAACATTGAGAATTGAATATTGAATATTGAATATTTTTCCAGGGCTGCAAATTAAGGTTAGGTTGAATCAAAAAAGGACGGGGCAATCGGTATAAAAACTATTTTATGGACTTTGTTTGATTTCGCCTTCAAACAAATAGAATGTTGTATTATAACACTCCTCAAGAATGGACATAGTTGCCTCTCCGATCTTTATTTCCACCCCGGGGTAAACAACCTTGTAAACAACCACTTTGGCGTCTTTATAAACAGGTACTGTTTCTCCGCTTGGGAGGTCTCTTAATCTTTTTTCTATCTCCTCTTTCCGGGAAAGAAGTTGTTGGAATGTATCGGCATGCTTTGCGGTCAGTTCCCCCTTTGACTTCTTAATCTCATGTAATAGGGCAAGTTCTTTATCAACCTTTTTCAAGGCAGATCTCAAATCACTTGCTTCTTTCCTTGTGTTCATTTGCTTTTGTTGCGCTGCATAGTCAACACCGACTTCTACGTCTGTGTAAATCTCCTTTTTGCTTCCTAATGATTCCACTTCGATTAATGTGCCGGCAACTACCAGCCCACCTGCGATAGATAACCTGTCCCCTTCCGCCTTCACCATTTTTTTTGCGTAAATCACACAATCTATTGCCTCTCGTAATATTTTAATATTATTTGCCACAATGGTCCGATTCCTTGCAAAGCGAACGGTCACATCTCCCTCTGTGAGGAGACAACGCCGCCAATATATCTTACGTTTCCATCAATACACGATACCAACAGTTTCGGATCGTTGTCAGATATTTTTGTATTTTCTCCAACCGGCAATCCACACAGCTTTCCCTGTATTGGGACAACTATTCCACCGTAGACGTTCCTTCCTGGTTTTCCGGGAGCAGGAGCAATTAGCCTGGCCAGTGTTTGGTCTTTTTTTACACTTTCAATTATACTTGTATTGTAATAATCCACCCTGCCGTCGCTCCCCACAAGAGGTCTGGTTCTTGATCTTGCATCAAATAAAAACTCAATACTGCCGTCTTTGCCATGGACCGGTTGTTCGCCTTCGGCTATAAGCGTGTTTTCAACAGAGATATTTTCTTGCCTGACCTTATCCAGGGCAGCCTTTATGGCGTCGTCTTTTATTCCAAAAGAGATGCCCTTTGCCTTCAGGGTTTCCAAAACGTTTTCCAGAGTAATATCGACATTTTCCTGTTTCGCGATTTCTCGTGCCATAAGTCCTCGTATATCAATAGCTGGTTTTTTGCATTTTTGTGCTTCAGACAACCTGTTATCCTTTGCCACACAGTAACAGCCAAGTGGCTTGTCTGTAAATTAACAGCAAAGGTATAAAATTTATTATAAGGAGGATGAAATATGGCAGTATCTAAAGATGATATTAATAACTTTAAGACTGGATGCAAGAGCGGCGCTTGTTGCCATGCACGGAGAAAGCGATCTGACGAAGCAAAAGGAAAGCAGTGCAAAGGTTGAAAAGCTGACAGAAGAAACACTGGCGCTTTTCCCTAAATTAATAGAAAATGCTAAAGGTACGAATGTTGAGGCCAAAATAAAAGACGTGAAGGATGCGTGGGATATTTTCAGGAACACCCGGGATAATGAGATTATTCCTAATTTTTTTGCGGGAAAAGTAGAGGAAGCAAAGGCTGTAGGTGGTGGTATACAGAAGGAAAGGTTCGCAAAGAGATCTGCAGCGGTTGATGAACTCTTAACAATGACGTAAAAAGAGAAGAAGAGGGTCGGGAGGTGAAGGGTATGATAAGTTTTTTATACGCTTCACTTCTTGATTCAATAGTAAAGAATCCAACCACAGGTAATTCAGGAGTACTATACATAATGCCTGAGCTAAATCACCGCGCAAAGCGGGCGGTTTAGCTCAGGCATTAAAGTCCCCCCTGTTTTCTTCCGTAAAAAGTTGTAGAACAAAGCTATACGCTTTAAAGGACATAGAAGAATTTAATATATCAGTCCTCAGTCCTCAATCTGCAATTTGCCGACTGTAGATTGCCGACTGCCAACTGCTACGACGGTATAATAGGAAATTCCGAGTCCTTAAAGTCCCAATAATGCGTCAACTTTATTGCATAGCTGTTTTACTTCATTAGCGGATTTTTGTAAAGCAATGGACTCTTTTTCGTTGAGCTTGATTTCAAAAATATCTTCAACTCCATTGGATCCAAGTATTACCGGCACACCAACAAAAAGATTCTTTATACCATATTCTCCTTCACACAAAGCGGTGCATGGCGCTATCTTTCGTTTGTCTTTTAAAATAGCCTCAACCATTTCCATAACGGCTGCCGAAGGGGCGTAAAACGCGCTGCCGGTTTTCAGCAAATTAACAATTTCCGCACCGCCATTTCTCGTTCGCTCAACAATTTCATTCAATCGTTCCTGTGGAATTAATTCTTCAACAGAAACGCCGGCGATAGTGGTGTACCGGGTAGAGGGCACCATAGTATCCCCATGCCCTCCAAGGACAAATGCATGGATATTTTCAACGGACACGCCGAGCTCCATTGAAATAAAAGCGCTAAAACGCGCAGCATCAAGAATGCCTGCCATTCCGATAACGCGACGCCTGGGAAATTTGCTGATTTTGTAAGCCACATATGTCATGGCATCCAGTGGATTAGACACTATGATGAGAATGGCATTCGGCGAGGTCTTTGCTATGTTTTCAGTAACTCCTTTTACGATACCCGTATTTATTTGAAGCAAGTCATCCCTGCTCATTCCTGGTTTTCTCGGCACACCAGAGGTGATAACTACTATATCCGAATCCTTTGTTTCTTCATAAACGTTCGCACCGGTGATTTTCGTATTATATCCATAAACAGGACCTGCCTCCAGGATGTCCAAGGCCTTTCCTTGTGGCATATCCTGCACTATGTCTAAAAGTACCACATCTCCGAGTTCCTTTTCTGCAAGGCGTTGTGACAATGTGGCCCCGACATTTCCTGCGCCAATAATGGTTATTTTTTTTCTGGCCATAAACAGACTCCATTGATTTTCATGATGTGTGAATAAGTGTAATTACGAATCCCGCATTTCGTGTTTGTTTGATTCCGGCTGTGCCAGCCTAAGGAGCAGGTTGACTATATGCCTCTGGGCTAAACACCAGAAAATACTGGTAAGGAAGGAGTTGGTCATATTTCTTTTGTAATGTAAACCCCGCCTGTTTTAATTCGTTGATAACCAATTCTTCCGGTAAGCGGACATTGCGCGGTGGGCCAATGGGACTCTCTTTGCCAAATTCTATAATTGCTACCCGGCCTTCGGGTTTCAGTGAGGCTTTCACTTTCTTCATGAAATCAACCGGATGCGCTATTTCATGGTATGTGCTTAGCAAGATTGCCGTGTCAATGCTGTTTGCAGGTAATAAAGGGTCATCCATGCCGCCCAGCACGAGATGAACTGTTTTTTCTTCTTCCGCATTTAATCTGTTTTTAATGTAATCAAGCATTTCTTGTTGTATATCAACAGCATAAACCGTCCCGCTTGGTCCGGTACGTTTTAAAAGCCTCATGACAAGGTATCCGGAACCGGCTCCAATGTCAGCAACAACGCTCCCTTTTTTGATTTCCAGCGCATCCAATAGTAATTCCGGTTTTTGCCATACATCACGTTCAGGATTCTCAAGCAGCGGAATTTTTGCAGGACTGAACAGTTTCCCTGGACGTTCAAGTTGTATGGTATATTGGGCATGCATTTCACAGCAAAAAAACAATATTCCCAAAATAGCGATGAGGGAGAGGACTTTGGTTCTTTTTCCACACATAAACTAGCCTTCCTCCTCTCCGCCTTTTTCTTCCAGTTCTTCTTTGTCTAACCGCAAGATGAGCCAGATCGATGCGCCAATGGCGAATGGCAGCAATATGTATTGAATAATCTCAAGTTTTGACCGTGGATATGGCGTTATTTCCGGGAGGGGAGGGGGATTTTGAAATTGTTGCGTATGTTTGGCTTCCTCTGTTTGATTACTTACCGGTGTTGTTTGGGCGCAAATGAAACCGCAGGAGAACAGACTGCCTGTTAACAGAAAAAAGCACATTAAAATCAAAATTTTTTTCATAATAAAACATCCATAAACTTTAGTCACAAATGGGGACGAATGTAAATAATCCACAATCAGGACGCAGCGCGTGATGCAAAATAAGGGGCGAAGCATTTGTTGCAAATTGTCATAAATGCATTCATACCCAAACGGGCAAATGCTTCGTCCCTACACTATGCGGTAAACATCGCTATTATTAGAATTTTTCAAAAAACTAAAGTGTTACAAATAATCTCATTTCTTAAATACAAGTTCTTTGTAAATATCAAATTCTCTTTTCGCCTCTTCGTGTTTGCCGAGTTTATTATATGAATCTCCAATCAACAGGCGCACATTGGTATTTGCAGGGTTTAATTCGGTCAGTCTTTGGCAAATTTCTAATGATTCATTGTATAGCCCGCTTTTATTATATGCAAATCCAAGATTGTACAGCGCATCATGATTTTCAGGTTCAAGGCTTAAAACTTTTTTAAACGCTTCGATTGCTTCATCAAATCTCTCCGTCATATTATATGCTACACCGATATTGTAATACGTTGGGACATGATTCGGATTAATGGTTAATGCCATAAGGTATGCTTTTATTGCTTTGTCAAAACTGTTTTTTTCACCATAAATACATCCCATATTATAGTAAACATTGGCATTGCCTTGATCAAGCGAGACATATTTTTCAAAGGTAGCAATGGCGTCATCGGCCATGCGGTTCTTGTAGTAAAGAGTTCCCAGTTCAAGAAGTGCTTTTGCATCGCCAGGGTCTAGTTCTATCACTTTTTTGAAGTTTACAATCGCTTCGTTTGTTTTACCTGATTTAGTATATGATAAAGCAAGCATCCTGAATGCTTCTTTCATCGTCGGATCTAAACTAACCGCCAGGCTAAATGCTTCTGTCGATTCGTTTATCCACCCCTGCTGAAAGAATTCATATCCTTTGTTGTAATAATCATTTGCCGTGAGTGATTTTTCCTGAATAGATTGTTCGGCTTGTTGCTTTTCCGGAGGAATTGATTTTTCTGTTGTTTCCGGCGCTTGAACTTCTGCAATAGCATTTATGTCTATAGGCGGCTTTGTGTCCGTTGTAACCGCGTAAGGAACTGGTGTTACGGTAACTGGTTCTATTCGTTCTATTTCAATTATTTCCGTTAAAGGGCTTTCTTTTTTCCCGCAGCCCACATTGACCAAGACAAAACAACAGGCAAAAAAAAACGTATAACTGCAGATTGGTTTTAACCACGAAAGAAATTCAAAATGGCAATTTGTTTTTTTCATGTTATTTTCCCCGAATTCCTTTTCAAATAATTAATAATACCGCCGTTCTTATGGCATTTTAGTTTGACAAGTTGAATTGTCAAGAAAATTAGCGCTTATTATGAGGCGATTATACTGTAACTACAGTCAGTCACTGGTCATTGGTCACATTGGTCAACCGCCGATTGCCGACTGCAGAAACAACCATTAAATATTTTGCCCAAAAATGCAAAGAAATTACTGAATTTGTTTGGTGCAGTCTATGCTATTCTATGATTTCTTTTCTATAAAGGCAACAGCCGTTAAGGTTGAGTTAAGAACCGCACCCTTCACTGCCGTAACACCTAATACTTTAATTCTAAGATTGTCAATAAAAAGTGTTTTATCATTATCATATTCGATATCATAGAGAAAATTCCGCAATTCTTCCGTACTCTTGATATCGCTTATTTCAATATTAATTGATAATGCTATGAGATACGGATTCTTATTGATAATATTTCTCTTTAGTGCAGTGCTTCTCGATACCACCAAACCGTTTTTTTTAGCAATATTATTTACTATCTCCTGCAATTTTGCAGATGCAAGTTCCTCCGTCTCCTCATAAAAAAACTTCTTCTTCATTTTTTCATAATATTGTTCCAACTCACTCAATCGTTCTTCGTATCGTTTTTTATTTGCAATAAACGAGTAACTTTTCTCCAGCAGTTTTTCTTTCGTTTCTAAACTTTGCTTCGTTTCGTTGATTGACGTAAAGAATGGGGTAATTATTGCCCTATCGACGACAATATAAAAGAGAACGAGTATTGCGCCAATCAGCAGAACTCTTTCTCGTACTTTAAATCTTCTAAATACAGCAATTAGTTTTTCCATCACTACTACCTTTCAACCTTACCCTTTATCCGGAATTTCTCCCTCCCGCTCTGCGTTTTGGTAACAGGAGATGCTAAACCAATCGCTGATAAAAGAGGTGAATTTTCCAGAATGGGTATTAAATGGGTGGAAGATACCGCGTCACCCTCTATCTCAAACAGATTATTATCTATTTTAATGGTTTTAGCCCAAGCGTCGTTCGGCAAAATTCTCGCTAATTCCAGGATAATATCAATTCTTGGAATGTATTTTTCGCTGATTTCATCAACATTAATCACCGTATTCTCCAACAACTCCAGCCTCTCTTTTGTATTTTCAACAATCTTTATCTCTTTTTTTAATGATTTAATTATTGAATCCACGGTTTTTATTCTTGCAAGGTTATTCATTTTCTGAATATAGGGTATCAAAAAAATAAACAATATTAAGAAGCCTGTCAAAAAACACATTGCCGATATTTGAGGATTGCGTTGTTTTCTCTTTAACTTAATTAAGCTTATATTACACGGATAACCAGAAACGCCATAAAGCGCTGCGCCATATGATTCTGCATTCTCATCCATCAGTTTTGTTTGAACAGAATAGTCTTCCGGCAAAATTGTATCACCGTTATTTATATAAAAAACTGCCCCGGGAGCATTCGCCTTTACCTGTTTTGTCAACTCATCCAGATTCTTCACAATCGACGATGACCTCAGGAAACTATTTTCATACAGGCTGTAGCAGTAATCCTTTTTATTTTTATTAACAACAGCAACAGCGCCTCGTTTGTCTGCTATGAGAGGAATAAATGCGAAGGGTGTGATAATAACTCGAGATGGCATTATTTCGAGCGCTTTCAAACGCAACAATATATCATCCAATGCCTCTTTTTTTACCGCAACAATGAGTACCTTTGAATTGTGCCGGTTGCGGGAAAGCAAGTGGATATCAAAATAAACATCTTCGTTATTAAAAGGAATAAAACTATCTAACTGATATGATAACGCTTCCCGTAATTCTTTAATATTTGCATAGGGAAATTCTATTTCTCTGATAATACATAATTCTCTGGGCACGGAGAGGATTATCTCTCCGGCAAATTTCTTTTGTTGCACTAAAATTGGTTTTAATTGCTGGCTATCTTTAATTAAAAAATCTTTTACTACAAACGTTTCATACGATAATTTGATTAATTTCCTGGAAACAAACGTAATAACAAGATCATCCCCATGCAAAGATAAACCAGTGCCGCTGGGGGAAAAGACACCAACAAACGGAATACTACTCATAGCATTAATCCTTAGGCGATTTTCTGAATGTAGGGCGAAGTGCCACTTCGCTCATAACGAAGCAGACGCTTCGTTCTACAATTTTAAAATTTCGCAACATTTTAGTTTTTTGAAACCGTAGGGGCGAAGCATTTGCATATTTGGGTATGAACGCATGTATGCCAGTTATAGCAAATGCTTCGCCCCTACACCATGCGGCAAAGGTTGTTATTGTTGGAATTTTTCAAAAAAACTAAAGTGTTACTATTAATCAGGGTATACCGCAATAATAGTAAAATCACCGCTGCCTTTCCGCACAATCATCTTGTAAGAGCCATAAGAGTTTTCTGCTTTTTCAGGGTACGAAAGAGAATTAATTGTCAAAAAACTTGAATCGTACACGGTTAAATATTTCGTCACTTCCTGAAAGGATTTGCCTATGACCCCATACCCTCTGAATAATTCCTTTAAATCTCTAAATTTTTCTATTTTCCCGGTTTCATATCTATATTGAATAATCGCGTCAATTAATTCCGATGTAATGTCTGGCACGGAAAGCAACACTTCTTTAGAAGCAAAATTAACATTAATCTTGCCGGCTCCATAGATGGTTACATGCTCACGTAATAGTTCAAATACCTGCGGGGTAACGCCCTTTACTAATGTTAGCTCTTCAATTATCTCAAATGCCCCATTTTTCGGTTCGTAAGGTTCTGGTAATGAGCTGTAGTAATTTTTTTCCGCTCCATTTACATGATGCAAATCATCCTCATCCACCCAATCCAAAATAGAATCCGTTATAATTTCTGCTGCATGTTCTTCGATCTTCAGGGCTAAAAGGAATTTAATAAAACCCTGTTTCGTCTCATCAGTAATCTTATTTATGTTTATTTTGCCGCTTTCATCGTGAATATGCACATCACAATTCCTATCCCCTATCAATACAGAATACGGTTTATTGCTTGGTACCCATTGACGCACACTTTGTCCCTTCTTCTCTTTCCCGTGCGGCTTTTTTTTATTATCCTCTGTTTTTTTAACCTGTTTTTCCGGGAGCAATAGCATTTTTATCGCATAAATACATGCCCCTCTGGCGGCATACACATTTTTTATACGCTCAGTAAACGCCAATTCGGTTTTTATCGCAATACCGGTATTACGGGTAAAACTTAATGCGATAAATCCTATAACTACTATTGTCCATAGGCTAAAAACGAGTACATAGCCATAATTGGAGTTATAAGCGTTTGTTCTTCCCCATTTTTTGTTACCGTTAGTTTTATTGCCTTCGGGATTTTCCCTATAATTTTTCCCTTCCATACTGCTTTCACGCCTTCTTTACTATTATCACTCTGTTGAGAAGGAGGCACTTCCCCTCCTGCAATATCCACGTCATCGTCCATTGCGTCTTCCTCTGAAACTAAATATTCAAATGCAACGGATGTACAGTCATTAAAAAATACCGTATACTCTTCATACAAAACGGCATTAGATTCCGGACGAAAATTCGTTTTAAATCCTTCCGCCAAATCCATTAACAATTTTGGATTCAACCGTGTTTCAGCATAAATCAAATCCAACCTGCCCTCATCATTCATTTTCACCTTATAATTTGCAATTACCAATCCCTGTGAGTAATGTTTTTTTAAAGAAAGCGGCGAGACAAAAGCAAGAAAATCTTCTTCGCCTACAAACATTTTATCCTTCTTTTTTTTCACATTATCATTAAGAAGTCTGTTTTCTTTCGGGAGTTTTTGGTTATATAAGGCAGACGCCTGTTGCCAAAAGAAATCAAAGGCCGCTTTTTCCCTTGTGGAATCACTGAACCAAACACCCTCTTTTTCCATAGAAAACAAGCCAATCCTGATCGCATACACCCCTGACATTACAAGCACCATACCAACAAAAAGAGCTATTAGTAACTCGAATAATGTGAAGCCTTTTTTGTCATGTATGCCAACCGCATCATCATATACGCTACAATAATTACTATTCATTCCCCTTCTTCTTTTTCTTTATAGTATCATTTTTCTTCTGTTCGATAAATGTTACCGTATCAATCGTTATCCCTTCTACTTGTGTATTTAATGCCGTATAACCTTCCGGGGGTAATTCTCTCTCCTCATCCTCCCCATCCATCACAAAGCTCATACGCGCTTCTTTATATTTATCAATTTCCAGGATTTTCCATTTAATACCCTTTTCGGTAACCCCCTCATATATTGTTTTTTCATCCAGCCTGGTGTATATCCCATCAAGTATTCCCAAAAAGGATTCTTCTGTTTTTGTCCTAGCTAGCAACAGCGAATTTGTATGATCGTCGATTTTCCCTCTTATTTTCGAAGAATTACCCACCATGCTGAAAAAAATGCCAATGGAAACACCGATAATTGCCATCGCAACCATAACCTCAAGCAGGGTAAATCCTTTTCTTTTTTGAAACAAAATGAATTTCATCACCTCACCTGCCTACTGGTTTAACAGAAAATCAATTTCCTGCAGTTTTCTCTCAAATGCCTGCGTTAACGAATCGGCATCTTCTGCGTTATTTGCAATATATGGTGTAATTAACATTATTAACTCAGTCCTCTTATCAATAAGCGACGTCACCTTAAACAAATTTCCCAGATAGGGAATATCGCCCAAAAGAGGGATTTTGCTCACACTTTTCTCATTTTTTTGTTCAATAATACCGCCAAGACCTATCGTATGGCCGCTTTTTATCACCAGTGAAGTTTGCACCTGACGAGTAGAAAACGTCGGGGAATCACTAACACCAGTAGTTGTTTCCTGAGCGTTGCTTACCTCCTGATTTACCTCCAGGGTAATAAGTCCGTTTTCGGCAATATGTGGAGTAACGGTAAGGATAATACCGGTATCGCGATACTGTACCTGTTCAAAAGTAACCGTAGTGCCCGTCTGTTGTCCGGAACCGGTAAGAATAGGCACCTCTTCTCCCACCTGAATACTTGCCGGTTGTTCGTCCCGTACTAATATATGCGGCGCAGAAAGTATTTTTGCATTAGAACTCACAGCAAGAATATCCATAAGAATTTCAAAGCTCCCTTTCGCAAATGTATTGGTAAACTGCACCGCTGCATTACCAGCAGCCCGTGCAATATCACCAACCCCATATACTTGCAAATTGCTTCCCGACCACAACCACTCCGTTCCGTAGTCTAAAGTATCGTTACGAGTGACTTCTACAATCAATACTTCTATAAATACCTGTTGCGGAGTTGCATCAATTGCTTCTATAATAGCTTTAATGCTCTTGTAATCACTGGGAAAGGTCTTGATAATGACCGAATTGGTTTCAATATCCGCAAGCACCTTCATTGATTCTACTATATCTCTTCCCAGCTTCTTCGGCTGCGCCGCCATCTTTTCGCTATACATCTGAGTGATAATCGGCACAATTGTCTCTGCTTTCTGGTGCTGAACTTTATAGATATATACTCTCATTTCTTCGTCTAACTGCGTGGGGGGGACATCGATATTTTTTATCCACATGTCTATTTTAGGCAAGAGTTCCGGGAGTTTCGTAATCACTATCAATTTATTTGTATCTGAGAATGGTACAAAATCAAATTCCCCGTCCCCTCCGACCTTTGCCCCTAAAGATTTTGCCAAACTCCCAAGGTCCTTCGACATATTCCGTGCATCAACATATTTAAACTCATAAAACCTCATGGCTTTCCCTGCTAAAAAAGGCACATCAAATATTTTTATTATGGTAAGCAGTTTTTCCATTACAGAGGCATTATCGATAATCATTAAATAGGGAAAGTCTTCGTGGGTCACAATATTTCCAATACTCGACATGAATTGCTTCACTGTTGAACTCAATTTTTTCGGGTCGGCATACCTCAATGGCACAATTTGAATAATAATATCTTTACTCCATTCGGGAATTTTATCTCCGTGTATAATGATACTTGTTTCCCGTCTGGCTTCCGCCTGCGGCAGCACATTGTATAGATTCCCGTCTTTCAGTATCGTAAAATTATACACATAAAGTAATGAATTAAGCATAGAGAGCAATTCTTCCCGATAGACTTCTCCGCTGGCATGAAGGTTTACTTTTCCCCCAACTCTTTTATCCAACACATAATTTACATTTAAAATTTCCCCCAATATTACCTGTACCACATCCTTGATTTCAGCATCATCAAAGTTGAGTGCAATATCAATTTTTTCCCCGGTATGCGCTGGTTTATAGAGCGCCGGTTCAGGCCTTCTGTACTCAGAAGGATATATAATTTCATCCGGTATTCCCTCTTTCTTTTCTCCTAAAACCTCCTTCTCCGGCATCACTTCATATTCCCACGATTTTTTTTCTACTTTTTCCGTGGTAGTTGAAAGTGAAATGGGTTTTCTAAAAGGTGTAAAATCTGTTTGCTTTATCTGCGTTTGTTTACACCCGGATAAAAGTGCAAAAACAATCATGATAAAAACACGTGTGCATTTATTCATTCCCACGCTGCCGCTCCAAAAAGAGAAAAATATCCGAACATTACTTTGTGCCCTTTATTTATGTTTGTAGATGTGTCATCAATTGCATTGTCATACCAAATTTAACTGGCGGGGGAATATCGAATGGTGCGGAAGGGGGGATTTGAACCCCCACCCCGGTTAAGGGACTAGCCCCTCAAGCTAGCGTGTCTGCCGATTCCACCACTTCCGCATTTTGTTGATGTGCTTTTACTGTGGCAACTTCCGTCTATTTTTATAACAACTTCCGATCTTCTCAACTTCAATGATACTTTTAATACTTTATTATATTATTCCATTTATACTATTAAACAACCCTTTTCTTTCAATATATTCATTACCTTCGCAAAACAGGCAATCAAAATCAATACCCCTTCAAGAGGTGTACACATTTTTCTTAACTTATATCTATCTAATCACTTAAAAAACCTAGTAAATTTTATCACCATAGCATGAAATGTCAAATAATTTTACCCCCTTGTACCTTTTAGTTTCCCCATCTTTTGCCGACAGGTTTGCTCCATCTCACGTCAACATACTCCATTTGTTTCAAGCTCGTACCCTCAATCTTTGCAATACTCAAGAGATTTTGAAGTTTCTCTTCGTCGGTGAGTTCATCCGGAGGCTTGAATAATGAAGAACATCCCCAACGAATCTGTGTATTGTTTTCCGTCCACAAAATAATATCACTTCCCCGGGAATATTTCTCTCTATGCACATTTGTTACATCCACAGATACAATCCCAAAGAGGTTGTGTATGTTATTTATCCTGAGAAATTTCACCAATGCTATTCCTGCCTTTATCTTCTTATCATTCCACTCTTTTCCCGGCAATGGCAGCCTGGATAACTTTCTGCTTTGAATGTAAGGGCTTATATAATCGACATCAGAGAATTTATAATATTCTTTTGGCAACAATACCCCTTCTTCATCAACAAGATAAAAATTCTCCCCTTTTTTTATCAAAGCAAACGGCCTGCGCATCGTAAACCTGATGTTGAGTTTATTGGGGAATACACGCTTTACCACATCAACTTTTTTAATCACTACCATATCGCCATATATCGTTGCTATCCTATTCGCTATGTCCCTTTCATATAAACTATAATGGCCATGCAATGCCTCTACTTGTTTTATATCTTCGGAAAAACGATTATCCATCCATGGCGGCACATTAAATGTCAAAGTAGCAGGATTCACTTTAAATATACTTAAATCGGTGAGTGTATTCCATACTTCCTTTAATCCCCAAATGGTAAAAATTACAATACAAACCACTCCCGCAAATTTTAATAAAAATGGGTATAGCTGCCGATTGAACCAATGAAGTTTTTCAAAAATAGAAGGCACAAGAGATTTGAATGTAAATGTGTGGTTCAGAGATTTTTTAATTTTTAATCGACCCATCTATACTTACAAAACTCTTTTGTGAAGCAAGATCGACAATTTTTTCACATAATGATGTGAAAGAAATATCTGCTGCCCTTGCCGCCATCGGCAATAAGCTTTTTTCTGTAAAACCCGGTATTGTATTGACTTCCAATATGTAAAAATCATTCTTATTATCCAGCAACATATCCACTCTGGAAAACCCTCTGCAACCTATAGCATTGTGTGCCTCAATAGCCAATTCCTGAGCTTTATCGTACAACGCAGCATCCAGAAAACCAACATCGCAACCATGCGTATTCAATTTGTTTGTTTTGTTTTCAAAGGTTTTATTTATTACAAAATATCTTGTTTTACAGCTATTGTATTTCGCATTATAATCAAAAAAAGCATCTGATACACAAATCTCTATAATTGGCAATGCCCTGTTATCCAGTATCCCAATCGTTAACTCCCTGCCAGATACATATCTTTCAACAAACGCTTCATCGCCGCACATTAATGCTTCTCCAACATGAGAATGAAAATGGCTGCCGTCTTTAATTATGGATACCCCTATGCTAGAGCCGCCGTTCGTTGGTTTTATTACTACTGGCAAACCAAACCCTTGAATCTCTTGCTCTATCTCCGCCAGATTTACGGGTTTCTTTAGCAAGAAATACTCCGGAGTCTTGAGTCCGGCATCCAAAAAACATCGTTTCGATTCCACCTTATCCATGGCAATCCTGCTGGCGTTAACCCCTGAACCTGTATAGGGAATGTCTTTTACTTCCAAAAGCTGCTGAACCCCCCCGTCTTCTCCAAAGTATCCGTGTAATGCAATGAATGCAACATCAATCTCCTTATGATCAAGTTCTTTTATGTCTTCATCCTTTACATCAATACAAATAACATTGTATCCCGCTTCTTTTAGCGCCTTTGCTACGGCATTACCCGACCGTAAAGATATTTCACGCTCAGAAGAAACGCCCCCCATCAGTACTGCAATATTTCGTGTTCTCATTTTATACCCGCTTTATAGTGTTCCTTGGAATATTGGGTTTTTTGTCATTTGAATTTGTTTCGTATTTCGATATTCGTATTTCGAATTTGGTTGCGGCCAAAGGCTGCGCTATGTGCTGTTCCTATTCTTTCCGCAAGTTCATGCGCCACTTTCCAAATATCGCCCGCACCCATCGTAATAATAACATCTCCAGGCTTCGCATTCAAACAAAGCATGTCTGTAATGTGTTCCATTTGCGGATAATATTGTATATCGACGCCTGTTTTGCGAATTTCTTCATACAATTTTAATGAACTAATTGAAGTTTTTTCAAAATCATTGTCGCGTGACTCATAGATATCTGCCAGCGCCACTTTATCTGCAAGATAAAACGATTCCGAGAGTTTTTTCAATAAATGCCTGGTTCTGCTATACTGATGCGGTTGGTATACACACCATATTCTTCTTGAGGGATAAAGCTCGCGCGCCGCTTTCAGTGTGACGTCTATTTCCGTGGGATGGTGAGCATAATCATCAATTATTGTAATATTATTCTTTATGGCAACAATTTGAAAACGCCTTTTTGCACCTTTAAAAGACTCCAATGAAGTTTTTATAACTTCTTTATCAACGCCAATAGATGTACAAACGGCAATAGCGGCAAGTGCATTCAATATGTTATGCGACCCTGGAATCTTTAACCGAAAATCACCGAAGATTTTGCCTCTATTGTAAACCCTGAATTTATTTATACCCTGAATAGCAGGAAGAATCTTTTTTGCATACCAATGAGAAGTATGCCGTAGTGAGTAAGTTTCTCTCTTACAAACGGCTCTTTTCGCAGCAACTGCAACATTTCTGTCATCATCATTCACTACTAACAAACCATTTTTTGCTATCAGGTTTGCAAAATGCCCAAAAGCATTTACTATTTCTTCAAGATTGCCATAATAGTCTAAATGATCTTCATCTATATTTGTAATCACTCCTATAGAAGGAACCAGGTCGAGGAATGAACTATTATACTCACAGGCCTCCGCCACAAACAAATTCCCCTTTCCTAAATGAGCATTTCCTCCGATATCAGGGACTTCTCCACCGATAACATAAGTAGGATCCAATTCCGCTTTTTTTAAAATAGTGGAAATCATTGCGCTGGTGGTTGTTTTTCCATGTGTGCCGCTAATTGCAATGCCTCTCTTTTCCTGCATTAAAGAGCCAAGTATTTGAGAGTATTTTACCACCTTAATGCCCGATTGCCTGGCAACTTTCAGTTCTGGATTGCCCTCCTGAATCGCGGCAGAAACTATTACCATATCAGTTTCCAATGACATCATACTGCCATCTTGTTTTGAGTTAACCGTCACTCCTATTTTTTCCAGTGAAGAAATAAGCGGCGATAGCAGGATATCTGAACCGGCAACAATACACCCTTCACTCACAAGAATACGTGCAAGCGCACTCATCCCATTCCCGCCAATCCCGATAAAATAAACACGGTTTCCGCGCAAAGGCTTGTAATTAAAAAATCTGTTATTAACTGATGATGTTGTATGCGCTAAGGATATATCCATATGTTTTTGTTGTATAATGAGTTATCTGGCGAGCAATGCTACCCGCGTCTCCCTGTAACTAATTAGTCTGCTTATCGTATCTACAACACAAACAGAGGCATCCGGGCGCCCCATTTCTTTGCTAAACATCTTCATTCTCTCGTATTTTTCCTTGTTTCTGAAAAGGTCAATAATAACTTCAACAATCTTTTCAGGCGTTAAATCAATCTGCGGTAATAAATATCCACCGCCGTTTTTCTCCACTTCGACTGCATTCCAGTATTGGTGATTATCAGCGGCGTAGGGATAGGGTATAAGAATAGCAGGAATACCAATTGCAGTAATTTCAGCAATTGTTGTTGCACCTGCCCTGCATATAACAATATCTGCTATATTGAGCGCCGCATCCATTTCATTTAAAAAACTACATACAAATGAATTAATCTTTGTTTGCCCGTATCCTTTTTTTACGCATTCATATCCATGCTCGCCCGCACAGTGAATTATTTGTATTTTCTCTGAAAACGGTTCCAGTTTATGTAGACTTTTCACCATAACCTCATTAATTGCCTGTGCGCCCTGGCTACCGCCGGTGACTACAATGGTGTATTTTGCGCTATCAAAACCGAACTTTTCATAATAATTCTTCTTCCTGCCAGACACTATCCCCTTACGGATAGGCGTCCCGGTAACATTTACCTTCCTTGCCTTCGCAAACCATTTGAGAGAAGAACGCCAATGGCAACATACCTCGTCCGCCCATCTTGCCAAAAACAAATTCGCCTTGCCTGGCACCACATTTTGTTCAAGCAATACGGAAGGGATGCACAGTAATTTTGCCGCAATAATTGGCGCAAAAGAAGCATATCCCCCCAACCCTACTACAATATCAGGCTTGAATTTTCGCTGCAGGAAAAGAGATTCAATCACCCCCAAAATTGCCATTCTAAGAAATACAAAAATTCCCTTAAATGATCTTTCCCATTTTTTTGCATGTATTTTCTGAAACTGAAACCCTTGTTGTACTACATATTCCTCTTCAAACTTTTTCTCCGTGCCGCAAAACATAATTTCTGCATTATGGAATCTCATACGAATTTCTTCTGCAGCGCTAATTCCAGCAATAAGGTGGCCGCCTGTGCCGCCGCCCGCAAATATTATTCTCATTTCTCAACCCCTATTTTCAATAATTGCCATCAGTAATTAAAACATTTAAAAACGTTAGTTCCAAGCCGGAACATGGAAACGAAAGCGAAATAATATCTCTTATTTCGATTTTCGTCATTGGTCATTGGTCAATAGTCATTGGTCAATTGTAAGCTTGTGACGAATTTTCTACTCTGTGCAATCTGTGTAATCTGTGGTTCCCCTTTTTTAACAACTACCATGAAAATGCGGATATCTTAGAAATTATTTTACCGGTAATTCTCACGGGGAAAAACCTTTCATTAACGGATAGTTTTTCTTTCACCTCATCGTTCAATAGTTTGTCTGTGTCACAACCGAAAGATTGTTTCGCAATATTAACCAAAATCCCTATGCCAAGCATTGAAAATAACAAAGAAGAACCCCCTGTACTTAGAAACGGCAATGGAATACCTTTTGTCGGTATAATACCGGAAACGACTGCAATATTCATAACTGACTGCAAACCAAACATCATGGTAATGCCAAGTCCTAAAAAGAAACCAAACACATCCTTCGTCCTGCTGACAATTTTCAACCCCTGCCATAGCAGTAATGAAAAAAGGACAATAATTGTCATTCCCCCAATAAAACCGAATTCTTCCCCGATGACGGTAAATATAAAATCACTGCTGCTTTCCGGTAAGAAAAACAGTTTTTGTTTGCTATTGCCAAGTCCCAGGCCTGTCAGCCCTCCGGAACCAAGGGCAATCCATGACTGTATTACATGATAGCCAGTCCCCTGCGGGTCCTGCCACGGATCGAGAAATGAGGTAAATCGTATTTTTCTATACGTAACACTAAAAATCAATTCGTAGATAAACGGCGCCGACGCAAGCAAAGTAAAAAAGATAAAAATAATCCGCGTGCCCCCCACCATGCACATCAACATTAATAGTATAACGATAAACGCCGCTGTACCAAAGTCTGGTTCCAGGAGTATTAGCCCGCCCATCAGTGTTATGAACCCCAGAGGTATTAAAAACCCTCTTTTAAAGCTATGCATGTGATTATGATTTTTGGCTATATAGTTCGATATAAATATAATCATAGCCAATTTTGCAAATTCAGACGGCTGAATACCCGCAATACCGCCCAATCGGATCCATCTTCTAGCGCCGTTGGCTACCGTTCCAACACCTGGCAACAGCACAAGTATAAGGCTAATCACTGATACCGCAATAATCGGATACGTTAATTTCTGTAAATGCCGGTAATCGACAGACGACATAGCAAATAACACCGCCAAACTTAATACTATCCATAAAAGATGTTTGGCAAATTGATAACCATTGCTGCCTGCCGCAAACATTGCCGTGTCAGTACTATAAACAGTGACAATACTAAAACCCAGTAGTGCAACGACAATATATACGAGACAGTGCCATGATTTCAAAATATCTCTCCTGATTAAATTGAATCACAAAAGCATAAAACTACAGACTGACAGCAACGCTGCAATTATCCAAAACCTAAGGGTAATTTTCGATTCCGGCCAACCCGCAAATTGAAAGTGATGATGCAAAGGGGCGCACAGGAAGATTCTTTTCTTCGTAATTTTATAAAAATATATCTGAACAAGCACCGATACTGCCTCCGCAACGAAAACACCCCCTATAACAATCATCAATATTTCCTGTTTTACGATAATACTCACTAATGCTAGCATCCCACCCAGCGTCAGAGAACCTGTATCTCCCATAAAAATTTGTGCAGGATAACTGTTGTACCATAAAAACCCCATACCGCCCCCTACCAGTGCGGCGCAGAAAATACTCAATTCACCGGCGCCGGGAATGTAAGGAATTCTCAAATATTCACTAAAGTCAACCCTGCCGGAAATATACGCAATAATGGCAAAAGAGATGCCTGCAATTATACTGCATCCTATTGCCAATCCATCCAGGCCATCCGTTATATTCACGGCATTTGACATGCCTACAATAAAAAAAGTGACTATTATGACATAAAAAGGTCCCAGTTCCGGCCTCAAGTCCTTCATTAACGGAATCATCAACTGAGTGCCCCATGTGAACTTGCTGGAATAAAAATATAATATCAATCCAAGGATAAGCCCTAAGGCAGACTGGAATAATAATTTTGATATATCTGTCAGGCCGGACGAGTTCTTTTGTGTAAGCTTGATGTAATCATCAATAAAACCGATTACGCCAAACCAGATCAATGTAAACATCAATAACAAAACGTAAATATTGTAAATATTACACCAAAATAACGTAGCGACTAATATTGAAACCAAAACAACAATCCCGCCCATTGTTGGCGTGTTTTTTTTTGAAAAGTGCAATTTTTTCAATTCTTCTGAATCCGTCTTCGTAGTGTCTTCTCCATAATTTAAGGCACGAAATTTCCTGATAAACCAGCAGCCGAAAATAATGCTTATTAAAAATGCCGTAAATGCCGCCAGGCAGGAACGAAAGGAGATTAACCTGAATATTTCAAACGAAAACATTGAATACAATAAACCGTATAACAATCCATGCCCTCTTAAATAACATCAGTTATGAGTAAGTACACGCGGAGAGAAATATTCCCGATATTTATCAATGATAGTTTCCATGTGCATACCCCTGGAACCTTTAATAAGTATTACATCATTTTCCCTGAATTCACCCATGTCATATTCCGTGATGCCATCAAGACTCCGGAAACTTAACACCTTTTCCACATCCATGCCGCCATCTTTTGCAGCGCTTGCAATATCAGATGCGTATTTACCCACCGTCCATAATAAATCCAGATTAAGCGCAGACACCTTTTCCCCGACTTCTTTATGCAGGGCATGTGATTCTTTTCCAAGTTCAAGCATATCTCCGCAAATGAATATCTTCCGCCCCACCACGTCAATTTCTTCAAAATATTTCAAGGCGGCAAAAATGGATTCCGGGTTTGCATTGTAAGCATCATTAATAAAGGTGACATTGCCTATCTGCTGAGAATCGATTCTCATGTCTGGCAATTTAAATGAGAGAAAGGCATTATGAAGTCCACTTATATCGAGGCCAAGCGCATAGCAGACCGCAAACGAAGCCAGACAATTGCTAATGTTATGATGACCTGGAACGTGAAGTTGTATTTCGAATTGCCTGCGGCAACCCCCCCGCCCCCCCCAGAGGGAGGGAAGAGTTTTGGGAAGGGCTCCTGATGCGGGCTTCACACCTTTAACCCCCCAGTGGGGGGGGCATGGGGGGGTATTGTAATCAATATCGATTGTAAACACAGAACCATTGCCTTTTTTCTTTACATCAGTACCTATTATTTGCGCATTCGGACCGAAGCCAAAACTTATCTTATTGCCTCCGAATTTGTCCGCAATTTCACAGCACCACGGGTTATCAGCGTTATATACAAAAACTCCGTCTTCTTTCAGATTTTTTACTATATCACCCTTTTCCAATGCGACGCCCTCAATACTCCCTAATCCTTCCAGGTGTGTTTTGGAAATATTCAGGATTACCGCTATATCGGGTAAACCAATCTCCGAAAGACGCAATATCTCTCCCGGAGCATTTGTACCCATTTCGAGTATTCCGTATTTATGTTTTGACTCAATTTCAAATATAGTCAGGGGAACACCGATAAAATTATTAAAACTCTTTTGTGGTTTTACTACCGGGGCAAAATGAGAAAGCAGGTGATATAACATCTCTTTGGTGGTGGTTTTGCCATTACTTCCTGTGATACCTATGATCTTTGCATTTAATTTCCGGCGGTAATATCTCGCTAAATCGCCCAATGCGGTTTTAACATCATCTACCAAAATCAGAGGGAGGCACTTGCCGCTAATATCAATTCCACCTTGTTTTGATACCACCGCACCAATTGCACCCGCATCAAAGGCTTGCTCAATAAACTGACGCCCGTCGTAGTGGTCGCCTTTTATAGCAAAAAACACATTGCCCTTATGGACGTTTCTGCTGTCAACAGAAACGCCATTCACCATTAAACCACTGCCATTCGATATCGCTTTCCCGTTAACGGCTTGTATCACTTCTTCAAGAGAAATTGCGTCCATTTTCATTCATCGCCTAATTTTGAGATACCATAGTGCCGGATAATACCTGCTTTACCACTTCACGGTCATCAAAAAGAATACTCTTGTCTTTCAATATCTGGCAACGTTCGTGACCCTTTCCTGCAATAACGACAACATCGCCCTTTTTCGCCTCAAGGAGGGCTTCTTCAATTGCAACTTTTCTATCCGGTTGAACTTTATAGCACGAATCCCGCTTTATTCCTTTCTGTATTTCACGTATTATATCAAGCGGGTCTTCAGAACGGGGATTATCATTTGTTATCCAAAATAAATCTGAATATTTTTCTGCGATATGCCCCATCTTTGCCCTTTTCCCTTTATCCCTGTCTCCACCACAGCCAAATACCAAAATAATCCTCCTGGTTGCGATACTTCTAAGAGTCTCTAAAACGACCTGTAACGCATCGTGCGTATGTGCATAATCAATAAGAACGTGGAAATCCTGACCGTATTCCAGTTTTTCCAGCCTGCCGGGAACGTTATTTAAAGATTCAAGGCCTTTTCTTATTATTTCCATATCAAAACCGAGACAAAACCCCGTCGCTGCGGCTGCCAGTGCATTATAAACATTATGATTGCCTGTTAATTTTAAGTGAATAACTTCCTTTCCCCAGGGAGAAATCAATAAAAACCTTGTTCCGTTAACCCCCATATTTATTATCTCTGCTCTTACGTGTGCAGACGTATCCTTTATCCCATACCACACTATTTGTGCGGCAGTGCTCTTTACAAAATATTTGCTTGAAGTATGGTCGGCATTTAACACCGCAGACGCATTTTCATCTAATCCCCTCATCAATTTAATTTTTTCTTCTCTGTAATTTTTAATATTTTCATGATAATCGAGATGTTCCGCAGACAGATTGGTAAAAACAGCAGAACGGAAATGCACTCCGTCCAGCCTGTGCTGCGAAAGTGCGTGAGAACTTGCCTCAATTACCGCATATCGTATATTGTTGTTAAGCATATCTGAAAGATGTGATTGTATATCAACGGATTCAGGGGTGGTTTCATTTGCGGGGATAATCCTGCTCCCTAATTGATAATATATAGTTCCTATTAACCCCGCCTTATTGCCGGAAGATTCTATGATAGACTTCGTAAAAAACGAAGTAGTTGTCTTGCCATTCGTTCCGGTAATACCTACTATTGTCATTTTTGAAGAAGGATAGCCATAAAAACATTCACTCAGAAGAGAAAGCGCCCGCCGGGCATTCGGCACAACAATTTGCGGAACATGTATAACATAGTCAACACCTTTCTCCGCAACTACGGCGATAGCTCCCTTCTCTATTGCCATTGTAATAAAATCGTGACCATCAGATTTATAACCCTTTATAGCAACAAAAATATACCCCTCTTTCACTTTACGGGAATCGTGTGTTAGCCCTAAAACGACTTTTTCCGTAAAGGAATTGCACGTATATTTTTCTAAAACAGCACAAATTTCGCTTAATTTCATTTTGCGACCTTCAAAAACCCATTAAACTAAATGTTTTTTTCATTACCTGAAAAACAATCAATTTTCAGTACGCCATCGAAGCCTTGTGTGCCCAGGCTCTGCGGTTGAACAATCCGTTCGTATAAACGCTTCGTATTGTCTACCCTGTCAACCTCCTCTGCATATTCCTTTAAAAGCCTATGCAGCGTTTCTCTATTACTCGCCCGCGCCATTTCTAATTCTTTTTGGGAAGCATACAAACTATACCATAAAATAAAATTTTTCTTGTTTAAATCCTTCGGCCCCATCATTATTCCTCCTCCCATTTCCGCTAAGTGCTATAATTATAACAAATATATTTACCATTATTTTGTTACACTTTGGTTTTTTGAAGAAGCAAAATGCTCTTTCCCAAATTCCGCAGACAGGGAAAAATGTTCAATATTCAATTCTCAATTTGTAAGGACACGCCATGGCGTGTCCCTACAACCCCTTTCCTTTTTTCATTGTACCAATAGTCAGTGCATCGCCATCTTTAATTTTAATGGCTCTACCTCAAGATACTGCAGCGTTTTTCTGATAATTTCCCGCACTGACGGAGCTGCCACAGTGCCGCCATAATAAGCGCCCTTTGGTTCATCAACCATTATTAACACACAAATACGGGGATTCTCCGCCGGAGCATATGCGACAAAGGAAGCGATATATTTATTTCGCGAATAACGACCATCGCTCTTGTTAACCTTCTGGGACGTCCCTGTTTTTCCGGCAACTTCATATTCCGCTAAAAAAGCCCTCTTCCCAGTGCCATTTCTCACGGCATCAACTAATATAGGATTTAACAAATCACGGGCAACTTCTTCGCTCATTACACGCCTGATAACCTGAGGCGCATTATATTCTTCTTTAACCTTGCCGTCATTGCCGGTAATCGACTTTATTATTACTGGTTTTAACAGCAGACCGCCATTTGCAATACTGCTAAATATAGTGACAAACTGAAGCGGTGTTGCGGCAATTTCATGGCCTATTGAAACCGATACTAAAGAAAATTGCTTAGACCAGCTTTTCAGGGGACGAAAAATTCCCGCCTGTTCTCCGGATAATTCAATACCAGACTTATTCCCAAAATTAAACTGTTCAAGGTGACGATACATCCTTTCGATTCCCATGCGCATACCCAGCTTTGCCATCCCGATATTACTGGAATGGGTAACAATTTCTGCAACAGTAAGGGTATCGTAGCGGTGCGAATCATGTAATATTCTTTTCCCCATTACATATCTTCCATTTTCACAGTTAATCATATCATTCGGCCTGGCAAGTTTATTTTCAAATATGCCGGCCAGCACAATCGGTTTTATTATTGAACCCGGTTCATAATAATCGGTGACTGCCAGATTTTTTCTTGCACTCGCAGGATATTTGCCAACATTATTTGGATCATATGCAGGCAGATTCGCCATGGCAAGGATTTCTCCGGTGCTTGTATCCATCACAATCGCTGTAGCAGAGGCCGGCGACCATGTTTTGCCAAGATTCTCCAGTTCCTCTTCGGCAAAACGCTGAATATTCGCATCAATTGTCAGCATAACATTGTTTCCATGCCTTGGGCGCCGCATCTCTGTGTCTGCCGTTAAAATATTGCTTTGCTGGGCATCGCGGTACATCCTTTTATAACCAGGCTCTCCGAGCAATGTTTGATTGCATGACAATTCAATACCTTCAAGACCATTTTCATCGATATCCGTGAACCCGATAACATGGCTTCCTAATGGGCCATTTTGATAAAAACGCTGATACTCATGCTCAATATGCACCCCTTGCAAGGAGAGCTTCCGAATCTCTTTCAATTCCTCATCGCTGACCCTTCTCTTTATCCAGACAAATTTTTTATCTTTTTCGAGTTTTGCAGATACTTTTGAGGGGTCAAGGTGTAAGACCTTGCTTAAGTGGCTGGCGACTACAGAAACGTCTTTAATTGCAGAAGGGTTTGCATAAACAGAGCCGACACGTAAAGATTCCGCAAGCTTCCTACCGTTTCTATCCAATATCAACCCCCTTCTTGCGGATAAGGTTACCTTCTTGCTTTGCTGTGCTTTGGCCAGTTTTAAATATTTATCATGCTCAAGTACCTGTATACGGCATAAATTTACTGCCAACCCTATGAAGACCAAAATAAGCATAAAACCTATCGTATTCGTCCAAAACCTGTGCATGTTTTTAAAATACATAACCGGCTTTCCTTAGAATAGAAAAAAATACCTTTAAAAATTTACGAACGCTTTCGAGAAAAAAATACTTTCCCCGAAAGCGTTCGGGAGGAAGGCAATAAAATAAGTTCAAATATCAATCCTCAGTCCTCAATCCTCAGGTGGCAATGGTCACTTTTGCCAATTGCCGATTGTAGACTGCCAACTGCCGAACAGACAAATACTAATAACATCTTACCGTTTTACTATCTCCTGAAAAATTCTCACATTTAACCATCTCTAGTTATGGAGCACACGACCCTTCAATATTTGTTCTTTTTGTGTATATAAATTACCTGCCATAATTGTTTTTGCATCCCGCCCCACATTTCCCTTTATATTCCCGGCAACCACACTGTTCTGAAAATATTCTTTAGGTAAAAGCGCCAGTTGATAGATTTTTACCTTATCTACAATCACCTCGGGTGATTTTAATTTCTGCACATAATAATTGAGGTTTTTGTTTCTTTCAGACATCTCATTAAAATCTTTTTGCAGTTGTGCAATCTGATACCCTGTTTCAATGGTTTTATTTCTCTCCCATACAACCAACACCGCCATAGTTATTATAATAGCAAACATTACCAACCATCTGAACATTCCCATGTTAAATCCTTTCTGCAACTCTGAGTTTTGCGCTTCTGCTCCTCGCGTTTCTTTCTATTTCAGAAGCACACGGCCTTAAAGGTTTTTTGGTTATTATGTGAAAAATATTTTTATCTTCCATCTCTATAAAACTGTTTTTCACAATTCTATCTTCCAGTGAATGAAAGCTTATGACGGCAATACGCGCACCTTTTACCATAGAAAAATGAATCTTATTCAAAAATTTTTCCAAACTTTCCAGTTCTCTGTTAACTGCTATTCTCAATGCCTGAAAGACCCTTGTTGCAGGATGAATTCTGTGTCTCATAGATGGCACAGCACGTTCTATTATCCTTGCTAACTGTATTGTTGACTTTAATCCGGATACACTTCTTTCTTTTATTATCCGCCTTGCAATTCTTTTTGACCAACGTTCTTCCCCATATTTTTTTAACAATCCCTGCAAATCCCGTTCAGATATCTTCCGTAATAAATCCTGCGCCATAAAGGAAGCCGTTCGGTCCATTCTCATATCAAGCGGGCCTTCTTTAGAAAAACTAAATCCGCGCTCTGCGTTATCAAACTGCAATGAAGAAGCGCCCAGATCGAGAAGTACACCATGAACTCCGTCAATGCCAGCCTGCCGCAATACTTCATCAGCATCGACATAATCGGCATGGTACAATTTAAACGGACATCCTCTGTCCGATAAATACTCTTTTGTCATATTTAACATCTCAAAATCCTTATCAATGCCAATCAAACAACCATCAGGTTTAATCCTGTCCATTATTTTACCTGCATGCCCTCCGCCTCCCACCGTGCAATCCAAGATAATGCGGCCCGGCTGCAAACACAGGTATTCCAACACCTCATCAACCATGACCGGCTCATGAAGCAGATTATCTTTTTTACCAGACATATGATATTTTCATAAAAACCTGCGCGGGTTCAATCCTGGAATATCTCATTGATTTCACAGTGATTATAATGCGTTTGTCCTGATCCTGCCATTCATCGGTTATAAGGAAAGTCATGCTTACTGGAATAAATCTTCTGCAATTTCTTCATATTCCTCGTTAGTTTCCGATTCAAAGTCGCTCCAGTTTTTTTCATCCCAGATTTCAATCCGGTTGTTCACACCCACAATAACAACATTTTTTTGTATATTCGCAATTTCTTTGAGGTACTGAGGAATTAATATGCGACCATGAGGATCCGTTACGCTAATGTGTTGGGCTTTAGAGAAAAAAAGACGCTGAAATTGTCGCGCCTTTTTATTCGTAAAAGAGGATTGTTCTATTTTGGAAACAACACCTTGCCATTCTTTAGGGGTATACATGAAGAGACATGTATCGAGGCCCCGCGTTATATAAAACCCTTTCCCCTCAACTTCTTCATTAATGCTTTCACGCAAAGAAGCCGGAATGGCAAGGCGGTTTTTAGTATCTATTGTGTGTCGGTACTCTCCGGTGAACATATGTTTTCCCCACTTTTCACCACTTTATACCACTTTATACCACTTGCATGGCTATGAAATTATCTTATTTTTTTCTTTTGTCAACAAATATTTTTCCCTTTGTTTTTACGTAATCCGCGGAATATTAACTATCTATCCAAATGGTTGTCATATTATCATCTTCAGGTACTATATGTTGTAGTAATAAAAAAGAATGTTTTTCCTGAAATTTGACGTACGTTTTTCTTTTTTTCATGAATTTCCATAATTGAACACTGTTTTTTTAATTGTTATTTTCTTAGATGTCTCTTAATATGAAGCAAAGAAACCAAAGTGCCTGTAATTTTCTGTTTTTACCTGAAGAACCTTTTTATCCGCAGATTTCGCAGATTAGCGCAGATAAAAACCTTCTTTAATCTTCTCCCAATCTGTGGAAATCTGCGTAATCTGTGGATTATTTATTTTCATCCCCATTTATGACTAAAGCGCATGGATGTTTCACTGCCAAATACCGGAATGCCTGACGCCTCTATTATTTCTCATAAATTATCCGATTATGATTTCGATCTTCCAAAAGAACTTATTGCCCAAAAACCTACGGAAGAAAGGGATAACGCGCGGCTTTTGGTTTTACATCGCCGCACTGGCAGGATGGAGCATCGCAGATTCAGTGAAATTGCCGGTTACCTCCGCCCTGAAGATCTTCTCGTGTTGAATAATACGAAGGTTATTCCGTCACGAATAGCCGGTAAAAAGCCTCATGGGGCATATGTAGATTTATTGTTCATAGAAGAATTGGAAGGTAATCACTGGAAGGCTTTGCTAAAATCAAATGGACCGTTAAAAAAAGGAGAGAAGATTTATCTTGATAATACCGCTGTTTCAGCCAGTTTACTTGGAAAACATGAAGATAACTCGTGGATATTGCGGATAGAAAACGGGGCGAATATAAGGGAACTTATTCATCGAACAGGAGAAATGCCATTACCCCCATATATAAAACGTCCTAAAAAAAACAATACACTTTCCACCCTGGATGCAGAACGATATCAGACTGTGTTCGCCCAAAAGGAAGGCGCTATCGCAGCCCCAACGGCGGGATTACATTTTAGCAAGGATGTTTTGGGAAAAATAAGAAATAGCGGAACAGATATAGCGTTTGTCACACTTCATGTCGGATTAGGCACGTTTTTGCCTATCAAAACGGAAGAGATAAAAAATCACCACATGCATAAAGAATATTACGAATATCCAAGAGAATTGCTCAAAAAAATAACTATCACCAAAAACCGGGGTGGACGCATTATTGCAACCGGAAGCACATCTTGCCGGACGCTTGAAACGATTGCATTGAATAACAACATACATCAGTTTTCCGGCTATACGGATTTGTTTATTTATCCGCCATATCCATTTCAATACGTTGACGCGCTCATTACCAACTTTCATCTTCCGAAAACCACTCTTTTCTTATTAGTTTCAGCCTTTGCAGGAAGGGAACAAATTTTGAACGCCTATGAAATTGCCAAAAAAGAGGGATATCGTTTTTACAGCTACGGTGACTGTATGCTGATCATTTAATTCTGTGGACTTAACCATAAAGCTTATCCACACTTTGTGAGTGAAAATTTATTATATTTTTGCGCAAAACGTAAGAATAAAATGCCACTATAGTGATAATTTACTTTTTTCAATAAAAATATGGACAAAAACACCCTTTTCTTATCTCAAAACGCTAAACTGACGCTTGAAAAGAGATATTTAAAAAAAAATGTCTCCGGCAAGATCATAGAATCGCCTGAAGACATGTTTCGCAGAGTGGCAAAAAATATCGCCTCGGTTGATTTAACTTATAATAAAAAGGCCGATATTGTTTCCCTGGAAGAAGAGTTTTACCACCTTATGACCTCACTGCAATTTTTGCCCAACTCACCCACATTAATGAACGCAGGCAGGCATCTGCAACAATTGCTCGCATGTTTCGTATTGCCTGTGGAAGATTCCATCGAAGGCATATTTGATACCGTAAAACAAGCCGCCTTAATCCACAAAAGCGGGGGCGGCACCGGTTTCAGTTTTTCACGCATAAGACCGAAAAATGATATTGTAAGCGCTTCATGTGGTATGGCAAGCGGCCCTGTTTCCTTTATGAAGGTTTTCAATGAAGCGACGGAGGCCATAAACCAGGGTGGTTTCAGACGAGGCGCAAACATGGCGGCGCTGAACGTAAATCATCCGGATATTTTTGATTTTATTCATGTAAAAAATGCTGAAGGTGTTTTGACAAATTTTAACATTTCTGTCGGGATTACGAATGCGTTCATGGAGGCAGTGGAAAATGACGAAACATTTCCCCTCATTAATCCGAGAACGAAATTGGTTGTCAAAACAATAAGGGCAAAAGATCTTTTTAAGGAAATCGTACAATCCGCATGGAAAAATGGCGAGCCGGGCGTTTTATTCATTGATGCCATAAACGCCGCCAATCCTACCCCATTGCTTGGGAGTATTGAGGGAACAAATCCCTGCGGAGAGCAGCCTCTGCTACCTTACGAAGCATGTGTTTTAGGATCGGTTAATGTTTCGCAAATGACTACATACAAAAATGATCATTATGAAATGAATTGGCACACATTGGAGAAAACAATCCATCTTGCCGTGCACTTTCTTGACAATGTTATTGACGCAACAAAGTATCCATTACCTCAGATTGAAGAGATAACCAAAGGCAACAGAAAAATAGGATTGGGGATAATGGGATTTGCAGACCTTCTCATAAAACTCAATATTCCTTATAATTCAGAAGAAGCCATTAGATTTACAGAGGAACTTTTACGATTCTTCTCCGGAAAAGCGAATGAAGCATCTGAAAGATTGGCGTCAGAACGCGATGTGTTTCCCAACTATGAAAAAAGTATTTATGCACGGCAAAATAGCCCCAAATATAGAAATGCTACACGAACAACAATAGCGCCTACGGGCACTATCGGCATTATTGCCAATTGTTCCAGCGGCATAGAGCCTCTGTTTGCCATTGCATATACAAGAAATGTTCTCGTTGAAGGCGGATTGCCGGAAGTTCATCCGTTTTTTGAAAACGTTGCAAAAAAAAGAGGACTGTATACTGATAAACTTTTAGCAGAGGTAAAAAGGGAGGGTTCAATACAAAATATTGCCTCTATTCCGGATGATATAAAAAGAATATTTGCAACGGCAAGAGACATTTCGCCGGAATATCACGTAAAAATTCAATCTGTCTGCCAAAAATATATCGATAACGCCGTTTCCAAAACTATTAATTTTCCAAAAGAATCAACCGCTGAGGATGTGGAAAAGGTCTTCATGCTGGCATACAGAAGCGGTTGTAAAGGAATAACCATTTACAGGGATAAGAGCAGAATGTCACAGGCGCTTTCCTTTGAATGTGCATGCACAAAAGATCTTATTGGCAAAAATACCGTTGTGTTATAGCTGAGTCCCAATATTGTTTTAATTTTTGCATATCATTCGGCTTCACAATAAAATTATCCACCCCACCCATCAAATAACTGCTACGTTCCTGAATGTTTTCCGACAGTATCGTAGTTGAAAGACGCGGGAAATCTTTTTTTACTTTTGTAATAAAATCCAATCCCCCCTCACCGGTAATTTCAGTATCTAAAAGCATAAAATCAATTTTGTTCATATTTAACACATTCCATGCGTGTTCCGTATTAGTTACATAAATGGTCTTCAAACCCTTTTGGTCTGTAATCTCATAAAACTGTTTTCTCACTGTATCTCTGAGGCTGGCAATCAGTAAATTTTGATTCGACCGTTTTACGTTTTCAATATATTGACGGAACATATTTTTATATAATATTTTTTTAAGAACAACTTCAATAACAATAGTAAGTTCTCTTTCATTAAAACCTTTTATGAGATATTCGTCCAAACGAAATGATAAAAGGTCCATCCATGTATCTATCGAGTCTATTTCCAATATTATTCCCAAATCAGCAAATTCGGTCTTTACATCTTTTAACAATTCATACTCATTCATCTTTGCAGATTCAAATTCAGTGACAAGAAGATCGCATTTGTTTTTGCGTAACATACTCATGGCATTGTGCTTTTGATTTACCGCAAAAATAATATACCCTTGCTTTAATAATATATTTTCAATTGCCCTGCATTGGGTTTCCTTGGTATAGAGCACCATTATTTTAAGGTCTTCCTTCATTTTACAACGTTTTTTTATAACCTCAATACCATTAACCTCTTCCTGCAATTTCTCCATAGAGTCCTCGTCGATAGATAAAGCACCTATATCATACTCTTCACCGGACGAAGTGGCACGTTTTAGTACCCTCCTTACCTCCACAGATATTTTCTTTTGCGGCTTTCGATACAAATTACCGGAAGCGCCGGCAGGAGATAATCTGAATTTAATGATTAAATGGTTTGACGGCAACAATGAACGATTGATAATAAACCGGATTCCGTGCTGAGAAACATCCTTAATAATAATGGGTATTTCTTCATTTGAATAATCATTCAGGCTCCTATCCAGGATCGAACACGTACCACTTATCTTCATATCAAAACGTTTCTCATTGCGTCTTTCGCCTGATTTCTGGGGTGTGTCTGGCGGGTAAACAATGACAGGGGCAATTTCTGCTGTTGCTGTTGCTGTTGCTGTTGCTGTTGCTGTTGCTGTTGCTGTTTCTGTTTCAGTTTCAGTTTCGGCAGGGATGGGTACTTTAGTTTCTGATTCCTGAATTAATTCATCGACAAAAGACCTGATATTCCTAAGTTCATCGGTCGCTAAATTACGAATCGATTCCTTCCAGTTTTCAATTTGCATGAGCAATATTCAGAAAATGTTTTTCTTGTATTACTGTTTAAAAAATTCTTTTTTTGCAAGGTTTTACCCTTTCCCCTTGAAAGAAGGGTGGTTATATTTGGTTGAGGCTTTGCTGCGCTGTGTTACTCTACCTTCGGGCGTTCAATGACAGAAAACTGCTCAACAACCCAGTTTTTGTTTTAAAATCGTTTGAACCCTCTTCCCGTCTGCTGTTCCGCCGCATTTGTTCATAATAAGCTTCATTGCAACGCCAAATTCTTTTCCGGTAAAGTTGTTTTCATCAACAACTTCATTAACAATTTTCTGCATATCTTCATCAGAAAGCTGTTTTGGAAGATATTCCTCCACGATAGCAAGCTCATTATCTATTTCTCTTGTCTTTTCCGGTAACGAAAGCCTTTCATACTCTTCCCGCGTCTTCTTTAATTTTTTCTGATACCCCTGGACTACTGCAGCATAATCTATCTGATCCCTTGGTTTGCCAGACGTCTCTGCAATTTTTATATCCGCAAGCATCATACGCAAGACTGAGGTTCTCATCTTATCTTGCGCTTTCATGGAAGATTTTAAATCTTCTTTGATCTTTTCATTTAAATCCATAGTTTATTCCCCGTTAAATGAATACCCTTCAACTTTATGCCCGCAATTGGGGCAATACGCAGGGCTGCCCTCATAATGTCTCCCGCAGTATTTACAAGGTGTCAATATTTCCACCTGCGACTGTCTGGGCCGTGTAAACAAATACAACGGTAAAAACACAATCATAAGCAAAAACGCACCTAACATCCATCCGACGGCAGAAATGGTTTTATATCCTTTACTTTTGGCATCCATGTAAACCCAAACCGCCACCGCAGCAGCAATAAGCAATCCAATAAATCTCATAATCATTACCCCTTCCCTGTAAGGGTGAAATATAGCACACAAAACTTTTGCAGTCAAATAATTATCATTGCCGCATCTTGTGCCGGCAAACGATTTATTGTAATTATATTTTTATTTTATACAAGAAAATTAACCTTGAAACTATTTTATCCTGTAGTAAAATACCTTGAAAATTTTATTAATGAGAAAACCTGCAAATATATCTATACAAAGGATGGTGTCGATGAAATACCTATATACGGCTGAAGATTGTCCAAAGTGCGAAACGTTGAAGGAAAAATACAGGGCAGATGGCATACGATTTGTTGAAAGAAACGCCGAAAGGATCAAGCAACCCGAAGATGATATTGACAGAGAAGCCTTGGTACAAGCTTCAATGCAAAATATGGAACTACCTGTTGAGGTAGATGCTTAAATTGACACCCGTGAATCTTGCACTCAATTGATTGCCCGGTATGATCCATAAAACATGGTGAGAAAGGAATAAGGCACAGACGTGTAATGCCGAAGGGATTGAATATGATTAACACCGCATGAGAACGTGGAGAGAATACCTCAAGCCACCCGCCAACCCCGGCGAGGGAGAATAGGCAGGGCGTATTCCCTATTTTTCATAACACATCATTGCGAAGAGGTATTTTACTATTTGTAACCTGAACCACACGTTTTATGCTACCTCCACCTTTATATCCCTAAGAAGGGGATAACAGCACCGTCGCTAAATAAAGTAGAGACGCAAAATCTTACGTCTATACTTTATTTCAGGAAGCAAACATCAGGATAATCGCTTCTAAAAGACAATCTTTTTGACACTTTACAAAGACACTCGTTTATCCCATCCCGCCATTCATCTTTTATTTTAGACTCCTACTTTAGCCGTTTTCCCCTTGGCGTAATACTTTAAGGACACTACGTCTTATTACGGAACAATTTATTCTTTTGAAAAACTCCTGAAAAGCTTTGTGAGGATCGGCCTATAAGGCACATAAACAATACATCGATCCTTTGGAGCTTTATCATCGTATTTGGTTTAGCTATTAACATTTCACCCCTCCAGGGTTATTTTAAAAAAACGAAAATGTTACGAAAATAAAAAATAGATAAGAACTGGGCAATATTTTGTAACGATTTATTAGATTATTATGTTATAATTCGCGCTTATTTAATAATTTGAATAAAAAAAACCTTCATTAGAATTTTGTAAAATGGTAAAAATATATATTCCGGGAGAACATTTAGTAAATAAATTATGTTATATAATACGTGTAGATGATTATTTTATTTTATTCACTTAACTCAATAAAATAGTGCTATGACCATATTAAAACAAAAACCAGAACGTTTAGAGCAAATAAACAACGAAAATAACCCGGTTGAGGAAGAAATAACAGAATGGAACCAGGAAGAAGAAAAGAGCCGCGATTATGATTCTGTAAGATTATATTTAAATGAGATGGCAAAAATACCACTGCTTACCCCTGCAGAGGAAATCTACCTTGCGAAGAAGATACGGGTTATGAGCAGACTGCTCCATCGCAAGGTACTGGGTTTTGATTATGCCCTGGAAATGTATATACGACTGCTGGAAGGAGTGGAAAGTGAATCAGAGCTTGTTCAATTTGTTGAATTATCAGCGGCAAGAGAACAAAACCGGGATGCAGTTGTTGAACAGATTCATGCGGTTACCAGCAATATCAGAAAGAGCATAGAAAGCAATTTAAAAGATTATGAAAAGATTCGCAGGGGAAATATTGCGCGGGATAAAAAGCTGAGGGTACATAAAAGTATTCTCGTAAGAAAGAGAATGGCGATTAAAGAATTAGAATCCATTAGTGTACGGTCGGAAACCATACTGCCGGTTATGCGGGAATTGCTAGAGGTTTTATCGACAATTGTGGATTATAATAGAAAACGCACTGTCCATCGTAATTTTAAAAGGGAATTATGCAAAGAACTTTCTTGTGATATCAATGAGATACAGGCATTGTTTGCAATGCCGGTAAAAGAGTTGAAAAAAATTATTTTTTCTATTACTTCCATTTACAATGAATATGTGCTGGCAAGAAAGCGGTTTTCAGAGGGAAATTTGCGGCTGGTAGTCAGTATCGCAAAAAAATATAGAAAACGTGGCATGGCCTTTCACGACCTTATCCAGGAAGGTAATACAGGGCTTATGCGCGCCGTGGACAAATATGACTACCGGATGGGTTTTAAATTCAGCACATATGCAACATGGTGGATAAAACAAGCTATTATCAGGGCAACAGAAGAAAAGGTAAGAACAATACGAATCCCTGTGCATATGATGGATGTAATTAATAAGTCTACTTACGTGGCCAAAGCCGGACAGGGTACATCTGCGGAAAAATCACAGTTAGAAGCCATTGCAAGGGACACCAATACGCCATTGCCTGAAATATATAGATTGCTTCAGATAACAACACAGCCTATATCATTAGAAACACCAATTGGCAGTGATGGTGAAACAATGTTTGAGGATTTTATTCAGGACAAAAAAATAGACGCCCCTATATTTCTTGCCCAGCGTTCTTTATTAAAAGAGCAAATACAAAAGGTGCTTGATACGTTAAGTTACCGCGAACGGGAGATTATCAAATTACGTTTTGGAATTAGTGATGGATACACACACTCATTGGAAGAAATCGGAAAGAGATTCAATATAACCCGCGAACGTATCCGGCAGATTGAGGCTATTGCCCTTCGTAAACTTCAACATCCGGTTCGCAGTAGAAAACTGGAAGGATTTCTTGAGGGTACGATGAATTAAAGGAAATTCAAATATCAGTATTGCAAAAATTTACACAGGGGATTCACGAGAAAATATGGTGAATCCCCTTTTTTTTCTCCATATTTTTATCTTATTAATGTTGTCTCTTTGGTCAGGTGGCAAAACATATAATTTCTTTAAACAAAAGAACAGGACAACAACAAAAGGGAAAGATAGCTATTGGGCGATAGCTAAACATCTCTCCCCGAAGCAACAAAATATCCCATACTGAAAAACGCTGTGGATTTAGCCCAAAAATCTATTAAATAATTATTTGTTCTTGTCAACATATCGTCATAAACAAAGCCGTTTCGCATGGCAAATAATTATACGAAAACGGCTACAACGACAGGGAATGATTGCAGGTAAAAGGAAAGGTGAGATTTTCCGGAATGTATCATTACCTCCCCATTATTGTACATGGGTTGGCAGTGGGTCATGCATTTACCTTTTTAACAGATTCACGTCATACCGCGCATGAATTTAAAAATGATTTATTAAAAAATATCCGGGAGTGTTAACCGAAACAAACTAACTGCTTCCCTGCAGGTACAGACCTGCGATTTTATACCTTATCGCGTCTTCTTCTACGTCTTTTTAAAATGTATTTTCTCCTGTTTAACCGGTGTTTTTTCTTACCCTCAAAACCGCAAGCCATACTAACTCCTTAAAAACGTTCAAAATAATTCCTAAATAAGTAAATGGAAGTAGAAATTCTACCAATAATAGGTTTAAAATTCAATAAAATATCAGACAAAACCAAAGTTATTTATATCATTAAAATAATTCTCTGGATTTTATCTTCACAAATTAGCTACGTTTTAGAAAAAATAATTGGCATCACCAGTTACGGTAGAGTAGAAATTGGTTTTGGCTTGTCCAGATTACGGGGGAGATTGCTCTACACACCACGCGACCTATTACCAATCATCTTTTTTCAAAAATTAAAGTGTTGCTGTTTTTTATAAAACCGCAACCGGCGCCGATGGTTTAAATACCACAAACATACCATTCTTTTTCTGTTGTTTATTTCTGCATTGAAATGGCTGTGATTAAAACAATAATTTCTCTTGCTTTAATGATAAAGTGTGATAGTATTATCCTTTATTATTGGTTGTACTGTACCGTACCGCTGCATATAGGGAAGTGTATAACGAGGCTACAAGGGGTTACAACCTTGTAGCTTTTTTAGTTTCTAATGTTAATTTTTTTAATTATGAAAGGGGGTGATTTTAAGAATGCCGCGTGGGACCGTTAAATGGTTTAACGACTCAAAGGGTTTTGGTTTTATTTCTCAGGATAATGGAGAAGATGTATTTGTACATCAGACTGCGATCGAATGCGAGGGTTTTAGAACTCTTGCAGAAGGAGATAAAGTAGAGTTTGAAGTCGTAAAAGACCAAAAAGGCTACAAAGCCACAAAAGTAGTCAAATTATAAATATATTTATTAAGCATACTCGTATATTTTGCCGTATATAAAATACTATTAATGTTGTATATTGAAAATATAGAGTACTATTAAAAATATTGTTATAATTAAGACGCAAAAGACCCTAATAATGGTAAAAATTTATTGGGGTCTTTTTTTATAATTATGGTGATATCAGGGACAGCTACCCTTTTTCTTTGACATTTTAAATTAAAAGGATTACTATTTTTTCATGGCGCGAATCGCACGAATCACAGCCCCGCGTTACCCTCATCATGTAACGCAAAGAGGCAACTATCAACAACCTGTTTTTGAAACAGAAAATGACTATGAGCATTATATTCGATGGCTTCATGAGTATGCCGGTGAATACTCTCTGAAGATATGGGCATATTGCCTTATGACCGACCATGTTCACCTCGTTTGTGTACCTGCCGAAAAGGATTCTCTTTCACGCGCATTAAATTTGCTTCACATGAGATATTCACAATATTTTAATCGTAAACGAAATGAGAAAGGACATCTCTGGCAAGGAAGATTTTATTCTTGCATTCTTGATCAAAGACACGCATACGCTGCTGTCCGGTATATAGAAAACAACCCTGTCCGTGCCGGCATCGTAAGAAAACCACACAGGTATAAATGGTCGAGCGCATACAGTCATGTAACCCAAAAGAGAGACGGTATTTTATCTTACGATGGCTATTTAAATGCCGAAATCGAAGATTGGTCAGAATATTTAAGAGAAAAAGATGACGAACAAATCATTAAAAATATAAAGAAATGTTCAATGACGGGACGTCCTTGCGGTGATGACCGATTTATCAAGAAATTTGAAAAACTCCTGGGGAGAAGAATAAAGGCGCTGCCACCAGGAAGACCGCGCAAAAATAAATGACGGCTGCCCCCTTCCTGTTTTAACCATGCAATATTTTAAAGCGAGCGCAACACATTTCAAGAGACTCTAATTAATGAATAAAAAAATCCGGTTGCAGACATTGACACTTTGGGATTTTCCTTCCCAGCACTATCTTCGTGAACAGGAACATGCCCAGAACTACAAGGGGGCCACTCCTTCTTATATCATCTGGAACCTTTTGCAGCGATATACACGACCAGGCGACGTTGTAATTGACCCCATGTGCGGTGCAGGCACAACTCTCGATGTTGCTAAGGATCTAAACCGTGAGGCATTAGGGTTTGATCTGAATCCAACACGCAAAGATATTAAACTGGCTGACGCACGGAAAATCCCCATAGAAAAGGCAACTGCCGATTTTGTTTTTATCGATCCTCCTTATTCGACCCACATCACTTATTCAGGAAAAGAAAACTGTATCGGAGAATTAGAAGCCACTTCCGGGGAATATTACGCAGCATTGGAACAGGTAATCCGGGAAATACACCGCATACTCAAGCCCAGCCGCTATATGGCGCTTCTGGTATCCGATTCGGCAAAAAAAGGAAAACCGTTTCTTCCGATAGGGTTCAATCTGTTCAGCATCATGAGCGATTATTTCCTGCCGGTGGATATTATTGCCGTAACACGCCACAATGCAAAACTTCTCAGGAATCACTGGCACAGCGCAGCAGTTGAAGGAAACTATTTCCTGAGAGGCTTTGGTTATCTTTTTATAATGTACAAGATGGGCAAGGGAGAGACTCCCGGGAAATGGCTCGACCGCAGAGCTTCCGAAGAAACCCAAAAACAGCTTGACTCATTTACGATCAAAAAGAAAAACCAGGCAGGTTTTTGTAACCAACCACAGTAATATTCATTAGCCAAGGGCTAAAACATCTGACCGCAAAAAAGAGAAAAAACCACAGATTTAACCGATTACACAGACTATGGATATTTTCTTGCATAATCTGTGGATACAGGCATTTCTTATAAAATGTGACTCACTTGTGAAGACGCGCTGCGTATAAGGATTTTTAAGGCAACACCCTCTTTCCCCCCTTTGCAGTATCCCAAACCGGCTTTAATACAAACGCAATAAAGAGCATTCCCAATCCTCCGGAAAACCAGTTCATCACTATATCCCTCTCATCAAAGCATCTCATCGGCAAAATTGCCTGAATAAACTCATCAACTGCGCCTACCAAACATACCAAAAGGGTTGTATACACATAGATTAATTTATTTTGAACGTCTATTCTTAACGCCCAGAACAGAACACCGCTTAAAATCCCGTAAAAGAGCAGATGGAATCTCTCCGCGCCATTTACACACATATATTTCAACAAAACAAAGCATGCCAGAAATATCACCAAAAACGCCGCATAAACAGAAATATTCCTTGTCTTTTTCCTGCAAACTAAAAAGAAAAGGAAATACGCTCCCGCAATACTTACAAATATCCCGCCCAAATAGTTTACTTTTTCTCCCATGATTCGTAATGCAAACCTCCAAATCGCAGGGGCAAACGGCAGGAAGGCATAGATGTCAATGATATATGCAACCGCAATTATCCATCGCCATTTTCGTGATACGTTTTCTGCTAATTCCGTCAGATGTTTAATAGTGTCGCTCTCAAGAATGGTGATAAGTATTAAGATAATTTAGCGCTAAGACCCTGAGCCATTTTTATTTCTACATCATGATTCACCGTCCATGCCGTGCGGTGTGTTACCGCATCTATCAAAGTGCTTGCGGAAGGGAGGCCGGTCCCGCTCTTTTTCAGCCCCCCAAACGGCAAATGTACCTCCGCACCTATTGTAGGCAAATTAACATAACCAAGTCCGTATTCACAATCCTCCCTTATCCGCCTCGCCTTTCGAAAATCTTCCGTAATTACCGCACAAGAAAGGCCGTATTCTGTATCGTTATACACATTAATAGCCTCATTAATACTTTCCACAGGGATAATCGCCACATGAGGCCCAAAGACTTCCTCATGGAGAACACGGCTCTTTGGGTTGCTTTTCATTCGGTATACAAAAGGAGACAGAAAGTACCCCTTATCATATCCCCCGCCAGTAAGCCTGAAACCTTCAAGCAGTACCGCTGCCCCCTCTTTCTTTGCCAAATCATTGTATCGCATAATCTTTTCCGTTGCCGCTTGATTTATAACTGGTCCCATAAATACCTCTTCGTCAAGAGGGTTGCCAATCTTAATCCGTTTTGCAAGTTCAACAAACCTCTTTTCAAATTCTTCAAGCACATTCACATGTACAATCAACCTGCCTGCGGAAGTACATCTCTGCCCTGAAGTTTTAAAGGCGCTGAGAATAGAGGCATTCACCGCTATCTCCATATTGGCGTCATCTAGAACTATTATCGCATTTTTCCCCCCCATCTCGCAGGCACACATTTTGTTATAGGATTCAGCGGCAATCTTCTTTATCCCTTCGCCAACTTCGCATGAACCGGTAAACAATATTACCTGCGTATCGGGATGTCTTACCAACGCATCTCCACAACCTCCATGTATTACATTAATTACTCCAGGGGGAAATCCTGCCGCACGCACATATTCAGCAATTTTGTTAGCGACGCAAGGCGTCTCCCGGGACGGTTTTAACACAACGGTATTCCCTTCCACAACAGAGGGACAAATCAGCCACAGTGGAATAGCTAAGGGAAAATTCCATGGCGTAATTGCGGCAACAACACCTTTTGGCCTCCGTCGCATGAAGGAGTCTTTTTCAACAATTTCCGAATCAATAATATAGCCATGCGGCATCCTTGTTGTGCCAAATATATATTGAACCATGTGAATGCCTTCCGTTACATCCGCACGCCCTTCCGCAATCCCTTTCCCGCATTCTTTCGATACCAACTGAGACAGGGCTTCTCTGTCTTTTTTCAGCAACTGCGCCAATTCATCCAGATATTCGCCGCGTCTTATCCGTGAAATTTTCCTCCATTTATCATAAGCAGCCTTTGCTGCCAGCACAGCATTATTGACGTCATCTGCAGAAGAAAGGGGAAAAGTCCCTAGCACCTCATCACAATGCGCCGGATTTCTGCTTTCAAACACTTCATCTGAAGCACTATCAACGAATGCGCCATTGATGTAATTTTTACCCTTCATAATGCAATTCCCTCCTCAAATAAAATAGTAAGAAACGTCCCCATTGAGCATAGCGGTAATAAGTAAATTTATTGTTATTTTCTGATTCTGCGACAACATAATCTTTTTGTCTGCATTCTGCGCCTGGCATACATTCAACTAAGAAACATATTCTATCAATAACATGCAAGATATTCCGCCGCTTTTACCATAATAATCGCAGGAATACTGCTTCCGGCATGCCGAAACCCACTATATCACATTGACAAATACGAGTCAATTTCACTTTGCCCGGCGATATATTTGATTTCAATAAAAAAGGAACCATTTCGCAAATTGAAAAAAAACGTAACACTTTGGTTCTTTGAAAAATAAATAGCGGAAAAGCTGTCGTCTGTTTGTCCTTTGTGATATAAAAGGCTTCAAAAACCGGTAAGAACTTATAAGCAACCATCGGGAGCATTCCCGATTTTTTGTAATCCGTCATTTTAGTAGGATGAAAAGAGAATATCGAACCGCAGAACAAGGAATTTCGAATTACAACCGTAGAGACGCACGGCCGTGCGTCTCTACTTCGACATTCATTATTCCTTGTTCAATATTCGATATTCATTTTTTCCCATATAGTTTATTGTTGGGTCAGCTCCGAGTGACCCATCCTGCATAAATAATAAGCTTTTTTACAAAAAATCGGGAATGCTCCCAGCAACCATAATGCACCCCCGCCGCAACAGGGTCAAGGCGTGGAATATCTTCGATGTATTGCTTATAACCGGGCCGGCAGATACCGTTATTAATCATAATGTTAGTAAATTACCACAAAACAATATCTGCATAATCGACAATCAACCACTGCCAAAACTCGCAGCGATATTACAACAGTGCGATCTCTTTCTCGGGAATGATTCCGGCATCACCCACCTTGCCGCAGCCACGGGAATCTCAACCCTTGCAATATTTGGCTCTACCGATTCTAACGTATGGGGACCAAGGGGAAAATCAGTTAAAATATGTTACCACCCAACACAATGCAGCCCATGTTCAGATGAAGCGAGAAAAGACTGTTTCCCGAAAACGTGTTTGGAATCTATTACCATAGAAAATATGCAAAAAGAAATCTCAACCTTTCTCTCAACAAAAAAATCCGGTTCTTCCCTCATATAGTTTGCAAAAGCTCGTATAATTTTTAGTGAAAAATACCTTTCGTAATGAAATCCATATACTTTTCTTTTGATTACTTTGATTTTATTATTAACCTCCCTTCAAGTTTACTGATATTAATTCTGTTGGTTATATTTAATGGTAATTGTCGTGCCTGATATACCATTGAAAATACCGGAAGCTCCCTCCTTACATGATATCTCGCTTAGGTCTCAGCTAAGATAGCCGCAATGAAGAAACAAAAGTTTTCGTAAGGTTGGGTGAAGCAAACAGAGTACCCAACAGAAGTCTGATCGAAGAGAAAAAACCTAATTATCTTGATCATATCGTTTCGTTCACGTTAAAATGTATATAGTTTCGAAAATCATGACCAAAGATAAAAAGGAAAGAGGGAAAAGTGAGGCTTAAAGAGGTAATATTTATGAACCGCCGAAATCACAGGAAATCTATAAACAAAGAAAGGCGCATGTAGAGCAACCGTTTTGATCATATAAAGTGATAATTATAGTAGAATATTTTACCTTTTATTCTTTTTTCTTGTTAAAGTGCAAATTATATCATTTCTATTTTACTATTATAACACAACACAGTCTCCTATGGAGGCGGACAAGGCTGGGGTGAACTATTAGGGTGAGTTAAACAAAAGGATCGAAATCATTATTTACCTGTGGCTATTCTCGTTAATCTTTGTCTTATTTTCAGAATTTAGGTAGCATTATAAATGATTTTTCAACGGAGGTTAACATGTTTAAAAACATTGTGTTATCTTTATGCTTTATAATGGTTAGCGGTTATGTATTTTCATACAAAGCGATAAACGCCCAGACGCCTACCCCTACTTTAGTACCTACACCTGTCTCACAAGGTAGTGTATCCGGTACAGTAACAGCCAAAAAATCCGGCAAGCCAATTAAGGGTGCAAAAGTTTCTTTGAAAAACAAGGAACTGAAATTTAAGGAAAAAACCAAAACCGATAATGACGGTAATTATCTATTTTCAGATTTAAGCGCAGGGAATTATACCCTGAAGGTAAAGAAGCAAGGCTTTAAGAAGGCAAAAGAAAAAATTGAACTTGAAGAAGAGGAAAATGAGATTGTCGATTTTCAATTGAAAAAACAAAAGAGCGATGAAGGCGATGGCGGTGATGATGATAGTGGTGGATATTATTAACTCAATAAAGACTGTTTATTGATATTTAAATACTTTAATATTCTCTCTATTCCAAGTGGTTAAATTTTGGAGGACAGATTATGAAGCGACTGTTACTATACACTGCTCTATGCTTTCTGTTTCTCACCTTTTTTTGTTTAGGAGGTGCCCTTATTAAAACGCCCCTATTGGGGCTAACACCGGCGAAAGCCGAAGAAAGCGCCAAACCATTCCGGATGACCGATACAGATCCGTGCGAGCCTACGCCTCCTGATGCTCTGGGGCCATTTTATGCGCCAAATGCACCGGAACGAACAAGCGTTGGTAAAGGGCATATCCTGAGTGGCGTTGCCAGATCAAGCACAGACTGTTCGCCTCTTATAGGAGCACGAATCGAGTTTTGGCTAGCCGGCCCAGATAGGAAATATGACGATGATCATCGTGCAACGATACTCTCCGATAAAGACGGTGCGTATAAATTTGAAAGCAACTTTCCACCACCGTATAGGGGAAGGCCTTCACACATCCATATTAAAATCACGGCTAAAGGCTATCGGACACTGGTTATCCAGTATTATCCTACTAAGGGACAGGCGGAAGGCAAATTCGACTTAGTGCTGATTCCAGAAGATTGAAATGACTGGTTTGAAGCTTTCAGAAACGCACTTGTGGTTTACGTTTCTTTTTCAAAATCAATCAATAGTTGTTTACTTTTCTATACTTTTCATCAATTCGTATGCAATATTACCACTCACAAGGCGCATAATGCTTTCTTCCGCACTACCGAAACTTAATAGATTTATGCTGCCATACCAAACAATCCTTTGATCAATGATCGCGAATTTCTGATGTATATTTGATCTTAACACCACTTTAATCCCCATGTTTTTTAAGACGTCAAAAATCCGTTCTAAAGCCATCTTGCTTTCATTTTTAAAATCTTCAGAAGGCCTTGTTACAATAGTAACCTTTACTTGCTTATTTACTGCACTGCTAAAATATTGAAGCATCGGTGAGACTCGTTTGTTGGTAACAAACGGACTGACAATCATGACTTCTCTTGATGCGCTTACTATATCATTACGGTAAACCGGAAAGAAACTATTCTTGTCAAAGATAATATCGGAAGAGTCTGCAGCAGCATTTTCTCCTTTTGTTTTATAACAAATAGCGGCATATCCGTTTAGTCTTTTGCCATACATTTTTTCGAACATTTTTACATGAACATCAACATAATCATATATTTGCACTTCATTTTTATTCTTATACAATCTATGCAGCCTGCCTGCATATTGTTGTAACGTCCCTTTCCAGGAAATCGGCATTGCCAGAAACAGGGTATCAAGAATCCTTCACCAACAAACTTACCCGTGGCAACTAAAGTTAATTGCTGATCAGGAGGCATTGCAGATATTTTATTTAACATCTCGTTGGTTCCCTTAGCTCCCATGCCGCCCATCAATGTTAACACATCCGGAATCCTTTCTCTTAACTTCTTTGCAAGCAATACAACATATGCAGTTCTTTCAGATAACACCAGGGAATTCCTGCCTTTTTCATAGCTATGTGCAACATCATCTACAATTAACTGATTACGTATTTCATCTCCTGCTATTTCTGCATAGAATTCCTGAATGGTTAATTCTTTATCATTTCTATCAACCGGCATTCTAAAACTTGTGAATCTCGGGATAACTTGATGATCGAACGGTCTTTTTTCTGCTTGATTTTTTGCGTCAACCCTGAATCTTTCTGGCCCACAATGCATAAATATTATCGGATGATGTCCATCCTGCCTTGTTGGAGTTGCAGTTAATCCATATACATATTTTGCGTTAACCTTTTTCAGTATCTGTTCAAAACTCAAGGCCGGAACATGATGGCACTCATCAACAATTACCATCCCATAATTTTTAACACATTCCTTTACCTCACCGGCATAATGCAAAGACTGTATGATTGCAACATCAATAATAGAGCTTGGGGTCTCTTTCCCCGCCCCTATTTGCCCGATCAAACCATATTTCTTTTTCCTTCCACGCTTTTTTTCATGAAGAGGCAAATCTTCGTTAATCCTTAAAAATTCAGATAATCTCTTAATCCATTGCAAAAGGAGTTGCTGCCTATGCACCAATATAAGGGTATTTACCTTTCTTCGGGCAATTATATTCGCTGCCACAACTGTTTTCCCAAAGGCGGTGGTTGCTGTTAATACACCATTATCATGATTTAACAGCTCTTGTACTACTTCTTGCTGCTCTTTTTTTAGGGTTCCGACAAACTCAACGTCGATGTTTCGACCATGATTCGTTTCATCTCTCCATTCAACATCAACCTTGAATTTACTCAAAAGGTTGTGAATCTCAACTTCACAACCTCTCGGCAAACACAAATACTGCCCTAAGTCTCCAGAACATGATATTACCCTTGGTTTATTGTAAGTAGGCATTCGCATTGCTTGCGCTTTATAAAAATCAGGATTTTTGAAAGCGGCTAATCGTTTCAAAGCATTTAAAGCCCTTTGATAAAATCCATCTTTAGGCAGATACAACATACCTGCTTTTACAATTCCGACTCTTTTTGGAAAATCGTACTTCGTCAATTTAACCCTGCTTGTTTTCCAGGGATTTTGAACTTCATCACCATACTCCAGTAATTCACCGAGTTCATTGCCCGGACATAAACGGTTTATTAAAATCCCTACATTATCTTCAGAAAATTTGTTTATTTTACTTAAATATTCCCACTGGTCAGCATAAGGTTCGAAGTTTTCATCAATGAAAAGGCTGTTGCCATTCTTCCTTGCATCCATCTGCAACGGCAGTGCAATCAGATTTCCAAAACCACCCTTAGGCATTGTATTCTGGTTAGGAAAAAATCTGTCGTATGACTTAAACTTGATCTCATGCCTTTTGCTCATGGCATAAGTAAGTAATGCGGTTCCAAATTTTCTGGCCAAAGCTGATGGTACTTTATCTTCAAAGAAAAACCAGATATGGGCCCCGTTACCAGACCTTGAACGTTCAACCGCATACGGAATCTCAAATTCGTTGCACACCGCTCTCAACAGAGAAACATCTTTTTGCCAGCCTGCATCATCAAAATCAATCGCCAGAAAATAACACATTTCATCCAAACACATAGGGTATATACCAACCACCATATTCCCTCTCAGATGGTTTTCTACAACCTTTTCATCAAATTTCGCATATAACTTCTGAGAACACGCAGAACACTTTATTTTTGGTTTATGACATACACCCGGATTCCATTCATTCAGGCAAACGGGCGCATAACCTGACTTTGCCGCTTTATTCTCCCACCGTTTGGCGTATACGTCATCTCTACCCCTAAAGAGAGACATAAATAATTCGATTTTAGCCTTATTTTCAGAATAGTTATTGAGCTTGTTGTTTAATTCCTTAGTATTATTATGTTTATCTGAGATTTGAATTTGAGCAATTCCTGTGTTAATTTCATTGATAACAGTCTCCTCTGGTTCGGAAATACCAAGTTGCGCCTTTAATCTTTTTATCTCAGTTTTTAATCCGATATTTTCAGCAAGCAGAGTTTGGTATTTTGTATATAATTCCTCATAATTCATGATTATTTCTAGTGGAGTACACCCATATATTAAATATTCGGAGGTGCTATAAGTTTTCAGCAAGTATCTTCTCAATCTGTTTTTTGATATTTCGTGCTTCGGCAGCAAGATGATAAAGATGTTTACGTTGGAATCTCTCAATGGCTTCAGCAATCCTTTCCAGGCATTCCATGGCGAACAGATAAACACCTTTTCTCGGCGCTTCGTGTCCGATGTCTTCAGCCTGGACGCCACATGAGGATATTCGCACCTGTGCCTTGAGGGCAAGAATTACTAAATAGTGATCCAGAGGCGAACGCATCTCAGTAACCCCGCTTTTGCTTTCTTTGACCCGATGAAGATCGTCCTGCTTCAGACATTCAAAAAGATTATGCACAAAAGGCTTAAACAGACGGTAAACCGGATCATCTTCAAAATCCTGACGGTATAATCCCGAATCATCAAAGGATGATTCTTGTATAATTTTATTCCAATTGCAAAGTTCCGGCAGGGAACTTGCCCATGGTTCTTGCGGCTCTTCTTCCACATCCTCATAACGGAGGTCTATAGCCTTGAGCTACCATTTTTATTTTTACTGCACGTGGTAAGCTGTCGAAGATACATACATTCAAAAAGGCGGTAAAAATTTTCTTTTTCTAAATCAAACGTTTTTTTCTGAAAAAATATCACACAAAATTCGTATATACTGTAAGAGTTCACAAATAGGGATTTCTATGGTTAGATTTAACCTCTGTTATCATAAATAGTTATAGCATTTCAGGATTCACATTTTGTGAACTCGTTGAGTATAACAAAAAAAGCCTGATACGTTTGTTATGAATAAACATATCAGGCTTTTCGGTTTTAAATTATGAGTAATTAATCCTGCTTTATCTTCAAAATATCCCTTCCAATCATATTATAGTCTGGAAATTCTACTACTACGGGAAATATGCGGGTGTTTTCTCCCCATTCAGAACCATCAAACGTTTCAAACTTAAGATAATAAAAGCCGGAACCCTGATTATTGAACTCTGTTATTTCCACTGCCGCACCGCCGGGAGGAACAATTTGCGCGTTCGTCTTTGTAGAAAAATGCTCTTCTTCTAAAAAATCAACCGCGTTTCCATTGAAACTGACGAAAACGACGGCATTTGCGTGTTCAAGAGACGGTACCTTGGAACCCTCGGCCTTGACAGTCAATTGATTTGCAAAAATGCCACTTGGCTCCGCAGATACTTTACTGCTATACAGTGTAAAGATCGTTAAAAACAGACCGACTATCAAACTAAAAAATATTTTTTTCAACATGGCAAACTCCTTTCAAAAAAAATTAAAATACAGACGCTACAAAACCATTAACACAAGCTATTTGATTCCTGATCTTCCCTCCTTTCTTCAGATAAATAAATATCCGGCAAAATTCAGTTTTTCATTTCCAAGATAATCCTGCCGAAAAGACCTGAATCCGGGCAGTCAACCTCTATCGGAAATACTATACAGTCAATTCCGTCTAACATCTCAGAGGCTTCAAGTGTAAGCTGATAATATCCTCTGCCTACATTTTTAAAATCAGTCATTTCTACGATAACGCCATCCGGGTATGAAATCTGCGCGTTCGTATCAGTGGCAAAGTGATCATCCGGCAGAAAATCAAGCGGCGTACCGTTATAGCCCACGGAAATAAGTACTACGATATGATCTGAAGAAATCATTGCCTTGGCGGCAAGTTGAAACTCTTTGGAATCTCCTTCGTCTATTTTACCCTTTATATCATCCGCGTTATCCGGCGTTGTGGTTAAATCATCGCCTTCAACTGTGTGAGTAAAATATCCTTCATCATCGCCTTTGTTATCACCTTCGTTGTAGTCTTGGTAGCCTTCATCGGTTTCATGGTTTTCATGCCCTTCACATTTCTCAGAATCTTGAGAGTCTTCATCTATCATGTGAGCAAAATATTCTTCATCATTACTGGATTCGTCTTTACCTGAATGGTTTCCATTATACTCATTGTAGTAGTTGCCTTCTTCATGCTCTTCGTATTCACTTTCTTTGTCTCCATAATCGTCCGTATACTCCATTTTATCGTAGTAATCCTTTTTGTGTTTCCCGGCCTCGGCGCTATATCCTGCAAAAGCCATAATACCCAAACCAATCATTGCTGCGCATAAATACCTTTTCATGACTATTTCCTCCTTTTAAAAAGTTGTTGAAAATTATCACATTCTGAAACAGACTATATCAGTTTTCTTAACCTTGCGTTACGACGCATGTCACACAAATGAAAATAATTTTTCCTCTCTTGATAATCCTGCAAAAACGTATTCAGCAGAGGACTATATCATTATTTTCAAGCTCCGGATATGATATCAGTCACATATTGAAAAATATTTTCTTATTGTAGTGATGAGTATTTATATAATTTGTTGACGAAACATTAAGGAGAGATTTTTTTCTAATTAGAGAGGATTCTGGGGTAAATTAAGGACTATTTTTGCTTTAGAGGGTCAGTCAGAAATTCTCTTGCTTTTAGGATGATGGGGGAAAATGCGGAGTAATAAAATCAAATGTTTATCTGATCAATCTGGGGACGCCATACTTAATTTTCAGATTATTATGGGGATAAAGGGAAATAATTAAATATGGCGTCCCTGGATTTGCTGTGTTGACGCCGCCACCTTACGTTTGACCGCTAAATATTCCATAAAATCCTTCACCTCCACAGACGACAGGGACTGAATATCCTTATTACGGGTAAATCCCTGAAATTTCTTAATCCAATGTGTATAAGCCCATAAGGTTTTAGGAGAATAGTGTTTAATCTTTATTAAGGCACTTAACCCATGTATTGCCTCCGTTGGCACTTTCAAAAGCAATCGCCTTTTTTGAATCAACAGAAACAGGAGTTACGATAAAATGATTGTTGGGGACGAATTGAGTGCTTTGTTTTTGCAGACTAACCGGTTGATCTTTCCACTGCAATTCTTTATGAAAATCTGGATAGCTTTTCTTACCATCATGAATGAAATCATGAGAATCGGGCTGTCTTATGGAATCGTGGCGAGAAAACGTTGGGCGGTTTGTTTTTGTTTACGCGAAGGCTGCGACTTTTCCTGCGCATTTTCACTAACTAAAAGATTGTCTTCAGAATCGGACCGGACTATGGAGTAGTAAAGAGATATGGCAAGGGCTGCCTGTTTCTGTTGTTGAGAAGACTGATGTTTTTCCTGTAATTTTTTTATAACCTGCGAAACACTCTCCTTTTTAGATTCAGAAAAATTCATATTCTTTACAGAAGTCAAGGTAATAACGAAGCCATTTTCTAAAGTTATGATGCTCGTTCAGAGAGTTTAACCACAAAGGACGCAAAGTAGGGACATGCCATGGTGTATCTTTACTTACAGATTTTACAGACAAAATAAATTGTAAATTGTAAATTGTAAATCGTAATTGGAAATTCCCTTATGGATGAGAATAGAATCAAACTTAATCGCAATATTTTGTGGAATATGCAAAAGAAACCTCTTGCGGAATATCAACAAAAATGTTACTTTTTTCGACTTGTTGCAAATAATACACAAAAATAATGAATTATCTATAAAAACTATCTGTTTTTCGAAGAAAAATCACTAGATAGAAAGCTATGGCGAAATTAATTTGGTATTATCTATAAACTTATCAATTACTGGTTAGACATAACATGACTATGCCATCCGAACCATTCGACGCAACAACACACTTTGACGAAAGTCTTGCGGCGAAGTACGACCGTAGGATTCGCCTGTTTTGTCCAAGCTACGACGCCTTGCACCAAATGATCGTGCCGTGGCTTCAAGGACTGCCGGAGAATTCAAGTTTTCTTTCGGCCGGGGCCGGCACTGGCGCGGAAATAGTTACTCTCGGCAAATCCTTTCCGTCTTGGCGCTTTGTCGCTGTAGATGTCTCACCCGACATGCTTAACGCTTGTCAGGCCAGATCGACGAAAGCCGGGATGGCGAGCCGGGTCACCTTCTTTAACGGTCGGTTGCAGGAATATCAGTCGTCCGCTCCGTTTGATGCAGCGTCCTCTGTCTTCGTGGCGCACTTCATCAAGAGTCGAGAAGAAAAGCTCGCCTATTTCCGTTCCATCGCAGCAAACCTAAAACCTGGCGGCTTGCTTATCCTCGCTGATCTCTTCGGGGATAGAGACTCTCCTGAGTTTGCGAGGTTGTTGAACGCTTGGCTGCTGTCCTACGCATCCCACGGTGTTTCCGCCGATGAATTGGTTCAAGACCGTGCCCACGTTGAAAGAGATGTAGCCTTCATTCCAGAAAGTGAGTTGGTTGCTCTGTTACGCGAAGCAGGGTTTGCTACTCCATTGCGGTTCTATCAAACCTATTTGTTCGGCGGCTGGGTGGCTACCCGCGATGTCTAACCTCTCATTCCACCGGACCTGCGCGAAAAGCCGCGCAGGCCGGTGAATTCAAACGTTGGGCTTCTTTATCAAATAAATCCATATGGAAAAATTCTGTATTTTTTGTGGGAAAACTCCTCGTTCGAAGAACATGGAGCATGTTATTCCCCAGTGGCTCATAAAGTTAACTGGTGATTCTGCAAGAAAAATTAGCTTAGGGATAGATTTTAACAACCCAGACTCCCCCCTAAGGAGTTACGCGTTTAATCAATTTAAATTTCCCTCATGCCAATTATGTAATTCAAAATTTGGTGAACTTGAATCAAAAGCAAAGCCAATTATAGAAAACATTCTGAACGACAACCCATTATCAGCTTCAGACTTTAACACTTTTTTTGATTGGCTTGACAAAGTAAGAATTGGATTATGGTTAGCTTTTTTTTACTTGGACAACAATGCAGCTGACATAGAGCCAAACTATCATATTACTTTCAGAGTGGGTATTTATGATAGAATGTCTGCTATTTATAAAGCAAATGATGATATGGAAAGAATTTCATTTATTGCATCTAACACTCCTGCATTCCAATATTATCCCTCTTGTTTTACACTAGTAATTAATAAATATTATTTTTTTAATTTATCTAGTCATTTTTTATTTTCCCGAAGAGTTGGATTTCCATATCCAAAGACACAACTATATGACCCTACAATAAAAAAAGTTGCTGTTGATTTAGATCATTCAAGGAATAGGGTAATGTACCCTTTAATCAGGAAGTCAATATGGGATCCATGTAAACAAATTTACCAACCAATGTTTAGTAGTCCAGAGTTTTCTGATGAATTAAAAAATGAATATTATGACAACGAATATATTAGGAGTAACAGTTTGGATTGGCATAATGGGGTTGGCTGTATTTACCTGCAGCATAATGGGAAAATAATAAACTATTCACAGAGCCATAATAAATCATGGATTCCTAAGAAGGGATTAGATAGAGATATTATCGAGGAAGAAATTGTTAATCAAACTTTGGATTTTCAAATATATATGATGGGCATTACCCTAATAACGGACTCACTTACAGAGGAACACAAAAAGTATATTGAAATGCAGCTAACATTTGCAAAACGTTTTAATAAAGCATTAGTAAAAGAATATAATAAAACAATAGCCCAACAATTGCATTGAGACGGATTGCCAGCACTGACGTGCTGTCAACCGCTTATGCATAGCGTTAACTTTCTATAAATAAGGAGATACATTATGACGATAACTGAAATAAAAAAGATGTCTATTATTGAGCGTTTACAAGCAATGGAAGAATTATGGGATTCATTGTGTCATGAAGAAAATGAAATCGAATCACCAGAATGGCACAAAGAAATACTTGAATCTAGAAGAAAGAAAATTGAAAAAGGGGAGGCTGAATTCATATCCTTGGAGGATTTAAAAGCAGGTAATTACAAATGAAGCAACGGGCGGTATTTCTTTTAAAAGAAGCTACTGTAGATTTGGAAGAAGGAAGGCTTTTTTATGATTTGCAAGAAAAGGGTGTTGGTGATTATTTTTTTGATTGTCTGATTTCTGATCTTGAAAGTTTAAAATTTTATAGTGGAATTCATAGTAAAAAGTTTGGGTTTTATCGAATGTTTTCAAAAAGATTTCCATTTGCTATTTACTATGAAATAGATAAAGATATTGTAGAAGTAGTTGCCATATTAGATATGAGACGCAATCAATCTTTGATACAAAGTAAATTAGGAAAAAGAAAAAGCTAACCATTTAATTCAGGTGACGCAAAAGGCGGCGCACCTGATTATTATGTTAGCCATTAAAATGAGGAAGCTATCTTTGATCTCTTTGTCACATATAAATGAACGGCCATTTTATGACCCTCCTTATGAAAGTCCCCCGGAGGACATATTTGCTTTAACTATAATCAAATATTTAAATACGTCTATTGCTTTCCAGAAACAAGTAGAAGTTGCTACGATTTGCGGCAAGTTTAGAATAGATTTTATTGCTGATTGTGGATCAAAAAAGGAGGTCACGGTGTCCGGAGTCCTGTCGATGGGCTGTAGGTCGGTTTATACAGTCTGTATAAACCGGAATGGGCTATTTGGCCAATAGGTAGGAAGTATTTAATGTGAAACAAGTTACAACTCTCAACAAGAAGATACGGCAATCTCTTATATATCGAGACAGTCTGTGTTTGCCGTTTTATACAGACTGTATAATTATTGTTATAATTAAAAAAAGGAAAGGAAAAATGGGATTAGTAAATACAAAAATCATATTAAAAAATCCAAGAAAACCTGACCTAACTCCTATTGAAGTTGATGCACTTGCAGATACTGGTTCTGTTCACTTATGTATTCCGGAACATTTAAAAATTCAGCTTGAACTAGAAGAGATAGATAAAAAAGATGTAACACTTGCAGACGGAAGTGAAAAACTTGTCCCTTATGTAGGTCCCATAGAACTTAAATTTAAAAATCGTACTGGTTTTTGTGGTGCGCTGGTAATGGGAGATCAAGCCTTATTAGGCGCTATTCCAATGGAAGATATGGACTTAGTTGTTATTCCAAAGACAAGGGAGGTTGCCGTAAATCCTTTGAGTCCTAACATAGCTACTTCTATTGCAAAAAAATTATAACAATGCCATGCACTGCACTGCATAAAACAACGGGTCACACCTTGATTAGCGATTTAAGTTCTTCTAATCGTTTATTCATTTTATCTTCTTTAGATATCCCAGTAGATAATTATTTCATATTTGCTCATTTGGAATGTTTTCATCTGAAGTTCCGCGTAAAATTTGAATCAGAAGCTTTTCGTGTTTGCCCATTATATTTTTAGAATATAACATACCACATAACCGTATAAGTAAGAACATGGTCATATTTTCATTATTTGCAAATTTTTGCCAGAGACAGCAGCTCGTCCTGTGAGATGTAAAGAGACTGTGCGCGTTCAATTCCTTTTCCCCGATCACAAAGCAAGTCGCCTCTGCCTAGCAATAATTCCCCACCGGCATGGTCAAGGATAATTTTTGAATTGGTGGCAGTGGTCACTTTCATACAAATCTTTAAGGGCAGATTGGCCTTTACAATGCCGGTCACGATGTTTCTGTCCGGTCTCTGCGTGGCGAGCACTAGATGAATGCCTGCTGCCCTGCCTTTCGCCGCTAATCGGGCAACCAGTTTTTCAAATGCCTCTTTCTCCTTTTTTCCCTGAAGCACCAGGTCTGCAAATTCATCAAAAAGAATAATATAAAAGGGAATGTCTTTTCTCCCTGCTTTTATGCGACTGCCCAGATCCTTAAATCCCTCTTCCGCCAACTGTTTATAGCGGTTCTCCATTTCATGTACCGCCTTCTCTAAACAGGCAATAGCCTCTGTAACATCATGGATAACCGGTTCTGCCAAAAAAGGAGAGGCCTTTAATGCTCCAAAAGTCAAAATTTTTGGGTCAATTAGAGAGAGTTTGAGGGTTTCCGGACTGTTCTTTTTCTATAATGAGCCTACCAGTGATTTTAAAAATTCGCTTTTACCACTGCCTGAAGCCCCTGCAACCAGTGCATGAGCCGTATTGGAATCTGCGAAATCAGCGAAAAACATCTCGTTATTCACACCTACCCCTATTGGAAAAGAAACACATTCATTCCCTTTTGCATCTTCCGGATGTTTTCCCCTGTCGCTCCAATATATGACATCAGGCCTTTCTTTTGGTATATCAATGGATACATAGCCCACTGAAGGTTCTATCCTGGGGGCTGAATTTAAACTTAATGCGACCTGTAAATCGTCAGCCCTGTTTGCCAATGAAATAACTTTCACCCCTGAATCCGGTTTTATTTTATATCGCACCAGTTGGGGCGCTTCCTGTTTATCAACTATTTCGATTTTAAGCCCGAAATCAGCATAGGTTTGTTTAATTTTTGTGGCAAATTCATCTATGCCATTTTTTTCTACACGTGCACATTTGCCCATTTCCTTGCCTGCCAGCTCATGCAAAACCGGCAAAACACTATTATGAAAAAGTTCGGTAAGCTCTTTATGTGTTACAACAACTTCCCGAAAATCCGGTTCATAATATTCAAGGGCGCCATTACATGTAACTTCAGGTTTTAGCTTTTTTAACAATTCTGCATAAATAGCCAACTGTAAAAGGTCATGCCCTCTGTTGTCGCCTTTCGTAAGTTTGTAATCTACAATTTCAATTCCTCGTGCAGGATATACCCTTACCGAATCCAATTGGCCGGAAACAAAAACGGAATGATCACCGACCTTATACTGGATATCCTTTATGTGAAACTCATTCGTTAAATATATATCCTTCCAGGAATGAAAATTCATTATTTGATCACGTAAGGTAACAGTACGATCACAGAAGGCCTTTAATGCCTTTGCAAGATAGTGCGCAGATTCTAATTTGTTATTATTCAGCTCTTCGTTTATCTCGCTCTCTGCAAATCTGGTATACATTTCATCCCAGATCAAATACCTGTCTTTGAGGTTCACGGTAATGGTGTTATTTTCTGGCAGTGATAACCAATCTAAAAATTTCTTCACGATGTTGTGAAATTTGGTTCCGTAAACAGCTATTGAATTTGGAGGATGCTTAGGAGTTGTCGGAGGATTTTCACCTGCAAGCCATCTGTCTTTCCAATCGTTGTCCAGACAGGCATGTTTTAATTCTGTTACTGTTATCGATTTGACTGCCATTGCAATATAGTCATACGGGGACTTTGATAAACCTTTATTTGCGGAGTTTTCGTACAAATATCTAAAATCTTTTCTTTATCCAATGACTTTGACAAATTCATGAGTAATTCGTCTAAACTTAACACCTTTTCCTTTTTGATATGTGCCGTAATCTCATCTACAACACGTTCTGCCGGACTTATGTTATCTTCATCTTTTTTTTCCTTTTCTATTCCGGCTGAGAGATCACCAATAATTGTATCCCAAAACCACGTAAACCTTTTTCTTATAAATGATAAAACCTCATCGCGTGAATATGGTATGTCACCTTCTACCGCATCTCTGTAAAGTTCATTAGCAGCATAAATATTTATCACCATATCTTTCTTTAAATCTACTATATTGAAAAACTCTTTTTTAGCCTCTTCTATTTCTGACCCGATTATTTTCCACGTTGGTTTGGGTATCTTCGGCAACTCAAACGTTCGCACCATGACCGCTGTTAATCCCGTTTGAGATCTTGTGTATCTTTTCGCCTCCCTTACAATTGATCGCCATCTCATACTATTGGAACCCGATTCTAATCCAAATATAATAGAACGAGTATTGAATAACCAGTGAATGGAAAAATATCCCTTTTCTGTTTTATGTTTTTTTACCGTAATTCCGGTAATGCCCTTAGACACTTCAAAGATCATCCAATACAGGATATCCGGACAAAAACATGTCTTTTTGGCTGTGATCTGATATCTTCTAAACTTTTCTCAAAATAATATTCAAGTGACGATACTTTAACTTCTCTGTTTTTTTCAATATCCCATTGATCCCTGCACGCATTTATAAAACGGCGAATCCCTATTTGGGTACTGTCTTTAAATAAATTATTGAACCATTTTTCATCAGCAAAAAGTTGTACCTCTGCGCTGCCGGGATTAAAGAGATGCAGTCTTTGTTGAATAAGCTCTTTACCCTGTTCTTTATTTATTCCTGCAAGCTCAAAACGTTTATGAAATCTATGTTTATGGGCCTCCTCCATAGACGCCAGGATTGTCTTTTCCCAGACATGCTGATTTGCCGTTACTACAGTCATCTGGTTTGGACATGTACTCACCATGTTCTCAATCACTATCCCAAAAGACCTCACAAGCTCCGGATTTTTACCATTTTATTTAAGCGGTTTTCGGAGTGGCATGGGATTGTCCAAAAAGTAAGTTTTTGCAAATTTATCCCCCCCATTAAGCCTGTATAATAACTGGCTATCACCACAAATGGGTTTAAAACACCTTTTGTGGTGATACTTCTCCACCTGTACTTTTTGGACAACTACGTGCCTAACTTGATGCTAAAGTAAAAATGAATAATCGTATTTTACTATCCAATTAATGTATTTTCTATTGTTTTTACTTAATCTTTGAAAGCCCAATTGAAAAAAAACGCAACATATTCCCTTTTGCCTATAACCACTCGTATGAAACAATTGCTCCCGGCTATTAATCGGGAGCAATTGTTTCATTTGGCGAAAGAGTCACATAAAAAAAGTATTTAAAATCGCATCATACTGTGTTATTATTCATTTTCATAGTGTTTACGCCAATGTTTTTCAGAAAGAAACACTGACATGAAAAGATACCTCAATACAAGAACATCAACAAAACACCTACAGTTTGACTACATTAATAATAGATAAAATAAAAGAATTAAAGAAAAAAAGAAATGCAATAATACTTGCGCACAACTATCAAAGGGGTGAAGTACAGGATATTGCCGATTTCGCCGGGGATTCCCTGGGATTATCACAACAGGCCGCCAAAACTGAGGCGGAAATGATTGTTTTCTGCGGGGTACACTTCATGGCAGAAACTGCATCAATTCTTTGTCCCGGCAAATTGGTGCTTTTGCCTGATGAAAATGCAGGCTGCCCGATGGCAAATATGATTACCCGGAAGGAACTTATTCTGAAAAAAAAGGAGTTTCCCGGTGCAAAAGTTGTTTGCTATGTAAACAGTACCGCCGCAGTAAAAGCTGAGAGCGATATCTGTTGCACGTCATCTAACGCAATAAAAATCGTATCTTCATTTCCCAAAGAACAGGAAATACTATTTGTTCCGGATAAGAGTCTGGGAGGGTATGTATCAAAACAGCTCAACCGCCCCATGATTCTTTGGGAGGGCTACTGCCCAACACACCACAGGATACTGGCAGAACATATTGTAAAGGCAAAAAAGGAACATCCACAGGCGAAAATCGTGGTGCATCCTGAATGCACACCTGATGTTATTGAGCTGGCTGACCATGTTGCAAGTACGACAGGAATCGCAAAATATTGCAGGGAATCCAGTGCAGGCAAATTTATAATCGGAACTGAGGTCGGTCTTTTACATCGTCTAAAGAAAGAGAACCCGCAAAAATCATTTTTCGCAGTTACACCGCTTTCCGATTGTCCCAATATGAAGCTCATTAACCTGGAAAAGGTATTGTGGGCTTTGGAAGACCTTGTATATGAAGTCAAGGTCGCTGAGGATATCGCGCAAAAGGCACATTCCGCTATCCAAAAAATGCTGGATTTATCGTAAATTTTCAGTGGAATATATTCAAATACACCTTGCTGAAATTAAAAATTTTATCACCGTTGAATAGTATGGATACGAAAGAAAAACTTAATAAATTAAGAGACTATGCAGAGGCATTGGAAAGTGTTGTCGTTGCTTTTTCAGGGGGAGTGGACAGCTCGCTTGTCGCAAAAGTTTGTTTTGATGTTTTAGGCGGAAAAGCCATGGCAGTCACTGCCCGTTCAGAAACATATCCCGCCTTTGAATATGAAGAGGCGACAAAAATAGCAAAGGAGATTGGTATCTCCCATATGACCATCCATACCAGCGAACTTAATATTAAGGGCTTTGCTGAAAATCCCACGAACCGGTGCTATTTTTGCAAATCGGAATTATTTGGAAAACTAAAAGACATTGCAATGGCACGGGGATTCAAAAATGTTGCGGATGGTGCCAATTTTGACGACACAAGTGAACACAGGCCCGGGCTTGAAGCTGCAAAGGAACTCAGCGTACGCAGCCCTTTAAAGGATCTCGGATACAGAAAATCTGATATACGCGAAATATCACACTATCTCAATCTCTCAAACTGGGATAAACCATCGTACGCCTGCATGTCATCCCGCTTCCCCTATGGAGAAGCTATTACTGAAGGCAAATTAGTTCTCGTCGCCGCCGCAGAAGATTATTTGCGAAGCATCGGGCTGCGACAATTTCGCGTCAGGCATCACGATACCATAGCAAGAATTGAGATTCTGCCGGAAGACTTTCCCAAATTATTACAAAATGGCAAAAGGACGGAATTAATCAATACATTCAAGGAAATAGGATATAAGTACGTCACTCTTGATATAGAAGGATACCGTAGCGGCAGTATGAATGAGGTGCTTAAACAATAAAGCGCATACTTCTTTATCCGCCTTAGCGGAACGGTCTGTTCTTCTCTTCTTTTAAATCAGTGTTAATCTTTAATCTTTTTGCCACAACTTTTCCAAACCAAGCTTTTCCAGACCAAGTTTTTCTTTTAACTTATCCAATCCCTTTTCGAGTTCTTCCTTGCCGTAATAATTCATCATCGCATTGAGTACATAACTTGTATCCAACAAGGGTTTTGGATTACTCATCGTCCCGGTAATGGTAACGGGCAGGACAATATTCCCCTTTTCATTGAGAAGCGCCTTTAATGGTTTCGCTTTTTTGGTCAACTTTTCTGAATGTTCCGAAGACAATATAACTTTGCCGTTTAAATCAAGGGTCCCGGTATCAACATTGATATCCCCCTTTAGCTTTGCATCTGAACCTGGCGCATCAGGGGTATAAATATTTTCCAGATAACACTTTTTTAAATCAAGCATATCATTTAAAAGAGAAAATTCACCATCGAGAGAATCAAATCGTGTTACCTCATATTTCTCCAGCACATCTTTCTTTTCCCCTGCATATTTGTAAATTTCTTTTATCCCCAAAAGAGAATCTATTATCGTTTCCATAAAATTTACGTTTTCGATCTCTCCTTGTAACAAACGAAACGACCCATTAGCATTCGTTACCATTTTATCGTTTTTCCCCAGAGAACCGCCCATGTCAAACGATCCGGAAAAAACCCCTTTCATCATACCGCGGTATTGAGTAAAAGCATCAACAACTCCGTCTATCCTTACTGTATTTATTATAGGGCTTGCATCCCACTGCATGCTTTTGGAGTCATAGTTTCCTGTAAGTGAAATATCTCCCTCAAAGGTACGCATTTGAAAGCTCTGTATTTTCAAAATATCATCCTGAAAACTATATTTCCCCTTCGCTTCTTCAAAATTAATATCCAATACAGTCCCCTTTCCCATTTCAAGCCCCCCGTCCGCAGTGATATTGTCCGCTAGCTTCTTTGCCAATAGTTCAAAACGAATCGATTCGGCAACATCTTTGCGTTGTTTCGTATTTTCATCTTCTTTATTCTCAGAAGATGCGGGGAATTTAAACAAAAGTTTCGGGGATGAAACGTGCAGATTCACGAATGCGTCATCCAAATTGCCTTTCATATAATTCTTAATACTAACTGAACCCTCCGGTTCATATTCTTTCAACAAAGGAACAATTGCATCCCATCCCTTCAACGAAAATTCATTCGTGGTACTCTCCAAATCAAAACGAGGGTTTGCCAGACCCTCTATCGAGCCAGAACTATTAAGGGATGCATTTTGCAAATTAACCACAAAAGTTTCCAGTTGGGTAATATCTGCAATTTTATTTGCTTTTAACGATATTTGAAATGGGATATTTTTTTGTTTCTTAAATACCTCTCCATAGAGTATTTCCGCTCCCGTCATCTCCGTATGCCCGGATATTTGCATAGCATCCATACTTCCGCTTGAAGTTATCTCCATGTTTAAAGGTCCTGTGAATCGGAAATCTTGCGGCAACGCTTCTTTAAAGACAGGGTATAGTGCTAACGCTTCGTCAAGTGCATTCATTTTTGCCATGAGGGTTACATCCCATTGCGGATCTGTTTTTATATTTTCTATAGTGCCCGTCAATGAAACATTGTTATCATTCAACGCCAAATCCAATTGCTGAAAACCGATATCCCCTTTTCTGTCATCATATTTGATCTTTTCTTTCAGTGTAATATTTAAGTTTTGTATTTTTTCATCAGAGTCTTTTATGGACATTACAAGTTTTTCGCCCTGAATCATAGACTCTAAATCCAATCCTGAATGAACAGACCCCTTCATATTTGCCGTCATAGACAATATTCCTTCAAGGGGGGATAACATTAAACCATCGGGAATATAGGGGGCAAATTTGTGGAGGAATACATTTTGTACGGAAACGTGAATGTCCATAGCAAGACCCCCAATATCCATATTTTCTCCTACTGGCCCAACCATTCCCTTTATAAGAAGATTTTGCTCTGTCATCCCCTGTAAACCGGCTGATACATATATCCGTATCGGTTTATACAAAGACACATTTTTTAATTCTATATTTAATGAGTCAAAAACCATCGTCACCGGCGCTTCAGGAACAAAATTATCCAAAAAATGTATTTGCCCACTGTGTAAGGCGCATTGGGAAACCATTAATCCCGCCAGAAAAATGTTATGTTCGCTATCAGGTTTTTTTTCACTCCCTGATTTTTTTTCTTTCCTCTTTTCATCCTTTGCCTGCGGCTTTTCATCTTCTTCGGCATCACTTACCATATCAGAAAAATTAAACTCCCCATTTGAATTCCGAACCAGACGCACAACAGGTTCATCCATGATCAACTTTTTGATTTGTACCTTTTTCTTTAATAACGGAAACAGCGCCACCTTTATGCGAAGACTCTGCAAAGACAGAAAATCTTCACTTCCAAATTCCGGATTGTCCGCAATACGCAGTCCATTGATTTCTACCCCCAGGCCGCTGATTAGGGTAAGTTTAATATCCGCAAAATCAAACTCCCGATTCAGATAGGGCTTTGCAAGTGTAATTATCCTGTCTTTATACTTATTTAGGTCAATTACAAAGGGCGCTGCAATCACTGCTATTAAAAGAAAAACAAAAACAGATGAAAGTATGATTATTATTTTCCGCATTATAAATATTCTCCCGCGTAATACCACGTTAAGATATACCCCTGTCCGGCAGGAAGCCAGGTTATGTTCGGGGCAGTGTTATGTAATGCTATGTGTTTCCAGACAGATGCCGCCCCCGACTAAATGCTTACTGCCATTTGGACATAAAATTTAACATTTTGGAGCTTCGTAAGACAAGACATATGTCATTTCCAAAAAATTAATCTACTTGGATAAAGGTCAGGGCGGGGGGAGCATGGGGTTGAATTTAGCGAGTAGGGCGCACCCTACATTTCACTCAAAAAGTTATTCGGAAAACTACATTGTCGCAGTTTTTCAAAAAACTAAAGTGTTACAAACGGTTACAACTGGTACACATCGCATTTTTTAATAGTATCGGATTTTTGGCATTTCTGTGCGCTTTTCAGTGAATTTGCAGCAAACGTCAAAGGTGTGTAGCAAGAAAACCGCAAGGCGCACATCCTGCCTCTCTATGATTTTAAAGGTGTGAATTGATCTTGAACAGAAAGTAAAAAAAGGCAAGCAGCGTCTTTTCCCGGTTTTATTGATAAATCTTTACTTTATTGTGGCAAAATACAAATACCTTTTTTTCGTAATAATTTAGTTCTTTGAAAAAGTAGGGGCGAAGCATTTGCCAGTTTGGGTATTAACACCTTTATGACAATTTATGGCAAATGCTTCGCCCCTCACTGTGCAGCAAACATCGCTATTATTGGAATTTTTCAAAAAACAAAATTATTACTTTATCAATTGTTCCTGCATCAAAATTTACACTGCAACATATTTCTGTTCCTGAAACGTTTCATACAAACAAAAAGGCCGGCATCGTCAAGCGCCTTCTGATTACTTGTACCTGCCTACCCTTCTTCCCTTTGTACCCATTCTTCCATGATTTGCCCGCTTACTCTTCCAGCCTAATCTTTGTCTTCTTCTATCACGCATTTTTATTATCCTTTTTCAAAATAAAACTAACTATTTTTTTCCTGCTTTGCAGTATCATTCTCGATGTCTATTTTTTTCTTTGACTGTGGCGACTTGCTGCTGACGTCTTCCACGTCGTCTTCAACTCCCTTTACCCCTTTTTTAAACTCGACAATTCCTTTCCCCAAGGATTTCATTACCTCGGGAAGTCTTTTCCCAAAGATAAGAATTGCCACAATCAGGATGATAATCCACTCCCAACCACCTGGCATACCAAACATATCAATAACTCCTTCTATAAAAATTTAACGTCAGTAAAATATACTACCAGACTATTAGAAATCAATATATTTATTTTCAAAATTACTTTAGAAATATCGTTTATTAAACATTTTATCATATAAACACATTTCGCATTTTCTTGTTCATTCCCGTAATGGCCTTAATTCCCGAAGTGCGCTAACCAAAAAAGAGATATCTTCCGCCATATCTACCTGAAAAGCCATTTGTTTGTTCAGAATCGGGTGGAAAAATTCAATTCTGTGTGCATGAAGCGCCTGTCTTTCAATTATTGACTCTTCGTCAGGAGCCCTTTCCTTACCAAGTAAATCCGAGCGAAAACAAGCATCGTATTTGCTGTACATTTCATCCGCAACAACCGGATGCCCTATTGCCTGCATATGAACACGAATTTGATGTGTTCTCCCCGTCTTTGGCATTACCTTCACCAACGTATAGCCTCGAAAACGCTCGATTACCTCGTAAACGGAAGTTGCGTTTTTTCCGGTATCCCTTCTTACCGCCATCTTTTGTCTGTCCACTCTATGCCGCCCTATCGGCATATTTATTTCATTGGAATCAAATGCCACCTCGCCCTCTACAACTGCAAAATATTCCTTTTTCACAAGTCTTTTCTCAAACTGCATTGCAATATGGGAGTGTACGGCATCGCTTTTTATCACAAGCATTACCCCGCTTGTATCTCTATCCAACCGGTGAACAATACCCGCTTTAAGGGGTCCGTTAATCTGAGAGAGATTTTGGCAATAAAAAGTAACGGCATTCACAAGAGTACCGGAAGGATGTCCTCCCGCAGGGTGTACTACCATATCATATGGTTTGTTAATCAGCATTAAATAATCATCTTCGTAGATGATATTAAGAGGGATGTCTTCCGGAGTAATTTTGGTCTCTTCCGGCACAGGAACGGTAGCGGAAATCACATCGCCTTTTTTTATGAAATAACTGCTTTTGACAACGTTTCCATTTACGACAATTGCGCCCTCTTTTACTAGTTTTTGTATATACGTCCTCGAAAAGTCAGGAAAGCGGGAAGAAATAAATCTGTCTATTCTTTTACTTTCACCGACCCTCTTTATTTCCAATGTTACTTCTTTAACGTGTGCCTGGCTTTCCTGCAGCATTATATTCATTTGATTACCGATAAACGGTACCGCGAAAGAGACGCCCAAATACTATCCGGTTCTATCTCCACTGCCTTGTTGTAATTGAGAATGGCATTCTCCTTTTGGCCTAATTTATCGTAGCAGCGGCCTGCGTCCCACCCCTGTTGCGCTAAAAGAAAAACCTTATTCGATAGCAGCTTGTCATTAAATTGATTACCGGCTTCCTCTAAAAGTCCTTTTTCTTCATATGCATATCCCAGCGATTGTTTCGCCAGAAAAGCAATGGGATGGCCGCTGTATCTTTGCAAAAAATCATTATAAGTACGAATCGCTTCATCATAGTTTTTCAACTCATAATAAACATTGCCCTTCTGAAATAATATCCATGGCATTGTGCCGGAAGACGCCAAAGCCTCCTCGATGTATTCGAATGATTCAATGGCATTGTTCAATGCCTCGTTTTTATCTTTTTCGGTTTTCCCTGCCTGAGCAGCCATTGCAAGATCGCTATTGATTCTCCACATACTCTGCCATGCGGTTTCATCTTTTCTGGACTTTGCTTTAACTAAAGTTACCGTCACTGCTGCAATAGAAATAGCAACCGCAACGCCTATACCAATAAAAATTTTATATTTATTTAACACCCCAAGTATATCAGATTTTGTTTCAGTCATTTTTCTTTCTCTTTTATAAATCAATTAAAGTTTCTGCTTCTCTAAAAATATTTTCAATATCATCATCATCCAACCCTGCTGCACGAATAATCAATTCAGCATACGCACGGTCCAGCAAATCACCCGGCGCATGGGAATCTGAACCGATAACAAGCTTTGCCCCCACCTTTTTTGCCATTTTGGCGACATGGCCATTTGCGTACGCATGGCCTTTCCTGCCGGATATTTCAAGCCTTACCCCCTTCTCCTTCGCCAAACGAGCATCATCCACGGAAATAAGCCCGGGATGCGTCAAAATATCGGCGCCAGCCTCTATTGCCGCCCTGTTTGTGCCCGGAATAACGGGTTCCGTAATTGTCTCCCCATGAACCAAAACAATGAACGCACCCAACTCTCTGGCTCTCTGCACCATTAATTTTATATGTTCCAGCCTGACATGCGTTAATTCAACCCCTACGCACACCTTCATCCTGGTAGTAGATGCTATTTCCTGACATGCTTTTAATACATTAGGTATTACAATATCAATATTAGAGTAATCTGCATGATCGGTAATGGCCAGACCGCGGAAACCTTTTACCTCACAACGGCGGATAAGCTCGGAAGGCAGGAGTACCCCATCGGAAAATAGCGTATGTGTGTGCAAATCTATCATAAGTATTTTTAATGCGCCCGAGACGATTCGAACGTCCGACCTACGGTTTAGGAAACCGTTGCTCTATCCTTCTGAGCTACGGGCGCATTAGTATATAAGTCACAGTTTAACAATAAATTACAGTATTTATTGAAATATTTTTATGCAGTTTCTTACAGCATGTTACCGCTTTTGGCATGCATTTGTTATCAATAATTCTTTCCAGGCCGCTACAAAATTTCAATCGTGGTTATATTAACAAAATACTCATGAAATTTGAAACTGAAAAATAATGAGGTAGAAAAATATATCAAATGTCCAGAAGGGAATTTTACTGCATGACGCCAAAAATAACACGAAAAAAACGATTTTGAAAGATTTTAAATGATACAAAAAAGAACAGAAAATATACCTTTTTCTTCCCCTTATTTCACATGATAATACCATGTTATCACGGCAACGTCAAAGTCACCCTACGAAAGACGCGGATCAAGAATTTGTGCCAAAAGCTCCTGTCAATAAGTGGAGAAGAAAGTAAAAGGCGATAGAGTTCTCATATAAATGGACAAAAATGAGCAAAACAAGCAAAATGGAGCGTGATTATCCCTGTAATAACGAAAGAGAGAGAGAGAGAGAGAGAGAGAGTAAAAAATAAAGTGCTTTTTTGTTCTCTACATTACCAGCGAAGCATTTGAAGTGAAAGAAAAGGTCTTGCCGCAAAATTTCTGAGCGTCTTTGCAATATTTGTTACCTGGAAAAAATGAAAAAGCCCAACCACAAGATTCCTCAAAGAAGCCATTGCCCTTAGGGCATTTTTCGTGCGTATTTGAGAATGATCTTCACGGAAAGCGGTATCACGCACATAATGAAGTCCATTTTCTATTGACCAGTGTCCGCGGGAAAACTTAAGAATGGTTTTGGGACTTGCCTTTTGTTGGGTCAGGCTGGTAATACCGTAAACAATTTCCTCGGTCTTTTTGCCGGTCTTGACTTCTGTAAATATTCTATGAATGCAAAATACCTGCTTAACGTAGGGGAAAACTGCCGAGACGTTTACTGTACACTGACTCAATCGTCAATCGAACGGAGGTCATTCTTTCTTGCGCTGGAAAATGCCGCGAATGGCGTCGGTTGCACCCTTGCCAACGTCGCCGGCCCCTTCGAGTATGCCTTTACCTACGCCTGTACCGTGCTTAAACAGTTCGGTTCCCACGCCCAGCACGCCCTTGCCCAGGTCGTTGATCATATCTAGCGGCAACAGGTCTTTGCCCTGTTCCATTACACTCCTGGCGATCGCTGCCAAAATAATACCGGTCAATTGGGCAACATTAATATCTTCTTCAGTTCCGAGATTGGTCAGCATAATCGGCGCAACACGCAGCCTAACAGTGTCGGCCTGTCCGGGTATCGGCAACAGTTTGGCCTCAACAGTCACGCCGTTGATCTGAAGTTCCTTGATGCGAAGATTTTTGCCAGGTTCGTCCGGGGCGTCGTCCTTGGGCAGATTGTTGAGGATATGCTGAAGATTGTTGGTCACTCCCTTTTGTTCGATGGTCAGGTAGACATCATCCAGTTGGATTTTTTTAACCTCCACCGTATCGCTCAAGAGGGTACGAATATTAACGGAAACATAGGTATTGCCAACCTTCAGCATATTGGGATGCTGATAGCCTTCCGGGTTATCGACGATGAGTTTTTTTAAATTTAACGTTCCGTCGAAAATCGATAGCGTTACATCGTCAAGATGTACCCCAACCTGCATTGATCGTTCGGCGCCGGCCTCGATCCCCACCTTCAATGCGCGGTCGCCGAACAGCTTGGTAAGCAGAGCAACAACCGCGATCAAAACAACCAGCACCACCAGAACCGATATCAGAATTTTGGGTCCCTTTTTCATTTTTTTTCTCCCGTAAAATTAGTGTTTTTTTGCAGCAACGCCTCTTGATCTTCAACACCAAGCGATTTGACCTTGTAGGCGGCCGCATATGCCTTTTCCATAACCTTCTAACCGGTAACACGAAATAGCCCAGTGCATTATACACAACGCCATTGTTCAGTTCAAACGAAACCACACTTGAAAACTCAACCATAGCCAGCTTGTGCTGCCACCGAAAGGTCAGGGTAACGCCGGGATTGGTGTGCCTTTAATCTATATGGAATACCTGTGTGGTTGAAAATACCACCTCTGCAAGCTTAATCCTTGTGATAAATAATTTCAGTAAATTATCGCAAATATGGAAGACAGAATTACTGTTGTCCAAAAGAAGGCCACTCAGGGCATGGGCTTCAGTATTTGTGGAATACAACCAGCAAAAGGAAAGGTTAAAATCGATTGACGCCAGGCTTGTAGATTTGGTATGTATTTTTGCCCTTTGCCTTGGAAAGATACAGGGCAACATCTGCCTGTTTAAACAGGCTTTCTGAATCATTTGCATAGAGGGGGAAGATGGTGATGCCTATGCTGGCAGTAGTGTGAACTTCGTGCTTCTCAATAAGAAAGGGCTGACGTAATGCATCCAGGATTTTCTGCGCAAACAGAGCGGCATCTTCTGTCTGAGCAAGGTCTGGAATGACGATTATAAATTCATCGCCACCCATACGGGCAATCGTATCTCCTTCCCGCGAACATTGCATTAACCGTTCTGCTACAGCCTTGAGTAATAAATCACCCTTTTGATGCCCGAAGGAGTCGTTAATCATTTTAAACCCATCCAGATCAAGCATTATAATTGCAACCATATTTTCACTACGAATTGCATGTGCCATGGCTACTTTTAACCGGTCATGGAGGAGGTTCCGGTTGGGTAATTTAGTAAGGGCGTCATGATACGCCATGTGGCTGATGAGTTTTTCCGACTCAATACGTGCTATTGCATTTCCCAAAATCTCCGACATGATATTGAGCAGTGTCACATCATCTTCAGACCATTGGCCGGTAGACTTTACGTTGTCAAAACCAATAAATCCAAGTAGTTTTTTTTCTATATATATTGGGAGGATCAATATTGACTTAATAGACTGTCTCTCAAATTCAGTTCTTTCTGCGATTGCTTCATCCGGCATTTTAGAAATATCCGCCACATGAACTATTTTGCCTTCCTGCAAGTTTTTTATTGACCATGGGAATGCAATAACAGGAATATTCTGAAGGTTATTCATTTCAGGATTAACTCCCGAATCACACCACTCATGAGTATTATCAATAATAGCGCCGTTGTCCCGGAACTGAAAGAGGTATGCCCTTCCTGCCATGCACAACCTGCCGGCATCTTTCAGAGAAGCGTTAACAGCAGCATCGAAATCAGAAAGGGTTACAAATCGCCTGGAAATAGTTGCAACTGTTTTTTCAAAATCAGTTCTGTGCCTGAGTGTTTCCTCTGTCCGTTTCCGTTGGGTGATATCCAGAATTACACCTATTAAACCGGAGAGCGTGCCTTCCCGATCACAGAAAACAGCTTTATGGAAAAGGACGTCATGCACTGAACCCTTGTGGTGCTTCACGATGGCTTCGTAAACCTGACTTCCCCCGCTCTGAAACAAAGCTGCGTCAGCTTCGTGATACCGGTCTGCAAGTTCCTTAGGAGCAACTTCATAGACTGTTTTGCCAATAATTTCCTCTTTACGCATTCCTAAAAAATCCTCAAAAGCGCTGTTGCATCCGATATACTTTCCCCCTTTATCCTTGTAAAATACCGGAACAGGCATTGCTTCCATAAGTGTTTGCAGGAATTGTTCGCGATCCTTTAATATTTCTCCAACCTTTTTATGCTCTGATACTTCTTCAGTGAATTTCATTGTTTGCTCAATTACACTTTGTTCGTACACCTCCAGCAGTCGCTCCATGGCAACTACTTGATCCCTGAGATTTTGAATTTCTGCCGTATACTCAGCAACATTTCCAGGTTGAGCAAATACAGCATCCTCAAACGGCAATACCGCTATTTTTATATTTTGCGCAAGGATTTTGAAAAGATCCGCCACTTTATTAGTAATGGTACATTTCAGAAACATAATGATCGCAAAGACATCACCCGAGGGAAACAGACCACCAAATCCTATGACAGATCTTATCCCGTAGGGTACTACAAATTCTTTCTGTGCAGGAATACAAGGGCTGCCATGCGCCTCTGGCACGTAAAAGACATTACACATTTTCTCGTTTTCATCTAACAGAGTCCGCCGGCCTGGCTTGATCACCATGCCTGTATCTAACCCCAACTGCGTAATAAGGTTTTTGATCATCGGAATCTGATCTACCATCTCTTCGCTTAGAAGCGGAATCGCCCTGTGCCCTTTTGAGGTTTTTCTGGAATTCCACGCCGGGTTTTCACCAACTGTCGCAAGGAGGGTTAGGCACTTAGTCTCCGGGAAAACAGTGCTATTTCCTGACACATTTTTTGAAAAGTTTTGAAGTTCAGGGTCGAGCTTTTCAAACGTATGCGTTTTGAAAAAACGAACCAGCGAACATGCCTTATTGCCGCTCTGCCCATCAATCAAATTGACATATAAATGATTAACAATGCGATTGGCAACTTCTTCCATGTTTTTTGCGCCTTTGCCAATAGTGCGCACTACTTTACAACATTCCGTCATATCACGAATGGTAAAATTTGATACGTCATACATAGACGGCTTTTGGTTTTTTGAATTCACGGTCTTCCTCGCTTATAAATTACATTCCAGGTAACATATTAGTTGGGCGACCACAGGGCACAGGGGTCGCCCCTACGATGGCGCAACTTTGTGCGATGCTCCATTCTTCACATTTACCCATACCCGTCACTTTTTCTGCGTAATTTTTTTTCCCCCATTACACTCCCAAGCCGTCAATTACCCTTGCAGTGAACAATCATATTTGATAGCGTGCATATTATACCTGACTTAACAAATTTCCCATTCCTTATTCACCTTTTCTCATGAAAGGATTGAACTTCCAACATTACAAAATAAATTGAAATTTTAAATAATCTACAAGGGATGAGACCACCAAATATACTATAGAGGTAACTATTTATGGATAATGAACTTACAATAAAAATTGCCGGTGAAGCAGGCCAGGGATTGCAAACTGTAGGAGGGGCATTATGTAATGTGTTCAAAAATGCCGGGTTCTATATTTTTGCTGCCCAGGATTACATGTCAAGGATACGGGGAGGTAATAATTTTTATCAAATAAGAATCTCAGATAAACACCTCCATACACTCCGCCAAAACTCCAACATCATGGTAGCCTTTGATAATAAAAGCGTTAATCTCCACAGAAAAGATATATCAGAAAATGGGGTAATTGTCCTCGATAAAAAGAGATTTAATATTACTGAAGAAGATAGCGCATTTTTTGATATCCCTATGTACAACATAGCAAAGGAGGTTGGAGGGAACGAGATATTTGTTAATTCAGTTGCTTGTGGATTTTTGGCAGAAATGACCGGCGTGGACTTTAGTTACGTAGATAATGTATTGAGAACTGCATTCGCCGATAAGAAAAAGGACCTCATAGATAAAAACAGAGAAACCGCTCAGGCCGGATATGATTTTGCCAGAAATAATTTTAAACGGGATATCTTCAAAATAAAAAAAGGCAATGCTAAAGACACCCTTTTATTGACCGCATGTGATGCGATAGGATTGGGGGCAATTAAAGCAGGGTGTAAATTCTATTCCGCATACCCCATGACGCCTTCCACCGGCCTTGCAAACCTTATGGCACAATATGCAAAAAGATTTAACATAGTTGTCGAACAGGCAGAAGATGAGATTGCGGCAATAAACATGATAATAGGGGCATCCTTTGCAGGGGTGCGGTCAATGACCGGTACTTCCGGTGGGGGATTTGCCCTTATGGTAGAAGGCTTAAGCCTTGCCGGCATGACGGAAACCCCCATTGTAATTTATGAAGGGCAGAGACCCGGCCCCGCAACCGGTTTTCCCACACGAACAGAACAGGGGGATCTTGATTTTCTCATTTCTGCAGGCCATGGCGAATTTGCAAGGCTAATATTCTCTCCCGGTTCAATAGAAGAGGCATTTTACTTAACCATAAAGGCCTTTAATATGGCAGAAAAATACCAGATACCTGTAATTATCATGTCAGACCAGCATTTAACAGACTCTTATAGAAATATCGAAATGTTTGATTTGGATAAAATAAAAGTACAAAGATATATTTTATCAAAGGAAGAGTCTAAAAAGGTGAAAGATTACAAACGATATCAAATCACCGAGTCAGGCATTTCACCCAGGGCAATACCCTCGTGGATAGAAGACCCTGTCTATGCAGATAGTGATGAGCATACAGAAGAAGGACACATAACCGAAGATGCGGGGATACGCACCATGATGGTTGAAAAAAGATTTTACAAAAAGATGGCAGGCCTTTCGAACGAAATAGAGAAGCCGAAAGCGTTTGATGTAGAAGGCGCCGATTGTATTCTCATTGGTTTCGGTTCTACCTACGGTGTATTAAAAGAAACAAAGGAATCAATCGCTGATAAAAAAATAGGGTACATTCATCTGCCTCAAGTCTGGCCTTTCCCATCTGCCGATATGATTGAATTACTGGAGGGAGCGAAAAATATCATTGTTGTAGAAAATAATGCCGGAGCCCAACTTGCAAGATTATTAAAACGGGAAACCGGGATTCAAGCCAATAGATCTATATTAAAATTTGACGGCAGACCTTTTAATTTAGACTTTCTTATCCAGCAAATCAGACAGGAGATATAATTATGGTAGAAGTTAAGGATATTAAAAGCAGCGAAGAGATAGCCTGGTGCCCCGGTTGTGGTAATTTCGGTATCCTTAATGCGGTAAAAAAATCTGTTGCCAAACTTGGCAGGGATTTGAAAGACGTCTTATTTGTTTCCGGAATAGGCCAGGCCGCAAAACTACCCCACTATATCAGATGCAACTGTTTTAACGGCCTTCATGGAAGGGCGCTGCCGGTTGCCGTTGCAGCAAAAATTGCAAATCACAAATTAACAGTAGTGATTACTACCGGAGATGGTGATTGTTATGGGGAGGGTGGGAATCACTTTATTCATAATATACGAAGAAATTTAGACATAACGTTGATAGTTCACGATAACCAAATATACGGCCTTACAAAAGGGCAGGCATCACCAACAACAGATCCGGGATATCAAACAAAATTCCAACCTGAAGGGGTAATTGAAGAACCTCTTTGTCCCCTGGAAATGGCGATTGCTATTGGGGCAGGATTTGTTGCAAGGGGATATGCTGCAGATTATGAACATCTTTCCTGGCTCATCCTTGAAGGAATAAAATATAAAGGTTTCGCTCTCATAGATGTATTGCAGCCCTGCGTATCATTTAATAAAAAGAACACCTTCGAGTGGTACTCTAAAAGAATTTACAAAGTTAACGATGATGAATCATACAATCCGGAAGACAAGATGCTTGCTTTTCAGAAGTCCTGTGAATGGGGAGACAGGATCCCAATTGGTATAATTTACAGGGCAGAAAAGAAGACCTTTGAAGAAAAGACCGGGCTTACTGAAAGGTCCCCTCTTGTGGAAGAGCAGATAGAGAATATAGATATAAGCGACATAGTACGGGAGGATTTCACATAACTATGTGCAAAGATTAAAGTCCAAGTCCATGTTGATAAATATCCCATAGTTGCTTATGCATTTTTTTTGGTACGAAGTTAAAGTCTTTATATGACCACACAGTTACGGTAGACTGGATAAGCCCCATAAAAACCATAGCAGATATCCTGGGATTGATGTCCTTTTTTATTAATCCCAATTTGACGCCGCTTAAAAGCAGTTTCTCTATTTTCCGCAGGTACTTCTGGATAAGCTCTAATATCTTTTTGCGTATGATTGGATCGCTAAACTGCATGGCTCCCATAATGACAATAAAGGAAGTCTTCCGGCGATTTTTGGCTAAAGTAAGTTGGGCAAGTAAAATATTATTTAAATTTTGAATGGGGTTTTCATCCGTCATTGCATTGTCAACAGTATCCATAAGAGTTTCTTCTACATTATCTATCAATAAGCTCAGTATATCCCTTTTACTCTTAAAATGCCGGTAAATAGCCCCTTTGGTGGTTCCCATTTCTTCAGCTATTTCGCTTATGGTAACATGTTCAATCCCTTTTGAAGATATAATAGCCCGAATAATATCTACAATTTGCTGTCTCCTGATCTTCGTAGATTTTCTTACTTGCACACATGACCCCCCTTCTGTATATGAATTACAACAGGACTATATAACTTATCTATTGTTCTATGCAAAAACGAAGGAATTATAAATAAAAATATGCAAGATTGAAAATGAAACTTAATTTTTAAGGCAAGATAATGTAAGGGACGGTACTATTCATTCCCGTGCGGCAATTATAGCATTTCTTAAGAATGCTGATGGATGAATAAGGCCTTCGGTGACTTTTTCATGTAGAGCGAAGAGATTCTTCGCTCTACATTCGCAAGATTGAAATTCCTAAACGTTAAATGTAGAGACGCATGCAATGCGTCTCTACAAAAATATTGAAATCCCTATGCTGGCATAGCCAGAACCAAACAAGCACGAGATAAAAAATACAAAGCACGAAACAAATTCCAAAATCCTCCCCCTTACCCCCTCCAAAGGAAGAACATGTCCCCCGCTGGCGGGGGTGCAGGGGGTGGATCGGTATTTAGCATTTCGGATTTAACCATTAAATATTCAGCCAAAAAATGCAAAAGAATTACTGCTAAGGTACTAAAACAGTCTTGAACATTTTTTTTGAATTTACACGACGTTTCGGTGAATCCTATCACCGAAACGTCACAGGGAGATACTTTCTATAAAAATCACCCATTTCCATTTACCCATTGCCGCTTTGTGCTTCCAGCCTTCACTACATTACATTGCATTTGCTACTTTTCTATGTGCATTTACCATGGTTTTTTTCTCCATAAAAGAAAGGCACATAAGACAAACGAGGGATACGAATATAAACCCGAGAGCATAATTATTGGTGTAATCTTTAATTGTGCCTAAAATTATAGGGAGAAAGAAGCCTCCGAGACCTCCTGCTGCACCTACAAGGCCACCCACAGCCCCGGTATCTTTTGGATAATATTCCGCTACCAGCTTGTATACGACACCATTGCCAATACCCAGACAAGTGCCCATAATATAAAACACCGCAAGTGCGGTTATTAATGATAAGTTGAAATTTAGGAATACCGCTATGAAAAGTACGGTTACTGTAAGCAGTACCATTATTTTTCTTCCATCAAACTTATCACCCAGATAGCCACCCAGGATTCGGGTAAATGATGAGAGAAATACAAATATAGAGGTGAAGCTACCGGCCTTTACCGGCGAAATATGATAAAAGTCATATAAATACGTCGGCAACCATACTGAAAAGCATACGAAGAATCCAAAGAACATGAAGTAAAAAAGGCAAAAGATCCAGGCCAATCTGGAAGATTTATAAAGTTTGAGTTTGTCACTCAGGGTTGAAACCTTTAAATTGGCAGGTTTTGGGGCATTGGATGTAAAAAACCAGTAGACAAACGCCATGAGAAGTAATGGAAATGAATAAATAATAAATACCTTATTCCATCCCAAAGATTCAGCAAGAAGTGGCGCTCCAAATGCAGCAAGGGCAGTACCCGCGTTTCCCACGCCATAAACGCCTAATGCAAAGCCTTGTTTTTTCTTTGGATACCATTCTGAAACATGCGGAATTCCAACAGCAAAGGAAGATCCTATTAAACCGAAAAAGAATCCGCACACTAACAAAGAACCATAACTACGGGCAAAACCGGTAAAAAACAGAGATAAGAATCCAAACAGAAGCATAATCGTAAAAACAAGTCTTCCGCCATACTTGTCTGTCACAATACCCATAGGAATTTTTGCGAGGGAACCAAGTAATACCGGCGTAGCAAGTAATACTCCCACCATTGTAGAAGACAGATTAAATTCTCTCTGAAAATATATTGCTAAAGGTGCAAATAATGTCCAGCCGGCAAAGCATAGCGCAAATGCCAGGGTTGCAAGTATCATTACCCTTGTATTGCCATTTGGCGTTTGTATTTGTTCATTCGCTGACATATTCATATTCATAAAAAATCTCCTGATTAATTACTATTTACCGTCTTGATTAATTTAATTGTGTTTTGTTGACGATATTAAAAATAATTACATTTCAAACAATTGTTAACATGCATGCTGTACTGACACGAAAAAAATCCTCAGTCCTCAGTCCTCAGTCCTCAGTCGGCAATCCTCAATCTGCAATCGGCAATCTGCAATTTGCCGACTGTAGATTGCCGATTGCCGACTGCATAAAGTACTATCATAATTTGTCCTTTCTAAAACGAGAATCCTCTTTAAGCAAATTATCAATCTTAATTAAATTCAATACTGTGTATTTCAACTGCATTTTTGACAAAAGTATTGCATGTATTTTTTTTGGCCCTTTGCATAAGTAACCGACAATATACTTAAATATAATAATTAAGGAAACAGCATATGTCAATAAATAAGTATACAATTGTTTACCTATTATAAACCTGCAATAACGTGAATGAGAACATATTGCCAAATAAAACTTTTAAAAAGCCAAAACGATGAATATGGGTAAGACTTTGGTGGTTTAGAACCCTGTTAGGGTTGGTGGGGGGAGGCGCATTCCCGATTTTTTGTAAATCTTCACACCTGCCTGTGGTCAGAGGGGTATTGTATCGCAAGCATCCTGTCTTATTTTAACCCTGTCAGGGTTTTTCATGCAAATTGTAGTGGCAAGGCGTGTCTTGCCACTACGAGGCAGAATCCAATAATAATGATATTGATGGTGGATTGAAAAAACTGCTCGTTCCCAAGCTCCGCCGACTGGGTCAAATGAACTTTTTTGCCTCCAAAGTGGGGATGAATTGCTATAAACTCCTGTTTTTACGCCTATTTTATCACTTTTCAGTAACAAAGTGGGGAATTACACCTACAAAATAAAGCAAAAATGCCCATTTGACCCAATCTGTAATTTTCGGGAATATAATAGCACTGGAAACTAACATTCGCGGGTTCAGGTTTGCAACCTTTCGGCTAAGCTCACGACGAAGCCTGAACGGTTGCAAACCCGAACCCGCCGGGAGTCGTGTAATGTTTACGCGGAATAGCAACCTTTATCTTTTCCTTTCGCCGCCTGCTTTCTTAGATAAAATGTTTCGATCAGGCATCTTCTCAAATCTTTTTGTAAACCATTTTGCCCCTAAACTGGCATAGCCAGAAGCAAGCAGGCACAAAGCACGAAATACGAAAGATGCACTCATTTAGAATTTCAAATCATTTTGTCATTAGAATTTGTTTGGCCATTGGTCATTGGTCAATTGTAAGATTGTAACGAATTTTTTAATCTGTGTAATATGTGGTTACGCCTGAAACCTTCACCACCTTCCGGAAGGACTCCCTTCCGCGCTTGGCTACGTCAAAAAAATCATTTGAGGGAAGCTTGAAGTGAGGCTGGGTGAGGATAAAGCTCCTAAACTTCAAACAAGATTTCAGGTTTCCATGATACGATTTCAAGGGCAAGAACAAGGGTATAAGCATGAAGTCACTGGATAAGCCCAAGAGCCCTGTCTTAGGAAACGAAGGGACACCATATTATCTACGATAAGTATGCGGTTTCACCCGCCCTTTTTATCTGACATCCCTTTGCCAGGCGCATAATTCTTCGTTATACCTTGCGACCCTTTCACTATGGGAAAGCTTAGAATAAAGGTACTGCCCTTTCCCTTTTTACTTTGCACCGTTATTTTGCCTCCATGCCGGTTGACAGTCCCATAAACAATACTCATTCCCAAACCCATGCCATATTCCTTGGTGGTAAAAAAAGGGTCAAAGATTTTTGCCTGCGTTTCTTCATCCATGCCAATGCCTGTATCTGAAATCTCTAAAACGACGCTTCCGTTTTCTTCCCTTGTAGAAAAGGAAAGCGTTCCTCCCTCTGGCATTGAGTCAAGAGCATTATAGATGATGTTAATCAATACTTCCCGCAACTCCAAAGGATTGCCATTTATGCATGAAACGTGTTTAACGCCGTCCAAATTTATGGTGTAGGTAATTCCTTTTCTCTCTGAGTGTTCCTTCCATTTTGGGCGAATTAAATCAATTGTGTTTTTTATCTCTTCCCGTAAGTCAATTGTTACAAACCCTTCACGATCTTCCTTCTCCGTAGTAAATTTATTCATACGGCGGACAATTTCAGCGCCATCCTTGATTGAACTTTGAATTAAACGTAATTCATTAAGTAATTTTTTTCTGCCTTTATTTTCCTGCATCAACATCTGTATCTTTCCGTCTATGATTGCAAGCATGTTGTTTAACTCATGCGCAATCCCTGTTGTCATAACACCTATTGCCTGTAATTTCTGCGCATGCAGCAGTTCTTGTTCCATCCGCTTGCGTTGTTGGGTGACGTCAAGCCCGTAAATATTAACATAACCTTCCTCTTTCACTGGCGTAAACGTAAAAGAATACACATGGGGGGGAAATTCGCCGTAAAACGTTATAGTTCTGCCATTGTGTAGGGCGTTATCAACCATTTTCAACCATGGTTCAGGAAGTATTTGATATACACGGCAGCCCAACAAATTCAATATGTGAGAACCGGCATTATTGGCATAGAAAATTATTCCCTCACTTGATACCCGCAACACCGGATTAGTGTCCTCACTGGGGAACTTTAACAAACTATTTAATTTTATTTCCAAATCTTTGTAGTCAGAAATATCTGTTATAGTGACAAGATATTGAATGATGTTTCCCTCTGCATCCTCAACCGCAACGCTTTCAGGCTGTGCATTAAACGGTTGATCTCCTTTAAGCATTCTCCGTTCACAGGTTTCCTTGTTTCCCATTTCAGACGCCCTTGTATGATGCATCTGTATCCTCCTTTACGATGTATTTCGATAGAGGTTTATTTGTTAACGCATGCGGCTCTATGCCCAGCATGAAAGCTCCTGCAAAGTTTGCCGCCAGAATGAACCCTTTCTCATTAAGAATAAGGTATCCCACTTCTATTAAGCGAACCTGATAGGACAAGGCATTACCCAACAAAATATCACTCTTCCGTGTACACGTTGTTTATTTCTCTGCGGATAATGCCCTCCCCTACACGACTGATGGCACGGACAAACCCTGTTTGTCCATGCCATCCTGAAAATCCAACAAATAAATGCAAGCCACTGGCGCTATTGGGAAACATCCGCCCGCTACTTCGCAAAGCGAGATGCTATAAATGTTTTCTTTCGCCAATTGTTTTCATATGTCACCAATTAGCTCGACGTCAGCTTACATACAATGAATACTCCTGTATGACGAATGTATCAATTGTTTACTGCTTATTATTCCTCGCAGGTGCAATCAGCTTTCTTTTTTCCGCATTTTTCACAAACATCCTCATTGGAAACGTCAGCACTAACATATGAAGCACTTCCTGTTTTATAACTACCCATCAACCCATCAGTCTTCTTCTCAATGTCTTTCTCTTCCTCTTCTGCGATTACTGGGCTAATGAATGCTGTGTTTAATCCAAAATAACTAAACATTAACGCCCCTGAAATAACAACACCAATACCTATCTTCTT